>DAIQOP010000006.1:0-9950 GCA_036787815.1 Actinomycetota bacterium
CGCGGAAGCCGTCGACCTGTGGCAGGGGCGACGCGAGCACGATCCGGTGGTGCTCGACCGGCTCATGAAGCTCTGGATCGACGAAGAGGTGCTCCGCCTCACCAACATGCGCGCGGCCGCCAAGGCGAAGTCGGGGAACCCCGGGCCCGAAGGCTCCATCGCGAAGCTCGCGCTCGCGATCAACCAGCAACGCATCTACGAGCTGTGCATGAACCTGCTCGGCGCCGACGCGCTCGCGGGCTTCGACTACACGTTCCGCCGGCCCGAGGAGATCAGCCTCACGGCCGCGATCGGCGAATCGCGACACATGTTCCTGCGGGCGCGCGCCAACTCGATCGAGGGAGGCACGTCGGAGATCATGCGCAACATCCTCGGCGAGCGCATCCTCGGACTCCCGGGCGAGCCACGTGTCGACAAGGAGCTCCCGTGGAGCAAGGTACCGCGTAGCTGACGCGTTCGTGAGGGCCGAAAGTCCCTCGCAACTCGAATCCCGCGCCTCTGCCGTCCGAGGCCTGGTCGATCTTCACTGAAGAGGCAACGCGGAGCGCGACCGTTCGCGTCGCCCGCGTGCAGGGAGGAACAGTGAAGGTGACAACGTTCAGGCGCAATGCAATCGGCCTGATGCTCGTCGCCGCGCTGGTCGGTCGACGCGATGGGCAAGGCCACACTCGACTTCGTGAACCTCTCCACCCCCGGCACGTTCACGATCACCGCCGAGTACTCGGGTGACGCGGACTACGCCCCGTCGAGCAGCGGCCCGGTGACGCAGACCATCCTGGCCAACGCAGCGACCGCCGGCCTCGCGTTCACACCGCCGACCGTGGCGCCCGGTGGCGTCTCGCGGTTGTCGGTGTCGGCGACCAACAACACCCCGAAGGCGATGTCCGGCGTGGCGCTGGGGGTCATCCTCACGATGAACTTCACGCTCGTCAAGCAGCCGGTGGGTGGCAGCTGCCGCCGTTCGATGAACGTTCTCTACTGCTTGTTCTCGCTGAAGAAGGGCGCGACCAAGCAGCTCCTGCTCGATATCTCCGCGCCGACCACCCCGGGCGCTTACACCATGAACGGGTACGCGCGGAACATCGACACGATGGACGAGACCGGAGCCTCGGCCACGCTCACCGTGGAGTAACAGCCATCATTCCAGCGAGCTGGAGGGTCGGTCCTCAGCGGGCGCCGGCCCTCCGTTCGCGTTCCTGCACGAACCCTCAACCGCCGCTGACGTCCTGGACGCGTGCCTTGCCGGCGCCGATCCAGGGCATCATCGCGCGCAGCTCCGCACCGACCTTCTCGATCGGGTGCGCCGCGGCGGCATCGCGCATGCGGTTGAAGTTGGGTCGCCCCGCTTCGTTCTCGGCGATCCACTCACGCGCGAACTCGCCCGAACGGATCTCGCCGAGGATGCGCTCCATCTCGGCCTTCGTCTGCGCCGTGATGACGCGCGGTCCGCGCGACATCTCGCCGTACTCCGCGGTGTCGGAGATCGAGTAGTTCATCGCCGCGATACCACCCTCGTAGATGAGGTCGACGATGAGCTTCACCTCGTGCAACGTCTCGAAGTACGCGGATTCGGGCTGGTACCCGGCTTCGACCAGCGTGTCGAACCCGTTACGGATGAGCTCGACCAACCCGCCGCACAACACGACCTGCTCACCGAAGAGGTCGGTCTCGGTCTCCTCTTCGAACGTGGTGTCGAGCACGCCGGCGCGCGTGCCGCCGATGCCCTTCGCGTAGGCGAGCGCGATCTCCTTCGCCTTCCCCGTGGCGTCGCTCTCGACGGCGACGAGGCACGGAACGCCCCCGCCCTCTTCGTAGGTGCGACGCACGAGGTGTCCGGGACCCTTCGGTGCGATCATCCACACGTCGACGCCGGCGGGCGGCGCGATCTGCTTGAAGTGGATGTTGAAGCCGTGCGCGAACGCGAGCGAGTCGCCGGGCGAGAGGTTCGGCGCGATGTCGGCCTCGTACACCTTCTTCTGCTCGGTGTCGGGCAGCAGCACCATGATGATGTCGGACTGGCGAACGGCCTCGGCCGTCGGCAACACCTTCAGCCCGGCCGCCTCGGCCTTGGCCTTCGAGGCGGATCCCTCGCGCAGCCCGACGCACACGTCGACGCCGGAATCCTTGAGGTTCAGCGCGTGGGCGTGGCCCTGGGACCCGTAGCCGAGGATCGCGACCTTGCGGTCGGCGATCAGCGCGGTTTCGGCGTCGGAGTCGTAGTACACGGTCGCGGGCATCGGTGTCTTCCTTCGTTCGGTGAGAGCCGGGACAGGCTACGCGGGCTAGGCCCGAGCCGTCCGCACGGCCCGCAGCTTGACGGGTTGGCGGGCGATGCGGGGCAGCGCGATCCGCCCGGTGCGTTGCAGCTCGACGATCCCGAACGGGCGGACGAGCTCGGAGAACGCGTCGAGCCGGTCGGGCTCACCCGCGACCATGATCGTCATCGCGTCGAACCCGACGTCGACGATCTTCGCCTCGAAGATCGCCGTGAGCTCGGTGACGTGCGAGCGGGCTTCGGCGGTGGCCCGGACGGTCACGAGCATGAGCTCCCGTTCGACACCCTCCTCCGAAGCGAGCTCGGTGATCTTGATCACGGGGATGAGCTTGTTGAGCTGCTTCACGATCTGCTCGACCGGAGACGACTCCGCGTCGACGACGATCGTCATGCGGCTGAAGCGCTCGTCGTCGGTCGGGCTGACCGCGAGCGACACGATGTTGAACCCGCGCCGCGAGAACAGCCCGGCGACGCGCGAGAGCACACCGGCCTTGTTCTCGACGTGCACGGTGAGGATGTGGTGGTGCTCTTCGGCGCTCATGCGGCTCATCGCCCGCCTGCCTTGTCGGTCGAGGGGCCGAGGATCACGTCGTCGTTCGAGCTGCCGGCGGCAACCATCGGATACACCTTCTCGCGGTAGTCGGTTCGGAAGTCGATCACGACCGGTCGGTCGTTGATCTCGTTGGCCTTCTCGATGGTCGGCACGACGTCTTCGGGCGTGTCGACGCGCATGCCCACACATCCCATCGCCTCGGCCCACTTCACGTAGTCGGGCAGGTCGGGTGAGAGGTACACCTCGCTGTACCGCTCGCCGTAGAACAGCTCCTGCCACTGGCGCACCATGCCGAGGTACGCGTTGTTGAGGATCGCGACCTTCACCGGGATGCGCTCGGCCGTCGCGGTGACCAGCTCCTGCGCGGTCATCTGGAAGCACCCGTCGCCGTCGATCGCCCAGACCGTGCGGTCGGGCATACCAACCTTGGCCCCGATCGATGCCGGCACCGCGTACCCCATCGTGCCCAGACCACCCGAGTTGATCCACGTGTACGGGTGGTTGAAGTGCCAGAGCTGGCTCGACCACATCTGGTGCTGGCCCACGCCCGACACGACGATCGTGTCGTCGGGGGTGTTGTCGCGCAGCGCCTCGATGCAGAACTGCGGCTTCAGCGGCCCGTCTTCCTCCTGCTCGTAGGTGAGCGGATGCTCGTGGCGCCACGTGTTCACCTGCGCGTGCCACTCGGTCTGGTCGGGCTTGGCGTGCTTCGACTGCTCCGACCGCACCGCCTTGATCAGCTCTTCGATCACGACCCGGCAGTCACCCACGATCGGGACGTCGGGCCGGCGCACCTTGCCCTGCTCGGCCGGGTCGATGTCGACGTGGATGACCTTCGCGTCGGGCGCGAACGCGCTCACCTTGCCGGTGACGCGGTCGTCGAAACGCGCGCCCAACGTGATGAGGAGGTCGGCGCGCTGCAGCGCGGTGATCGCGGTGTAGTTGCCGTGCATCCCCGGCATCCCGAGGCAGAGCGGGTGATCGTCGGGGAAGCAGCCCCGCGCCATCAGGGTCGTGACCACATGCACGTCGGCGAGCTCCGCGAGCTCGCGCAACGCCTCGGCGGCGCGGGCCTTCAGGATCCCGCCGCCCGCGTAGATCACCGGCCGCTTCGACTCGTTGATGAGCCGCGCCGCGTCCTTGATCTGCTTCGGGTGCCCCTTGACCGTGGGCTTGTAACCGGGCAGGTCGACTTTCTCCGGCCAGTACCAGTCCATCTCCTGATTGGCGATGTCCTTCGGGACGTCGACGAGCACGGGCCCCGGGCGCCCGGTGGTCGCGACGTGGAACGCCTCGCGGATGATCTGCGGGATGTCATTGGCGTCGGTGATCAGCCAGTTGTGCTTCGTGACCGGCATCGTGATGCCGACGGTGTCGCACTCCTGGAACGCGTCGGTGCCGATCACGGAGTACGGCACCTGGCCGGTGATCGCGACGATCGGGATCGAGTCCATGTACGCGTCGCAGAGCGGCGTGACGATGTTGGTGGCCGCCGGCCCGCTCGTCACCATGGCCACGCCGGGCCGCCCCGTCGCGTGCGCGTAGCCCGACGCCATGTGGCCGGCGCCCTGCTCGTGGCGCACGAGGATGTGGCGGATCGACGAGTCGATCAGCGGGTCGTAGACGGGCAGGATGGCGCCGCCGGGGAGGCCGAACATGACCTCCACCTGCTCCATCTCGAGGCTCTTGATGAGGGCCTGGGCGCCGGTCAATTTCATCTGGGGCTCCTGAACGAGGAAAGTCGGGGCAAGAGAAGACCCCTCGCACGGGCGAGGGGTCAGGGCAGCGCACGGGCGCGTCGAGCGACGCCGTGCGCTAGGTAACTACTACGAGCAGAGCGAAGGTCGCGGAAGACATGAGGTTCATAGTGTCGCCTATCGGCCGGTCGAGCGCAAACAGCATCCCTACGGTGCATCCGGTCGCATCTGCGACGGCGGGTTGGGATGGCTTCACCCCGGTAGCCGGGGTCGCAGCTGCTCCATCATTCCGTGCCGAGATCCACGCGAAGCGCCGCACTCGCCTCGGAGGGGGCAAAGTGTGGGTGTGGCACGCCGTCGTGACGCCGGAGGGCGCAATCTGATCGAGCGCCTGCGTCGCCGCCCGGCGCTCCTGGCCCCGCGTGCGGTCCCCCGCGCCGACAACGCGCTGCTGGGGATGGAGCAACGGCGGCGGCGGCGGCGCTGGGCCGTGTTGGCGATCTCCGTCGTCGCGTTCGCCGACGTCGTGGGCGCGGTCGTGCCCCGCACGCGCGGGCATCTCGCGATTCTCGAGCGGAACTTCCCCCTCGGTCTGAGTGAGGGTGGGCGCGCGTTGCTCCTCGTCGCGGGCCTGCTGCTCCTCCTGCTCGCGCGCGGCCTCGCGCGCGGCTACCGGCGAGCGTGGGTCGGCGCGCTCTTCCTCACGGTCGCGTCGGCGGTGCTGCATCTCGCGGGCAACCTCGACCTGATCGCCGCGGGTCTCGCGCTCGTTCCGCCCGTCTACCTCTGGACGATCCGCGACGCGTTCGTCGCCCACGCGCGCCCCCTCACCGTGCGGTCGGTGCTCGTGATCCCGTGGTTCTTCGGCGGGCTGCTCCTCTACGGGCTCGTCGGTTGGTCGGAGCTCGCCCAGCAACTCCCGAACCGCAGCTTCGGAGCCCGGATCTCGACGATCCTGCGCAGCGCGTTCTTCCTCACGACCGCGCCCGGCGGCGACACCGCGCTCGCGCGCGCGTTCATCCGTTCACTGCAACTCTTCGGCGCCGCGTCGCTGCTCGTGCTCGCCGCGCTCTTGCTGCAACCCGTCGTGGCGCGCCTGACACACCACGCCGATACCGGAGCGCGGGTGCGGTTCCTCGACAAGTGGGGTCGCACCGGGATGGCCGCGCTGGCCGGGCTGCCCGAGAACGACGCGCTCGAGCTGGCCGACGGGAAGGTGCTGCTCGGGTACCGCGAGATCTCCGGCGTGGCAATCGGTGTCGGTGATCCCGTCGGCGAGCCGGGCACCGAGCAACAGGCGCTCGGCGACTTCGTCACCACGTGCGAGCGCCACGGCTGGACGCCGGTGCTCCTCGCCGCGTCGCACGCGACGGCCGAGCATGCCCGGCGTTTCGGGTTCGAGTCGGTGGCGATCGGCGAAGAGGCCGTCGTCGATCTCCAGGACTTCAGCACGGCGGGCAAGGAGCGGGCGAAGCTCCGGCAGAACAACCACCGCGCCGAGCGTGACGGCGTCGTGGTGATGCCGTACCGCTCCGCCGATCGCACCCCGACCGTCGACGCTCAATTGCGCGAGATCAGCGACGAGTGGCTCCGGCTCAAGCACGGCCCCGAGCTCGGGTTCACGCTCGGGCGCCTCGATCTCGACACCTTCGACCTCTACGAGACGTGGATCGCGCTCGTCGGCGGCCGGGTCGTCGCCTTCACCACCTGGCTCCCGTACCTCGACGGCAAGGCGGTGATCCTCGACCTCGTACGGCGCCACTCCGACAGCCCGGTGGGAACGATGGAGCTGCTGATCGTGCGCTCGCTCGAGTCGTTCCGCGACCGCGGGCTCAAGGAGGCGAGCCTCAACGGGATCCCGCTCGCGTGCGTCGACCGGCCCGTCCCCGAAGGTGCCGAAGCCGAGGCCGACTCCCGACTGCGCGACGCGCTGCGGTGGCTGTACGACCACGGCGGCGCGGTCTACGAAGCGAAGAACCTGTTCCGCTTCAAGTCGAAGTTCGCACCTCGCTGGGAACCGATGTACCTCGTGTACCCCGAGTCGGCGAACCTCGCCCGCATCGCGACCACGGTCGGCCTCGCGTACCTGCCGAACGGCGTCGTCGCGACCTTGCGCGGGCTCGTGCGCCGCGATCGCAAGCCGCCACCGCCGTGCTCCGCGCCCGACAGTTCCCCGCCTAGCGCTGGTGCACCGGGCACGAGTACGTAGTCCGACCGCCGACGGTGCGGCGCAGCAGCTCGGCACCGTCGCGAGGGCACACCCCGCCGCGCGAGCGTGACGACTGGAGGTCGCCGGTGTGCGACCCGCCGCGCCGCCCGAGGACACGGACGGTGTGGCGAATCGTGCGGACGAGGCGCGAGCGCTCCTCGTCGTCGAGGCCGGCCGCGGGGCGCTCGGGATCGAGACCGGCTCGCCAGAGGATCTCGTCGGTGAGCAGGTTGCCCAACCCGGCAACGCGCGACTGATCCATCAGCACCGCCTTGAGGGGCGCCCCGCTGCGGCCCAGCGCGACGTCGAGGGCGCGCCGGTCGAGGGTCGCCGCGTCGGGGCCGAGCCGGGACTCGTCGGGATCGAGCTCCACCGCGCCCAGCCGCCGCGGATCGCGCAACCAGAGCGACCCGCCGTCGGCGAACTCCACCCCGAAGCGCAGCCATGCCGGATTCTCGGCGTTGCTCGTGTAGAGCAACGGGTCGCCCGCCGACTCGCCGTCGACCACGACCCGGCCACTCATCCCCAGGTGCAGGCCGAGCACCGGGCCGGGCGTACGGCTCCGCCCCACTCCCGACGTGTCGAGCAGGAGCTGCTTGCCGATCCGGCGCGCCGACGCGAACCGGCGACCCGGAAGCGAGTCGGCCATCGCCGCGGCCGTCGACCCGCGCTTCAGATACCACGCGTCGGTCGCCACCACGGTCGCGATCCGGCGACCGAGCGCGCGATCGCCGATCACCGAGCGTGCCATCTCGGCCTCCAACATCTCCGGCATGTTCGACACGTTCTCACGCGAGGGACTATCGCCTCTACCGAGGCCCGACATTCCTGCGCCATCGTGGAAGGGCGCTTCCGGCATTCGGCCGCGGCGCCATGGGCGACGACGAGAGGGCAGGACGATGGGCGAGAAGACCGATCAGGCGAAGGGTCGCGTGAAGGAGGCCGCCGGCGCCCTCACAGGCGACAAGGACCTCGAGGCCGAAGGCAAGGCCGACCGTCGCGCGGGTGAGGCCAAGGAGAAGCTCGGCCACGCGAAGGACAAGATCAGCGAGGTGGTCGACAAGGTCGAGGAGAAGGCCAAGGAGGTCGTCGACAAGGCCAAGGACGAGCTCCATCGGAAGTAGTCCACCGACTGCTTGTCGCAGGGCAAGGTGTCACGATCACGAAAGGTCGGTCGCAATGACTATCGGTGTTGGCACCCTCGTCGTGATCCTCTTGATCGTGTTGATCATCTATTTCGTCCGTCGCGCGTAGGCGTCTCGCCGGACCCTAGAAGTTGGTGATCGCGCCCTTCTCGGCGCCTTGGGCGAGCTTGGCGTACTTGGCGAGGAAGCCACTCGTGTAGAGCGGTTCGGGCAGCTTCCAGTCCTTGCGGCGCGACTCGAGCTCGGCGTCCGACACCATCACGTCGAGGGTATAGGTGTCGGCGTCGATCACGATGCGGTCGCCGTCGCGCACGAACGCGATCGGACCGCCGTCGACGGCCTCGGGCGCGACATGGCCGACGCAGAATCCCTGCGTGCCACCGGAGAAGCGACCGTCGGTCACGAGCGCCGCGTCGGTGCCCCGGCCCGCGCCCTTCATCGCACCGGTCACCGCGAGCATCTCGCGCATGCCCGGCCCGCCCTTCGGCCCTTCGTAGCGGATCACGACGACGTCGCCGGGCTTGATCTTGCCGGCGATGATCTCGTCCATCGCCGCGACCTCGCCGTCGAAGACACGCGCGGTGCCCTCGAAACGGGGCGTGTCGATACCCGCGACCTTGACCACCGAGCCCTTCGGCGCGAGCGAGCCGGTGAGGATGGCGAGGCCGCCCTGCGCGTGGATCGGCTCCGCGAGCCGGTGCACGACGATGCCATCGGGCTTCGGCGGCTTCAGTGCAGCCAGGTTCTCGGCCACGGTGGCGCCGGTGACGGTGAGGCAATCGCCGTTGAGCAGACCCGCCTCGAGCAGCATCTGCATGACGACCGGCACACCGCCGATACCGTCGAGATCGGTCATGTGGAACTTGCCGTGCGGCTTCATGTCGGCGACGTGCGGCACGCGCGCGCCGATGCGGTTGAAGTCGTCGAGCTCGAGCTCGACGCGCGCCTCGTGCGCGATCGCCAACAGGTGCAGCACCGCGTTGGTCGAACCTCCCAGCGCCATCGTGACCGCGATCGCGTTCTCGAACGCCTCCTTCGTCATGATCTGACGGGGCCGGAGATCGAGCTCGAGCAGGCGCATGACCGCGCGACCACTCTCGAACGCGAAGTCGTCACGGCGACGATCGACCGCGGGAGCCGACGCGCTCCCCGGCAACGACATGCCGAGCGCCTCGCCGATCGACGCCATCGTGTTCGCCGTGAACATCCCCGCACACGACCCTTCGGTCGGGCACGCGCGCCGCTCGATCTCTCCGAGCTCGTTCTCGGTGAGCGTGCCCGCCGCGCACGCGCCGACGGCCTCGAACACGCTGACGATGTCGAGCGCCTGATCGCGCCAGTGGCCGGGGAGGATCGAGCCTCCGTAGAGGAACACCGACGGCACGTTGAGCCGGGCCGCGGCCATGAGCATGCCCGGCAGGCTCTTGTCGCAGCCGGCGAGCGTGACCACCGCGTCGAACCGCTCCGAGTGCACGACGCATTCGACCGAGTCGGCGATGATCTCGCGGCTCACGAGCGACCCGCGCATGCCCTCGTGGCCCATCGAGATGCCGTCGGACACCGCGATGGTGACGAACTCGAACGGGAACCCGCCTGCGTCGCGCACCCCCTCCTTGGCCCGCTTGGCGAGGCGGTCGAGGGGCATGTTGCAGGGGGTCACCTCGTTCCACGACGACGCCACGCCCACCTGCGAGCTGCCCCAGTCGGCGTCGGTCATCCCGACCGCCCGGAGCATCGCGCGGGCCGGCGCCCGACCCCTGCCCTCGGTCACCTCGCGGCTGCGCTGCTTCATATCCGGTTTGTCGGTCATGCGGATCAGCGTACGCGCGTCTCATATCTACGGCCGCATACGCATACGCATGCGCTTCGCCGTCTGCCTCGCTCTCGGCACGGCCGCTGCGTCTGCTCCGCCATCTACGGTCGCATACGCATGCTCCTCGCCGTCTGCCTCGCTCTCGGCACGGCCGCTGCGTCTGCTCCGCCATCTACGGTCGCATACGCATGCTCCTCGCCGTCTGCCTCGCTCTCGGCACGGCCGCTGCGTCTGCTCCGCCATCTACGGTCGCATACG
>DAIQOP010000006.1:10050-19323 GCA_036787815.1 Actinomycetota bacterium
ACGCATGCGCTTCGCGGTTTGCCTCGCTCTCGGCACGGCCGCTGCGTCTGCTCCGCCATCTACGGTCGCATACGCATGCGCTTCGCGGTTTGCCTCGCTCTCGGCACGGCCGCTGCGTCTGCTCCGAACGCATGGGTAGCCTCGATCTCGTGGACGATCTGCGGTTCGACAAGCTGTACCGGTACGACGAGCTGATGGCGGCCCTCGACACATTGGCCGCGGCCCGGCCCGATCTCGTGACCCTCGAGAGCATCGGCCGCTCGCACGAAGGCCGCGACGTCCGGCTCGCGACCGTCACCAACTCCGCGACCGGGCCGCACGACGAGAAGCCGGCGATCTGGGTCGACGCCAACATCCACGCGACCGAGGTCACCGGGTCGACCGCCGCGCTGCACCTTCTGCACCACCTCGTCACCGGGCACGGCCGCGACGAACGGATCACCCGCGCGGTCGACACCCGCACCTTCTACGTCGTGCCGCGCGTGAATCCCGACGGGGTCGAGCTCGCGCTCGCAACGCCCCCGACCTACCTCCGGTCGAGCGTCCGCCGCTGGCCCCGGACCGACGATCCCGACGGGCTGACCGAGGGCGATGTCGACGGCGACGGCCGGGTGCTCACGATGCGGGTAGTCGACGCGAACGGCGCCTGGAAGCCGGCGCCCGAGGATCCGCGGTTGATGGTGCCGCGTGCACCCGACGAGGACGGCCCCGGGCCGTACTACCGCCTCGTCGCCGAGGGCACGATCCACAACTACGACGGCGTCCTCGTGCCGAACGCGGACGACCCGCGCTCGCTCGACCTCAATCGCAACTTCCCGGTGAACTGGCGGACCGAGGGCGAGCAGCAGGGCGCGGGTCCGTTCCCGTCATCGGAGCCCGAGGTGCACACGATCATGACGGCCGTGAGCGCGCGGCCGAACATCTGCGCCTACTTCGCGCACCACACCTTCAGCGCCGTGATCCTCCGCCCCTACGACGACCGGGCCGACGACCAGTTCCCCACCGCCGACCTGCGGCTCTACAACGAGTTGGGCAAGCAGGCCACCGCGATCACCGGCTACAAGTCGCTGTCGGTGTTCCACGACTTCCGCTACGACCCCAAAGACGTGATCACCGGCGCGGCCGACATGTGGGCCTACGAGCACGTCGGCGTGTTCGGATGGACGACCGAGTTCTGGAGCCCGCTCCCGCGGGCCGGGATCACCGACTACCACTACGTGAACTGGTTCGCCGACCACCCGATCGCCGACGACCTCGCACTGCTTGCCTGGAACGACGACGCGCTCGGTGGCCGGGGATTCGTCGACTGGTACCCGTTCGAGCATCCGCAGCTCGGCCCGGTCGAGCTCGGCGGCTGGGACTCGTTCCACGTATGGGTCAACGCGCCGCCCGAGTTCATGGAGGCGGAGATCGCGCCGCACAGCGACTTCCACGTCTTCACCGCGCTCGTGACCCCGCGATTGCGGATCCGGCTCGCCGACGCGCGCCACCTCGGGGAAACGACGTGGCTCGTGCGGGTCGCGGTCGAGAACGACGGCTGGCTCGCGACCAACGTGACCGAGAAGGCCAAGGAGAAGAAGCTCGTTCGGCCCGTGGAGGCCCTGATCGGGCTGCCCGACGGCGCCCGACTCGCGAGCGGAACCGAGCGGATCGAGCTGGGGCAGCTCGCCGGCCGCAGCCGGGTCCGGTCGATGGTCGAAGACTTCGGCGCGGTCAGCGATCCGACGGCCGATCGGGCCAAGGCCGAATGGATCGTCGAAGCGGCCGCGGGCACCACGGTCGAGATCACCGCCCGTCACCCGCGTGCGGGAGTGGTGCGCACCACCGTCACGCTTTCCTGAGCTCGCCGGTTCCCGAGCTCGACCAATACCGGCGCCGCTTCACTTCGAGCGCCGCGCCGCCCGATACAGGAGGGTGGACCGACACTTCGCCGCCGCGTTGTCGGCGTCGGCGCAGCCTGGACCGGGCCGCTCGCGGGCGTTCGAGCACCTCCTCCGACCGTTGATCTTCCCCTTGCGCCGCTACCTGCGCGCGCAGGTGGGCAACGCGGCCGACGACCTCGTCGACGAGGTGCTGCTCGCGGCGTACGAGCACATCGATCGCTTCCACGGCACCGAGTCGCAGTTCCGGTCGTGGATCTTCACGATCGCGCACAACCAGGCGGTCGATCACCACCGGCGGCGGCGCGAGGAGCAACCGCTCGACGGCATCGTCGCCCGCCGGGCCGCCGACGACACCGAGGCCGAGGCCCTCTCGCGCGTCTCCGAGGGCGAGCTGCGCGAGATGCTCGCCGATCTCGCCCCGGCCCAGCGCCAGGTGCTGCTCCTGCGGCTCGTCGCCGACCTGAGCATCGAGCAGACGGCTGCCGTGCTCGGCCGCAGCACCGGAGCGGTCAAGGCCCTCCAGCACCGCGCCGTCGAGGCCGCCCGTCGACGGATCGTCGACGGCCCGTAAGATTGCCCGTGCCGTGACTGGCGCGGGCCGGCGCCGGGCGGACCGTGGGACGGGGGGCATCGTGGCACGAGACCGATCAGCAGATCGGCGGCGCGTGCGGCTCACACCGTCTCGCGCGGTCGTGGCGCTCGTCGTCGGGGCGGTGTTCGCGAGCGGCTTCGTGTCGACGGCGCCGGTCTCGGCGGCCGGCGCGAGCAGGCTGCGGGCCGACGCCTCCCCGAACGGACCTGCCGTCACCCTGTCGTTCGGTGTGGGAGGCGTAACCGGGGTCGTCTCGTTCATGGGCCTGTCGGGGCAACCGGTCTCGATCGCGACCGGTGACGGGACGTTCGCCGCCGCGTGCGACGTCCAGCTCCGCGTGTTCGCCCCCGACGGCACCGGCGTGACCGGTCCGGTGTGTGCCGGCACGAGCGCCTCGGTCGGACCGTTGGTACTCGGCGCCGACGGCACGTACAAGGTGAAGCTCGTCGCGGGCGCGTCGGCGACCGGCACGCTGCGCGTCGCGGTCACCAGCACCGGATCGATCGCGAGCATCACACCGAATGCGAAGAAGATACGGATCGCCATCACCGCGCCGCATCAGGTCGCGCGGTTCGGCTTCCTGGCCCGGGCCGGAGAGCGCTACAGCGCGCTCGCGACCAACGGTGACGTCGCGCCGAGATGCCGGATCGCGCTGTCGATCGTCGATGCCGGCGGAACGCACCTCAGCGCGTCGAAGTGCGTCGGCGCGCCGTCGTCGGGGTTCATCGACGTCGTCACGATCCCGACCGACGGCATCTACTACCTGCGAGCGTCCGAGCGCGACGGCAGCGCGATCCCCGCCTCGTTCCGCGCCCAGGTCTTCCGGGTCGTCGACGTGTCCAGACCCATCACCGCCGACGGGACTCCGGACGCGCTCACGATCCGCACGCCCGGCCAACGGGCCCTGTACCACTTTGCCGGTACGACCGGGCAACGGGTCTCGGTCCTGCTCCCCGACTACCGGATCGGCGACGGCTGCTACATCGACCTCGTCCGCCCGGACGGCAGCCAACTCGCGTCGACGAGCTGCTTCGTCGTCAACCCGAGCTTCCTCGACGCGACCGCGCTCGACGCGACCGGCACCTGGACGGTCATCATCGACCCCGACGGGCAAGGACCGTGGGTCGGCACCACGACGGTGCAAGTCTTCACGGTCACCGACATCGACAGCCCGATCACGGTCGGGCAGCCGGAAACGGCGTCGTTCACGATCCCGGGCCAGAACGCGTTCCTCAGGTTCGAGGGCACGTCGGGCGACCAGCGCACGATCGTCGTCACCAACATCTCGATGACCGACGGCTTGTTCGACGTCGTCGTCGTGAAGCCCGACGGCTTCATCCTCGACGGCGTGGAGCACGGCTACGTCGGCGCGAACTTCAACGTCGTGCTCGACGAGACCGGAACGTTCACCGTTCTCGTGAACCCCGGATGGGCGCAGACCGGCGACGTGAGTGTCGCCGTCGACGCGACGGCGGCGAAGAGCCACGCGCGACACACGCGCTGATCGGCGACCTACTCCTCGACGAGATCGGTGCCGGCGCGCCAGCTCGCTTCGACGGCGTCGAGCCTGCCGGTCGCGCTGCGGCGCAGGCGGGCCGCGACCGCGGCGATGAGCGCGTGCACCAACGACATCGCACCGACGACGCTGTCGAAGGGACCGACGCCGCGCGCGGAGACGACGAACGTGAGCGCGGCCCGTTCCGCAAGGGGTGAGAGCCGCCCGTCGGTGAGTGCGATCAGCGTCGCGCCGGTGTCGGCCGCGCGCGCCGTCGCCTCGAGCAGCCACCGCTCGTAGCGGCGGAGATCGAAGACGATGACCACATCGAGCGGCTCGACCCGCACGAGGTCGCGCGACACCTTCACGGGCGTGCCGGTGATCTGGAACACGCCGTCGCGCAGGAGGTCGAGCTGGCCGGCGAGCAGTTGCCCCGCACCACCGGAGACCTCGCTCGCGATCACGAACACGCGGCGGCGCCGATCGGAGAGCAGGTCGATCGCAGTACGGAAGTCGACCGCATCCACCTCGCCGAGCGTCGAACGCACGTTGTCGAGGTCGGCCGCGAGCGTGCGCCCGATCACGTCACTGAGCGGGCGCTCGCGAATGCGTTGCGTCGCCGGCCGGAGCTGGTCGGCGATCTCTTCCTGCACGGTGGCCTGGAGCTCGACGAAGCCCTCGAACCCGAGCTTCGCGGCAAAGCGCAGCACCGTCGGGCCGCTCGACCCCGAGATCTCGGCCAACTGCGCGACCGTGCCGAACGCGACGACCTTCGGATCGGAGATGACGGCCTCGGCCACCCGGCGCTCCGACGGCGTGAACCGGTTCGCGGCGTCGGCGATGAGGTCGAGGACGGGGCGGCGGCCCGTCGGCGTCATGGTCCCTCCAGGAGCATGCCCGCAGGCATCCGGCGGACTCCCAACCGGCACGCTCGGAACATACGTTACAATAGTTTCGTCGCTCCGGAACAGGAGGTACGCCGTGGCCGGCGACCGATTCGCCAGTGTCAACCCGGCGCGCCCCGCCGAGGTCATCGCCGAGTTCGACGTCTCGAGCCCGGCCGACGTCGACCGTGCGGTCGAACGCGCGACCGCAGCCCAGCGCGAGTGGGCGCAGGTGCCGGTGCCACGGCGCGCCGAGGTGATCGCCGCGGTCGGCGACATCCTCGCCGAGCGCAAGGCCGCCCTCGCCACGCTCGTGAGCCGCGAGGCGGGCAAGATCCTCGTCGAGGCGGGCGGCGACGTGCAGGAGGCCATCGACATGGCCGGCTACATCGCCGGTCAGGGTCGCAACGCCTGGGGCGAGACCCACCCGTGCGAGATGCCCGACAAGATCGGCTTCACCACGCGCCACCCCGTCGGCGTGGTCGGGATGATCACCCCGTGGAACTTCCCGGTGGCGATCCCGTCGTGGAAGATCTTCCCCGCGCTGCTCGCCGGCAACGGTGTGGTCATCAAGCCCTCGGAGCACGCACCGCAGTGCTGCGCGGAGTTCGCGCGCGCGTGCCGCGATGCCGGTGTGCCCGAAGACCTGATCCAGGTCGTCTACGGGTTCGGCGACGTGGGCGCGGCGATCTCGTCGCACCCCGGTATCCGCGCCGTGAGCTTCACCGGCTCGGTCCCGACCGGGCGCCTGGTCGCGTCGGCGGCGATGTCGACCGGACCTCGGCTCGTGTCGCTCGAGCTCGGCGGCAAGAACGCGATGGTCGTGATGCCCGACGCCGACCTCGAGCTCGTGGTCGAAGGCGCGCTCTTCGGGGCATTCGGCACCGCGGGCCAGCGCTGCACCTCGACGTCGCGCCTCGTCGTGCACCGCGTCGTGGTCGACGAGCTGGTCGCCGCGCTGAAGGCACGGGCCGAGGAGCTCGTGCTCGGCGACCCGGTCGCTCCGGGCACCGACGTCGGCCCGGTGATCGACCGCCATTCGGCGGAGCGCATCGCCGGCATGGTCGAGACCGCGCTCGGTGAAGGCAACGAGCTCGTCACCGGTGGCCACATCGTCGAGGTCGAAGGTTGTGAGGGCGGCGCGTTCTTCGAGCCCACGATCCTGCGGGGCGCGACGCGCGATTCCTACATCGCCCGCAACGAGGTCTTCGGTCCGGTGCTCACGGTCATCGAGACCGACTCGTTCGACGACGCGATCGAGACCGTCAACGACTGCGAATACGGGCTCTCGGCCGCGATCTACACGCGTGACGTCAACCTCGCGATGCGCGCGGTGCACGCGATCGACACCGGCATCGTCTATGTGAACGCGCCGACGATCGGCGCCGAGATCCATCTGCCCTTCGGCGGCACCAAGCACACCGGCAACGGCTACCGCGAGGCCGGCAAGCGCGGGCTCGAGCAGTTCAGCGAGACGAAGTCGGTCTACATCGACTTCTCGGGCCGGCTGCAGAAGGCCCAGATCGACAACCGGCCCGCCGTCGAGGCAAGCACGGCGGCGCCCGGAGGCGGGCGCATGCCGAAGGGCGGAGCCGCATGAGAGCCGAAGTATGAGTCAGACCGGGGCAGGAGCGATCGCCGATCGGCTGCGCGCCGGCGGAGTCGACACCGTCTTCGGCCTGCCCGGCGTGCACAACCTCGCGCTGTGGCCCGCGTGCGCGTCGGCGGGAATCCGCCTCGTCGGCTCGCGCCACGAGCAGGGCTGCGCCTACGCGGCCGACGGCTACGCACGCGCGACGGGCCGAACGGGTGTCGCGCTCACCACCACCGGCCCCGGCGCGGCCAACACCCTCGGCGCGGTGGGAGAGGCGTGGGCATCGCGCTCCCCGGTCGTCGTCATCGCGTCCGACATCGCCACCACGTTGCGGAGGCCCGGCACCTACCGCGGCGTGCTGCACGAATGCACCGACCAGGCCGCGCTGTTCGCGCCGGTCACGAAAGCGCGCGTCGAGGTCGGTCGCGCCGACGACCTTTCCGAGGCCGTCGGCGCCGCGCTCGCGCTCGCCCGCCGCGCGCCACGCGGCCCGGTGTACCTCGGCGTCCCCACGGATCTGCTGACGGCAACGATCGCCGAGGCGCCGCTCATGCAAACCGCGGCGCCGTACCCCGACGCGGTCGAACTGCTGCCGTTGAGCGTGGCCGACCCGCTGGTCCGACTCCTCTCGCAGTCGCAACGGCCCCTGCTCTGGATCGGTGGCGGCACCCGCGACGCCGGCAGCGAGATCGACATGGTCGCCCGCGCGCTCGGCGCACCGGTCATCGCGACCTTCCAGGCGCGCGGCGTGCTCCCGGCAAGCCATCCGCTGCTCGTCGGCGCACCGCCGCACGAGCCCGCCGTCACCGCGCTCGTGGAACAGGCCGATTTCGTGCTCGTGATCGGCAGCGACCTCGACCACATGAACACGATGGGCTGGCGGCTGCCCCTTCCCGAGGCGCGCGCGGCGATCAACATCGACGAGGCCGACGCGACGAAGAACTACTCGATGGACACCGTGGTCGAGGCCGACGCGAGCGCGGCCCTTCGCGCGCTACGTACGCAGCTGTCGCGGCTCCCGGTCCCGCGGCGAACGCCGTGGGTCGACGACGTACCGGCGATCGCACGGGCCGTACGCGACGAGCTGCGCCACGACTCCGACTCCGCGCCCGCGATCGAGTTCCTCGAACGCACCCGTTCTGCGCTTCCCGACGATTCGATCGTGTTCGCCGACATGTGCATCGCCGGGTACTGGCTCTCCGGGCAGTTTCCGGTCGAGTGCGAGCGCGGGCTCCACTACCCGATGGGTTGGGGCACGTTGGGCTTCGCGTTCGCGGCGTCGATCGGTGCCGCGGTGGCCGTCGGCCCGCAACGCCCCGTCGTCGCGGTGATCGGCGATGGCGGCATGTTGTTCGCGCTCGGCGAGCTGGCAACGGTGGCGCAGGAGCGACTCGCGCTCACCGTCGTGGTCGTCGACGACGGCGGCTACGGCATGTTGCGCTACGGGCGCGAAGACGACCCCGACAACGGTTGCGACCTCTCGCCCGTCGACTTCGTCGCGGTGGCCGAGGGGTTCGGCATCTCGGCCGAACGGGTCGTGGGTCTCGGCGACGACTACGGCCGCGCCCTCGCGAAGGCCGTTGCCGGCGGCGAGCCCCGGCTCATCCACGCGCACGCCACGCTCGTCCCGCCCCGCACCACCTCGCCCCGATGGCCGCTCGCCGCGAACGCCGGCGCCGCGCCCGACCGAAAGGACGGCCGATGAGCTTTCGCGTCACCTACGCGACGTTGAGCACCGACGACGACGCGCTCCACGAGGCGTACGACGAGGGCATCGCGATCGCGCGTTCATGGCTCGGCGAGGACCACTCGTCGCTCGTCGACGGCGAGCACCGCGCCGGCATCGAGGGCCAGGAGTTCGAGGAACGTTCGCCGATCGACCGCGATCTCGTCATCGGCCGGTTCGCGTGCGCGTCGGCCGACGACGTTGCCGACGCCGTCGCCGCGGCGCGCGCCGCCGCGCCCGCGTGGGCGGCGACGCCGTGGCAGGAGCGGGTCGCGATCATGCACCGCGCGGCCGACCAGATCTCGGAGCACCGCAGTGAGCTCTCCGCGCTCATGGCGATGGAGGTCGGGAAGAACCGCCTCGAAGCACTCGGCGACGTCGAGGAATCGGCCGACCTCATCCGGTACTACTGCCACCAGATGGAGGAGCACAACGGCTTCACGATGCCGATGGGGCGCCTCTCCGAACGCGAGATCACGAGCGATGTGATGCGCCCGTACGGCGTGTGGGTCGTGATCTCCCCGTTCAACTTCCCGATGGCGTTGGCCGCCGGGCCGCTCGGCGCCGCACTCGTCGCCGGCAACACGGCGGTGCTCAAACCCTCCGAAGCCGGGGGGTTCACCGGCTTGATGACCGTCGCGGCGATGCACGCGGCCGGTGTGCCCACGAACGTGCTGCACGCGGTGACCGGGCCCGGCGAGACCGTCGGTGCCGCGCTCGTGAACGACCCTCGCGTCGACGGGCTCACGTTCACGGGCTCCTACGACGTCGGGATGCAGATCTACCGGTCGTTCGCCACGGAGTACCCCAAGCCGGTGATCTGCGAGATGGGCGGCAAGAACCCCGTGATCGTGTCGGCGAAGGCCGACATCGACGCCGCGGCCGAGGGCACGTTGCGCTCCGCCTTCGGGCTCTCGGGCCAGAAGTGCTCGGCCGCGTCACGCGCGTACGTCGACCGTTCAGTGTTCGGCGCGTTCGTCACCGCGCTCGTCGAACGCACCCGTGCCGTCGTGGTCGGCAACCCGCTCGATCGCGGCGTGTACCTCGGGCCGGTCATCGACGAAGCCGCCGTCGCGCGTTTCGAGGCCGCGGTCGAAGA
>DAIQOP010000006.1:19333-24123 GCA_036787815.1 Actinomycetota bacterium
CGCGGCGAACCGGCCAGGTGTTCGTGGGCGGTCGCCGGCTCGTCGACGGCGATCTCGCACGCGGCAACTACCTCGAGCCGACGGTGGTCGAGGTGCCCCGCGACAGCGCGCTCTGGAGCACCGAGCTCTTCGTCCCGCTGATCGCGCTCACCGCGGTCGACTCGCTCGACGAGGCGTTCGGGCTGGCCAATGCCGGCCCGCTGGCCCTCACGGCCGGATTCTTCAGCACCGACCCCGCCGAGGTCGATGAGTTCCTCGAACGGGTCGAGGCGGGAGTCGTCTACGTGAACCGCCGTGCCGGTGCCACCACCGGCGCGTGGCCCGGCGTCCAACCGTTCGGTGGTTGGAAGGGCTCCGGCACCAACGGCAAGGCCGGTGGAGGTCCGTACTACCTCCAGCAGTACCTCCGGGAACAGTCCCGGACCCTTGTCTCGGAAACGAGCACCGCCTCGGAAACGAGCACCGTCGCAGAAACGAGCACCGTCGCAGAAACGAGCAACCAATGACCGCAGTCCCCGTGAGCGAGCTGGTGTTGGACCTCGCGTCCGCGACCGTTCCGCACGTCGTCACCGACCTTCCCGGGCCCCAGGCGCGGAAGATGATCGAGCGCGACCAACGCATCGTGAGCCCGTCGATGGGTCGCGTGTACCCGCTCGTGCCCAAGCGCGGCGCCGGGCTCGTGATCGAAGACGTCGACGGCAACCGCTTCCTCGACTTCAACGCGGGCATCGCGGTCACGGCCACGGGCCACTGTCACCCGCAGGTGACCGCGGCGATCGAGCAGCAGGCGCGCACCCTCGTGCACTACTGCTCCAGCGACTGGTACCACCCCGTGTACATCGAGCTCTGCGAGCGGCTCGCGGCGAGCGCGCCCGTGTACGACCCGCGCATCTTCCTTGCGAACTCGGGCACCGAAGCCGTGGAGGGTGCGATCAAGCTCGCCCGCTACGCGACCGGTCGGCCCAACGTCATCGCCTTCCTCGGCGCGTTCCACGGCCGTTCGCTCGGCAGCCTCTCGCTCACCGCGAGCAAGGCGAAGTACCGGTCGGGATTCGGAGCACCGATGCCGGGCGTGTTCCACGCTCCCTACGGCGAGTCGGGCTACATCGAGCGGGTGATCTTCACCCACCTCTGCGACCCGAGCGACGTGGCGGCGATCGTGGTCGAGCCGATCCAGGGCGAAGGCGGTTACCTCGTGCCGCCCGCCGGTTGGCTGGGCGAGCTGCGCGACCTCTGCACCGCGAACGGCATCGTGCTCGTGGCCGACGAGGTGCAGAGCGGAGTCGGGCGCACCGGTCGGATGTGGGCCGTCGAGCACGAGGGCATCGAGCCCGACGTGATCCTCGCGGGCAAGGGGCTCGCGAGCGGGATGCCGCTCGCTGCGGTGATCGCACGCGGTGAGCTCATGCGTTCGTGGGGTCCGGCGAAGCACGGCTCGACCTTCGGCGGGAATCCGGTCGCCTGCGCGGCCGCGCTCGCGACACTCGACCTCGTCGAGGACTCGCTGGCCGCGAACTCCCAGCGCGTCGGCGATTACCTCCAGCGCAGCCTCGTCGACCTCCAGCGTCGCTGCCCGCAGATCCGCGAGGTGCGCGGCCGCGGCCTGATGATCGGGGTCGAGTTCGAGTCGCACGCCGTCGCCTACGAGGTCGAGCAGGCCGCGTTCCGTCGGGGGCTCCTCGTGCTCACCTGCGGGCCGGCGTCACTGCGCCTCGCACCTCCGCTCACCGTGACGGAGCGCCAGGCCGACATCGCGTTGACCATCCTCGAAGCCGCCATCGCTGAGGCGGCACCCGTTCCGAGGGCATGAGCAGCCAGGCGCAGACCGCAGGCGGGGGCATGCCTGGCCAGCCGAATGAGCAAGGTCGGAGCCGCATGAGCAGCGTCTTCGGGCGGGGCCGCGATCTGCCGGCCGCGGTCGACGCCGAGGGTTGCGAGATCGTCGACGCCGGCGGCCGTCGTTACCTCGACGGCTGCGGCGGCGCGATCGTCGTGAACGTCGGGCATCGCGATCGTGCGGTGCTCGACGCGTTGCGCGATGCCGCCACCGACCCGGCCGGCGTCGATTACGTGCACGCGACGCAGTTCACCACCGCCGCGCTCGAGCAGTACGCCTGCGAGCTCGCCCCCCTCGTGCCCGTGGACGACGCGCGCGTGTACCCGGTGAGCGGAGGGAGCGAGGCGATCGAGACCGCGCTGAAGCTGGCACGCGCGTACCACCTCGCTCGGCGGCAGCCCGGCCGGCACATCGTGATCGCTCGCCGGGGCTCGTACCACGGCAACAGCCGCGGCGCCCTCGACGTGTCGGGCCGCGACCCGCTGCGGACGCCCTACCTTCCGTGGCTCGGCCGGTCCGTGCACGTTGCACCCGCATATCCGTACCGTGAACGGTCGAGCGGCGCGGAACTCGCGGCCCAGCTCGACGCGACGATCGACGACATCGGCGCCGACCGCGTCGCAGCGTTCGTGGCCGAGCCGATCGCGGGCGCCGCGCTCGGCGCGGCCGAGCCGCCGGCCGACTACTGGCGCGCCATTGCCGAAGTGTGCCGCGCCCACGGCGTGCTGCTCGTCGCCGACGAGGTGATGACCGGGTTCGGTCGTACCGGCACCTGGTTCGCGTGCGACCACTGGGGGGTGCGTCCCGACATCCTCGTCGCGGGCAAGGGTGCGTCGAACGGCTCGTGGCCACTCGGGCTCACCATTGCGAGCGGCGCGGTGCACGACGAGGTTCAGGCGAACGGCGGCTTCGTGCACGGCTTCACCTGGTCGCACCATCCGATCGGTGCGCGGGTCGCGCTCGCGGTGCTGCACCGATTGCGCGACGACGGGCTGGTCGAGCGTTCTGCGGTGTCGGGCCGCACGCTGCACGCGCTCCTCGCCGAGCGGATCGCCGGGCTCGAGCCCGTCGGCGACGTGCGGGGTCGCGGCCTGTTCGCCGGTATCGAGCTCGTGGCCGACCGCGCGACGAAGCAACCCTTCTCGCGTTCCGCGCAGGTCGCCGAGCGCGTCACGGCGGCCGCGAAGGATCTCGGCCTGCTCGTCTACCCGAGCACCGGCTGCGCCGACGGCACCAACGGCGACGTCATTCTCCTCGGCCCCCCGTTCGTCGTCACCGACGCGCAGCTCGAGACCATCGTCGACCGCCTCGCCACCGCGATCTCGACGCTCGGCTCAACCGGGTAGGTGCGCGCCTCGACCGTCGAGATCGGCGAGCACGGCCATGGCGGCGTTGCGACCGTTGAGCGCGATGACGCTGCCCGCGGGGTGCGTGGCCGCGCCGCAGAGGTAGACGCCCTGCGCCGCGGTGCGGGCCGCGAAGCGGCCACCCCACATCTGATCGGGCATGCACTCGCCCTGGAAGATGTGGCCGCCGGTGAGGCCCACCCGGCGCTCGATGTCGGGCGGACCGAGCACGTCGATCTCCTCGACGCAGTCGCCGATGTCGGGTGAGAACCGGCCGATGAGTTCGATGACCTTGCGGCCGATCTCGTCGCGCCGCGTATCCCAGTCGCCCTCGGCGAGCGTGTACGGCGCGTACTGCACGAACGCGCTCATCGTGTGCTTACCCGTCGGTGCGACCGTCGGGTCGTACGCGCTCTGGAAGTAGAGCTCGGCGAATCCCGGGCTCGGCTCACCGCGCGTGCACGCCTCGAAACCGGCCTGCGCCTCGTCGATCGGGAGCGCGATCGACACCGGCGCGCGACACGGATAGTCGTCGTTCGGCGCGGCCGTCCACGTGGGGAGACGGCTCAGGCCGCAGTTGAGCTTGAGCACCGGGCTCTCGACCCGCCAGGCATCGACCTTTGCCTTCATCGCTGCGGGCGCGGCCCCACCGAGCAGCGTGACCGTGACCTTGGGGTCCGCGTTCGACACGACGACCGGTGCCCGCACGATCTCGCCGCCGGCGAGTCGCACACCCTCGCCGGGCAGGATCTCGCCGACCGGAACGCCGGCGACGAGCACCGCGCCCGCCTCACGAGCGGCCTCCGCGATCGCGAACGAGATACGACCCATGCCGCCCTCGACGTAGCCCCACGCCATCGGCACGCCCTCGAGCACACCCGAGAAGTGCATGAGCTTGATCGACGCGGTGCCCGGGTCACGCGGGCCGGCCCACGCGCCGATCACACCCTGGCCGTAGAGCGCGGTGTGCAGGCGCTCGTCCTTGCAGTAGCGGGCGACGACGTCGGCGACCGACGTCTCGAACAACGCGTCGATCATGTCCCGGTCGTTGCCGAGCAGCTCCTCGAGCTCGGCCCGGGTCGGCGCATCGCCTTCCCACGCGTCGCGTGTGCCTTCGCGCAGGCGGCGCCGCATGGTGTCGAAGAAGTCTTCGTACGCGAACTGGCCCGCGATGTCGGCGTCGCCGAAGCCGTTGGCGCGCAGATGCGCGACGGTGCGGTCGTGGTCGAGGAACTGCACGTAGGAGGTGCCGTCGTCGAACGGGCACCAGATGCCGGGGTCGGCGACGAACACGTTGTACCCGTGCTTGCGGAGCGAGAGCTCCTCGACCACGCGCTGGTCGAGCAACCCGACGACGTAGGCGCACGGGCTGACCACGTAACCGCGATCGTCGAAGGGGCGTTCGAGCGTGCACGCGCCGCCGGGGCGTGATCGCGCTTCGAGCACGAGCACCGACTTGCCCGCCTGCGCGAGGTATGCGGCCGCGGTGAGGCCGTTGTGCCCGCCGCCGACGACGATGACGTCCCACTTGCGCGCCGCGAGCTCCGACATCGGTGCCGGGAGGCCGACCTCGCCGAACACATCGGCGACTGTTTTCATGGTCGCGC
>DAIQOP010000006.1:24223-32404 GCA_036787815.1 Actinomycetota bacterium
TCGCATGCACTTCACCTTTAGCTTCATTCTCGGATCGGTGGTTGCGATCGCTCCGGCCTTCATGGTCGCGCTCGCATGCACTTCACCTTTAGCTTCATTCTCGGATCGGTGGTTGCGATCGCTCCGTTAGCGGGCGCCCCGGAGCGACACGGCGAACGTCTCCAGGTTGGTGATGAACCGCTCGACGTCGTCCAGGGTGTGCTGCACCGAGATCGTCCACTGCTCGCACTTGCCCCACGGTGGCAGGAACACTCCGCCGTTGTGCTGCACGAGCCAGTGCGCGTGGCCCCAGCGCGCGTCGTAGTCGACGAAGTCGCGGTAGTCGCGGAGTCGCTTCGACGAGAACACGACACAGCCTTTGGCCCCAAGCGCCTTCACGTAGCCGGGGAGTCGGTAGCGCTCGAGCACGTCGTTGGCGCCCCGCACCATCGCGGCGCGCAGCGTGTCGAGCCACGCGTACGCGTCGGGCGTGAGCACCTCGAGCAGCGTCGCGCGTGCCGCGGCCATCGTGAGCGGGTTGCCGTTGAAGGTGCCCACCTGCTCGTAGCGGCCGTCTTCGATCAGGTGCATGATCTCGTGACTGCCACCGATGGCCCCGCACGGAAGGCCGCCGGCGAGCGCCTTGGCGAGGCACACGATGTCGGGCACCACTCCGGAGCGCTCGATCATGCCGCCCGGTGCCGTCGCGAAGCCGGTCTTCACCTCGTCGAAGGTGAGGTAGGCGCCGTGACGGTGGCACAGCTCGCGCAGCCCCGCGAGGTAGCCGTCGGGCGGTTCGATGATGCCGATGTTCATCATCACCGGCTCGATGATCATGCCGGCGATCTCGTCGGGGTACTCGAGGAACGCGCGTTCGACGGCATCGAGATCGCCGAACGGGACCACGATCGTGAGGCGCGCGACGTCGGCCGGGACGCCGTCGTGATCGCGCACCGACACGGGATGGCCCGCGGGCCCGGCGTCGGCGACGTCGGGGTACACGGACACCTCGACCGCGTCGTGATGGCCGTGGTACGTGCCCTCGACCTTGATGATGCGCTCGCGCCCGGTGGCGACACGCATGAGGTGGATCGCGCTCATCGTGGCTTCGGTGCCGGAGTTGCAGAACCGCCACAAGGGGAGGTGGAAGCGCCGCGCCAGCTCACGTGCGACGACGATCGTGTCGCCGGTGGGTTGCGCGAAGTGCGTGCCCAGCGTGACGCGATCCTGCACGGCCCGCACGACGGCCGGGTGCGCGTGGCCGACGAGCATCGCGCCGAATCCGGCATGCAGGTCGACGTACTGGTTGCCGTCGACGTCGTACACCTTGGAGCCGAGGCCGTGACTGATCCATACCGCCTGGGGTGGCGCGGCCTGCCAGCTCGACGCGACTCCGCCGGCCAGCACCCCCCGTGCCTCACGCCGCAGCCACTGCGAACGCGGCATGCGATCGCAGAACTGCCGTTCCTGCTCCTCGATCAGCCCGTTCAGCACTGCCTCGTCGGTGACGGGCAATGCATTGATGAGGGCCATCAGTCCACCTTCTCCCGGAGCTCCCGGAGCCCTACTGACTCATGGGTCAGCAGAAACCTACTGACGCATCAGTCAGTAACGTAGCCGACCGGCACCCTCTTGGCAACGGTTTGGAGATCTCGGGCCCGCGAGCGGTGAGCGAAGCGAACGAGCGACCACGCCCGCTCCCATCCCGCGCCCGGAGCGGCGAGCGCAGCGAGTGCGACCAATCAAGTCCGCTGGAGTGCTCCCGACAGGTACGACCTTGCGATGAGGGTGACCCACTGGCGCACGGCGTCCTCCTGGGCCGCGAACGGCCCCGGGCGGTAGCCCCGGGAGGCCAGGCCCCGCTGGACGCCTTCGCAGGCCGACCAGTCCTGGCGGTTCGTGACGTCCCAGAAGTCGACGGCGTACGACGGGTCGAACCCCTCGGCGGCAACCGCGTCGGCGTCGAAGAGCCACTCGCACTCCACGAACGACAGCGATGGGCTCAGCGGCTCGATGCGGTGCGTCATCACGTAGTCGGGGTGCGCGCTGATCAGCAGGTTGGGGAAGAGCCCGATGTAGATGACCTCCCGCCGCTGCTGCTCGTCGAGGGTCGGGAAGATGACGCCGCCGCTCGCGCCGTCCATCGACATGGTCGCGGCGAACGGCTCGAGATCCATCGTGCCGCCGACGAACATGCCCGGCAGCGTGAGGTTGTCGTAGTTGTCGCCGCTCGCGGGCGGGCTCACCACGCACAGCTCCGGATGGATCGCCGGGCAGTGGTAGCACTCGTGGTAGTTCTCGATCGGCAGCTTCCAGTTCGCGGCCATCTCGTACTCGTGTACCGCGCCGGACACGAGCTGATCGCAGCGGTAGCTCGCGAGGATCCCGTCGAGCGCGCCGACGTGCTCGCTCAGTGGTGGCGCGTCGCCCGACAGGTTCACCATCGCCCAGCCGTTCCACTCCTCCACCCGCAGCGCGACGAGGCCGTTCTCGGCCGGATCGAAGCCCGCCGGGGGCTCGAAGCGGGGCGTGGCCTGGAGCGAGCCCTCGAGCGAGTACGTCCACGCGTGGTACGGGCAGTGGATCGCGCCGCGCTTGGCGGTCGCGCCGCACGGGAGCAGCTCGTGCCCCCGGTGAGCGCACGTGTTGGCGAAGGCGCGCAGGCTGCCGTCGTCGCCCCGCACGAGCAGCACGCCCTCTCCGGCGACGCGGGCGCCGCGCCGTTGCCCGGGCTCGCGCAGGTCGGAGACCCGGCCCGCGCACAACCACGTACGCGCGAAGAACTGCTCGCGTTCCCACGCCAGGACGGCATCGTCGGTGTAGGCCTCGCGCGGCAGCATCCGCCCGCTGCCGGTCGGGTCGAGCACCGCCGTGAGACCCTCGCGGCGAACAGGTGCCGGCGTCGGGTCGCTCATGACGAGATCCTTCCACTCCCACGCGAGAAGGCCCGCAACCGTGCCCGACGGCCCTCGCGGCGGCGATCGCCGAGGATGCGGCGCGTGCAGAGCAACGCGGGGATGCCGGTGACCCCACCGCCCCCGTGCGTCGCCGACGAGCACTGGTAGAGGCCCGAGATCGGGGTGGTGAAGTCGGCGTAGCCGGGCGCGGGACGCAGGTGGAAGAGCTGGTCGGCCGAGAGCTCGCCGTGGAAGATGTTGCCACCGAGCAACCCGTACTCGTGCTCCATCTCGTAGGGCCCGATCACCTGCCGGTGCACGATCGACTGCTTGAAGTTGGGTGCGAGCTCCGTGTACCCGTCGACGACGCGATCCGCGTAGGCCTCGAGCTCGGCGGTGTGCGGTGCCTCCGACCACGTGTGGGGCACCCACTGCGTGAAGAGAGACATCACGTGCATGCCCTCGGGCGCGATCGAGGGGTCGAGGGTGGAGGGGATCACGCCGTCGGAGAACGGACGGGTCGCAGCGCGCCCCTCGCGCGCGTCCTGGAACGCGCGCTCCAGGTACTCGATCGAATGGCACAGCTCGACCGCGCCCGTGTGGCGGGGGTGCAGCTCGGTGCCGGGATCGGCGATGAAGTCGGGGAGCTCGGAGAGCGCGACGTTCACCTTCACGACACCGCTGCGGCTGCGCCAGCCCTCGAGGTCGCGCACGAAGTCGCTCGGGAGCTGCTTCCGCTCGATCTGGCGCAGGAAGGTGATCTGCGGATGCGTGGCCGCGACGACCGTGGCCGCGTGCAGCTCCTCGCCGCTGCCGAGCACGACACCCTGCACCCGGCCGTCGACGACCGAGATCTGCTCGACGGGCGCGCCGGTGCGCACCTCGCAACCGAACCCGACCGCCGCCCGGCGGATCGCCTCCGAGACCGCGCCCATGCCCCCGACCGGGTAGCCCCAGGAGCCGAGGTGACCGTCGCCGACGTCGCCGATCGAATGGTGCGCCATCACGTACGCGGTGCCCGGCTCGTCGGGCCCGGCCCAGGTACCGATGATGCCGTTCACCGCGAGCACGCCCTTGAGCTCGGGCGATTCGAACCAGCGATCGAGGAGGTCGCGGATGCTCGTGGTCATGAGCCGCGTGGCCTCGGCCGTGGTTCGGACGTCGAGGCCCCGCATGCCCCACGCGAGGCGCAGCATGTCGACGAGGTCGCGGGGCCGGTGGGACCCGAGCTTCGGCGGCGTGGTGAGCAGCAGCGGGCCGAGCACGTCGGCGAGACCCGCGAGCCACGCTTCGTAGTCGCCGAGGTTGGCGGCGTCGTGGCGGGAGAACTTCGACACCGCCTCCACGTTGCGACTCGGTTCGTCCTCGAGGAGCAGCGAACGCCCGTCGGGGAACGCGATGTACGACGGGCCCATCGGCAGCACGCGGTACCCGTGCCGGCCGAGATCGAGATCGCGCAGGATCGTGGGCGGCATGAGGCTCATCACGTAGGAGAGAGCCGTCACTTTGAACTCAGGTCCCCAGGGTTCCTCCGTGCGCGCGGCGCCGCCGGTGTCGTCGCGCGCTTCGAGCACGACGGTGCGCAGGCCGGCGCGTGCGAGATACGCGCCGGCGACCAAGCCGTTGTGACCGCCGCCGACGACGACCGCGTCGTAGTGGTTCCGACTGCTCATGAGCGGACCCCTTGCATGCGAGGGTGTTGCATAAGATCGCCGAACGCGGCAGGCTGTCGCTTACTGACTCGCCAGTCAGTATAGCTGGGAGGGTGCAATGGCGTCTCACCCGCGCGAGCGCAGGGGGACGCGGCCCAGGATCTCGGCGCGTCGCCGATGCAGTCGTTGCGCACCGTGGTGCTCCCGCTCCTCAACCCCGCGATCTTCGCCAGCCTCATGGTCGTGTTCGCGACCGCGATCGACGACTTCGTGATCAGCCAGTTCCTCTCGGCCGACGCATCGAGCGAGACCGTACCGATGAAGATCTACTCCTCGCTGCGCGCCACCGCGACCCCTGCGGTGAACGCCCTGGCAACGGTGATGCTGCTGTTCACGTTGGTGGCGATCCTCCTCGCCGTCTACGGGCCCCGCCTGCTCCGCCGCGGCGACAAACGCTCCGCCGTCGAAGACTTCGCCCTCGAGATGTAGCACCGACCGCGCGCGTCCCCGGCTCAGGCGAGGAGGGGGGCCAGCAGCTCGGGGAAGCCGCTCGCGCAGGAGCGGTAGGCGGCTTCGACGAGCGCGTGAGCGAGGAGCGCGTCGTCGAAACCGGGTGACGGCGGGCGGCCGTCACGCAGTGCCGAGGCGAAGGCCCGGTGGGCGAAGTACTGGTACACCCAGACCACGCGGTCGGGATCGACGCCTTCACGAACGAAGTGCTCGCGGCGCAGCGCGGTCATGTCGAAGCGCTCGGCCGGCTCGCCCGGGCGCTGGATCAGCAGCGAATCCTCGGGCGCACCCACGATGAAGTCGGTGGTCAGCTCGAGCGCACCCCGTTCGAAGAACACCTCGAGCCGGCGTTCCTCGCGCCCCTGCACGCCGTTGAACACGGTGACGAGGTTGCCGATCACCCCACCGGTGTGCTCGATCGTGAGTGCCGCGGTGTCTTCCACCGTGTACCCGAAGACGTGCCGCTTCGTCGCGTACACGCGCGCCGCGGGACCGAAGAGCCAGGAGAGCACGTCGCAACTGTGGATCGAGTGCTCGAGCAGCGCTCCCCCGCCGGCCTCCGCCAGATCCGATCGCCAGCTGGTGTGGCCGGGAACGACGTCGCCCGTCGGCCAGTACTGGTCGTCGCGCAGCGTGTAGCCCATCGGTGCGCCGAGCTCGCCGCTCACGATGACGTCGCGCAGCCGGTTGACGATCGGATGGAACCTCGACTGGAACCCGACCTGCGCGGCGATGCCCGACGCCGCGACCGCCGCGTGCAGCTCCCGCACCACCGGGAACGTGGGTGCGAGGGGCTTCTCGGTGAACAGCGGCTTCCCCGACTCCGCGACCGCGAGGACGTACTCACGATGGAAACGCGTCGGTGTGATGAGCACGACCGCGTCGACGTCGGGATCGGCGATCACGTCGTACCCGTCGGCGCTCCGGCGGTCGACGCCGCCCGCGATGCTCGCGACGCGTTCGATGCCTTCGGGGTCCGGATCGGCCGCGGCGACCAGCCGCACCACGCCGTCCTCCGCGAGCAGGCGCACCGCCGCCGCGTGGGCCGAGCTGATCATCCCGCACCCGATGAACCCGAGCCGGAGCGGTTCGGTCATCCGACCTCGGGCGCGTCGCGAGCGCCGAGGGTCTCGGCCGCCTCCCGAGCCGCCAGGTCGACCGGGTCGCCGCTCGCACTGTCGAGGCGATCGTCGACGGGCAGCACCCGCAGCGCGTCGCCCGGGAGCACCAGGGTGACGGCGGTACCCGGCTCGTGCGCGATCTCTTCGTCGGTGTTCGCGACGAGCACCTGCACGGTGTCGCCGTGTGGCAGGCGCACGACGACCTGCGTGGTCGCACCGAGGTACACGAGACGGTCGATCATCGCGGGAAGGTGGTTCTCACCCGCCTGCCCGTACTCGACGATGCGGGCGCGCTCGGGGCGGATCACGATCTTCGCGGCTCCGGTGCCGCTCACGGTGCCGCTCCCGGCGCGCAGCTCGAACCCCTCGAGTCGCACGCGGTGCCCGCCACCGGGAGCCGCGCCGAGCGCCTCCACCGCGAGCAGGTTGGCCACGCCGAGGAAGTCGGCGACGTACGCGTTGGCGGGCTCCGTGTACACCTCGCGGGGCGGACCGACCTGGGCGACGATGCCGTGGTCCATCACCGCGAGGCGGTCGCTCATCGTGAGAGCCTCTTCCTGGTCGTGCGTGACGTAGACGAAGGTGATGCCGACATCGCGTTGCAGCGCGGTGAGCTCGTGCTGGAGTGCCTTGCGCAGCTTCGCGTCGAGGGCACCCAGCGGTTCGTCGAGCAGCAGCACCGACGGTTCGAGCACCAGCGCGCGGGCGAGCGCGACCCGCTGTTGCTGCCCACCGGAGAGCTGCACGGGCCTGCGTTGCGCCAACCCCTCGAGGCGCACGAGCGCGATCGCGTCGCCGACCCGGCGCTTGCGTTCGGCCTTCGTCACGCCGTGCTGCCACCGCAGCCCGTAGGCGACGTTGTCCTCGACGTTGAGGTGTGGGAACAGCGCGTAGCTCTGGAACACCGTGTTCACGGGCCGGCGGTGGGGCGGGGTGCGCGCGAGGTCGACGCCGTCGAGCAGGATCGCGCCGGCCGTCGGCTGCTCGAAACCGGCAACGAGGCGCAGGGTCGTGGTCTTGCCGCATCCGGACGGGCCGAGGAGCGAGAAGAACTCCCCCGCGCCGATCGAGAGGTCGATGCCGTCGACGGCGACGAAATCGCCGAACCGCTTCTCGAGACCCACGAGCTCGATCGCGCCGCCGGTCGTCGCGCCCGACGCGCCACGCCCGCTCGACGTGCGGCGGCGGGAAGGCGTGTCGGTTTGCGCGGTCACTGCCCCCGAGGACACACCGCATTGTACGGCCCGGCTCGCGTCACGCGACAGCGCGCGCGGCGAAGATGATGACGAAACGCCGGCGTCGGGGGGTCAGAACGCAATCAGTTCGGGGACCGGGGTTACAGACTGACTGGTCAGTCAGTAGAGTGGGCCCGATGGCGGACCTCGATCAGGAGCTGAAGGCGAGAGCCGGGCTGCCGGTCGAACGCGCCCGCACCCTGCCCGGATGCTGGTACGCGAATCCCGATCACCACGCGATCGAGATCGAACAGGTCTTCCGCCGCTCGTGGGTCGGCGTCGCGCTCGACGACGACGTCCGCACGCCGGGCTCCTATCTCGCGACGACGGTCGGGTCGGTGCCGGTGCTCGTCGTCCGCGACGAAGCCGGCACGCTGCGGGCGTTCCTCAACGCCTGCCGGCACCGCGGTGCGCCTCTCGCAACCGAGAGCGGCGCGGCGCGGGCGCTCCTGTGCCCGTACCACGGTTGGGTGTACCGGCTCGACGGCTCGCTCGCGCGGGCGGCAGGTGTGGGCGAGCCCGAGGGCTTCGATCCCGCGTGCTCCGGGCTGTTCGAGGTGCGGGCGACCACCTTCGCCCGGCAACTGCTCGTGAACCTCGACCCGGAGGCCGCCGACTTCGACCCCGGCCCGCTCGGTGCCGGAGTCGACCCGTACCGACTCGAGCGGTTGGAGCTCGGGCACCGCGACCGCTACGAGTGCGCGAGCAACTGGAAGGTCATCGTCGAGAACTACTCGGAGAACTACCACACGCCCTTCGTGCACCCCGAGCTCATCGTTGACGGCTG
>DAIQOP010000343.1:0-2641 GCA_036787815.1 Actinomycetota bacterium
GCGTCGCCGGATGCGAGATTCACGACGACGTCGGCGACATCCGGCACCGCGAGCGCGAGAAGCCCGGTGGTTATGTCGTCGATGTAGATGTAGTCGAGCGCCTGCTTGCCGTCACCGCGAATCGTCGGACGCTCGCCGCGGCGGATGCGCTCGAAGTTGGAGATGATCACCGACTTGTACCCACCTCCGGCGTACTGGCGCGGGCCGTAGATGAAGAACAGCCGGGCGACCGACCAGGGGAGCCGGTGGTCGTCGTACGCGACGCGCAGCATGTGCTCACCCGCGAGCTTCGACATCCCGTACATCGTCGTCGGCGTGGGGACGTCGCTCTCGCGCATGAGCGCCGGCCCCATCGACCCGTACGCGTAGAGCGACGACGTGAACACCACCTTGGGTCGGTGGGCCCGTGCCGCAGCCTCGAAGAGCCGGCGGGTCGCGGAGATGTTCACGTCGATGATCTTCTGCGGAGTCGCCTTCGCCGAGTTGTGCTTCTCGGCCGCGAGGTGGAAGACGACGTCGACCCCGCCGCACAGCTCGGCGAGCTCGTCGGGCGCGAGGTCGGCGAGGTCGCGGCGCACCTGGGTGCACGGTGCCTCGACCCGGTGCCAGTCGCCCGATCGCTCGTCGTCGATCCCCGTCACCGCGCAGCCGGTGTCGTGCAATGCCGAGACGAGGTGACAGCCGATGAAGCCGGCCGCACCGGTGACGAGCGCGCGTCTCACGATCGCGGGATCCTGTTCACGAGGCGTCCGAGTGGGGCCGGCGCGGGTCACGGGGCCTGACCGGTCGACGAGCGGTGCTTCGACCCTCCAGCCCACCGGCCCATGATCCCACCGGCCCATGGTATTGGATGGCGCGGGCCGTGATATTGGATGGCGCGGGCGCCGAGAGGCTGTCGCGTAGCCTGCCCCGTTGCATGCTCGACCGGCAGACGACGTTGTCCGAGGCGGTCGCTCGCCACGTCCATGCGGGCGACACGCTGCACATCGTGGTCGGGCATCACCGATGGACCGCAGCCGCCCGCGAGGTCGTGCGGCAATGGTGGGATCGCGACCCGCAGTTCACGCTGGTGATGCTGAGCCTTTCGAGCCTCGGCGCACTGTTCTTCCGCGGCGGGCTCGTCCGCAAGGTGATCACCGGCTATTCGGGCGACACGTTCCCCAACTTCACGCCCAACCCGTGGTTCGCGAACGCGTACCGGAGCGGGACGGTCGATGTGGAGCATTGGTCGTTCCTCGCGTTCGCGCAGCGCCTCGAGGCCGCCGCGCGCGGCCTTCCGGCGATCGCGACGCGCTCGATCGCGGGATCGTCGATGGAGGCGAATGCCGCGTACGCACGCGTCGACTCACCGTTCGGCGAGGTAGGGCTCCTCGCGCCGCTCCAGCCCGACGTCGCGCTGCTGCATGCACCGGTCGCCGACCGCGCCGGCAACATCGCCCTGCACCCGCCGTTGCTCGAGGGCGTGTGGGGGGCGCTGGCGGCCCGCCGGGGAGCGATCGTGACGGTCGAGAAGATCGTCGACGACCTGCGGCCGTGGTCGCACCTGGTGAAGATTCCGGCCCATCGCGTGCTCGCGGTGGTCGAGACTCCGCTCGGCGCGCATCCGGGTGGGCTGTTCGCCGGCGAGCTTCCCGTCGACGGTTACGGCGAGGACTACGACTTCTGGGTCGAGGCGCGCGCGGCCACACGCGGCGACGGCTACGACGACTGGATCCGGCACTGGGTGCTCGAGGTCGACAGCCAGGAAGCGTGGCTCGAACGCCTCGGTGCCGAGCGGGTGGCGGGGTTGCGCGGGCGTGCCGCGGCCGACTCGTGGCAGGTCGACGAAGCCGCGTTCGTGCCCGACCTCGACGCACCGACCAACGGTTGGGAGCGCGCGGCGGTGTACGGCGCGCGCTACCTCGCGGATCGCATCGATGCGATCGAGGCCGACGCGGTGCTCGCGGGCGCGGGCGTCGCGAACCTCTCGGCGTGGTTGGGAGTGAAGCTCGCGCAGCGTCGTGGTGCCGAGGTGACCTTGACGGCGGAGATCGGGCTCTGGGGTTACGAGCCCGTGCCGGCCGATCCGTTCGTGCTCAACCACCGTAACTTTCCGAGCGCCACGATGCTCACCGACGCGCAGACGGTGCTCGGCTCGTTGGTGGGTGGCGCGGGTACGACGACGATCGGTTGTCTCGGCGGCGCGCAGATCGACCGCTTCGGCAACATCAACTCGACGCTCGTTCCGGGAGGCGCGTTCCTCGTCGGGTCGGGTGGCGGCAACGACGTCGCGAGCGTCGCTGCGGAGTGCATCGTCGTCGCCACGCTCAACCCCACGCGCACCCCGGCGGAGTGTGGGTACGTCACCTCGCCCGGCCGCTCGGTTCGTGCGCTGGTCACCGATCTCGGGCTGCTCGAGAAGATCGGTTCGCCCTCCGGTGGCGACGACGAGCTCGTGCTCACAGCGGTTCCCGCGGGCCCGGAGCCGATCGCCGCGCGCATCGAACGGGCTCGTGTTGCGTGCGGGTGGGAGCTCCGGGTCGCCACCGAGGTCGGCGAGCTCGCGGAACCGGAGCCCGACGAGGTCGGCGCCCTGCGCCGTTGGGATCCGCGCGGCTGGTTCCTGCGCGCCCGCTGATCCCGGCCCGGGAACGCTTTCGGC
>DAIQOP010000143.1:0-3348 GCA_036787815.1 Actinomycetota bacterium
GGCGTCGTTCGTGGTCGCGACCGGCGCCCGCGTCCGCCGGTGCGGGGGAGCCGGTCGCGGTCACCGCGACGCGAGCAGTCGATCGGTCGCCGCGACCGTGAGCGCGGACGCGTGCCCGTCGCCGTAGGGGCTGGGCAGGTTCGCGAGCCGTTCGTGCACCGCGGCGATGTCGTCGAGCCATTCGCGCGCGGCGTCGGCGACGCCCGGGCCCGAGGGGACGAGGCGCGAGAAGGTGCCGAGCACCTCCGGTCGTTCGGTCGAGCGGCGCACGACGATCACCGGGCGCTTCACGACGCTCGACTCCTCCTGCACGCCACCCGAGTCCGAGACGAGCAAGGCGGCGGCGCCCATGAGGCCGAGGAACTCGCGGTAGCCGACCGGGGGAGTGACGAGCAGCTTGTCGAGGAGCGGTTCGAGCCCGGCCTCCGCGGCGCGCACCGCGGTGCGGGGATGCAGCGGCAGGATCACGGGGATCGGCAACGCGGCGAGCTCGGTCAGGATCGTCGACAGCACGTCGGGGTCGTCGACGTTCTCGGGGCGGTGGAACGTCGCGAGCACGTAGCGGTCGTGCTCGACGCCGTGTCCCGCGAGAATCGTGTTGGTGGCCGCGGCGTCGGGCCGGAGCGCGAGGACCGCCTCCACGACGGTGTTCCCCGTGACCGTGACGCGCGCCGCGCCCACGATGCCCTCGTGCGCGAGATTCGCCTCGCTGGTGGTCGTCGGGGCGCAGCAGAGATCGGCGAGATGGTCGACGACGGTGCGGTTGTGCTCTTCGGGCATCTCGCGGTCGTACGAGCGCAGCCCGGCCTCGACGTGCACGAGGGGCAGCCGACCGGCGTTCGCGGCGAGTGCGCCCGAGAGCGCGGTGTTGGTGTCGCCCTGCACGACCACCGCCGCGAAGGGCTCGGCCGCGAACAGCGATTCGAGCCCGACGGTCGCGTCGGCGATCTGGCGGCCGCGGCTCCCTCCGCCGATCGCGAGCCGGTGCTCGGGCGGCGGGAATCCGATGCCCGATTCGAACGCCGCCGCCATCTCGGGGTCATAGTGCTGGCCTGTGTGGATCGGACACGCGCGATCACCCAGCAGGGCGACCACACCGCGCAGCTTCACGGCCTCCGGTCGGGTGCCGTACACGACGGCGATCCGCTCCGATCCGGCCGGCGACTCCCGAGGATGCTCGTGTCCCACCACCAGTCCCCTTCGTGCTCGGCCAGTCTCTACCGGTTCGGGCAGCCCGGGCAGCCTAGTGACGGCCCGGATCGGTGCTGCTTCGCCACTTGTCGGCGCCGTTCGGCTCCGGTCCTTCATCGGCGGGGCTTGCAGGCCGATAGAGGCACTGACGAACGCAAGCGGTTCGAGAAGTCCATCACGGTTCTGGGCGGCGAGAGCCCCGAAATTGTCCTGCGGCTACGCTCGGTGGTCATTCGGAGGGTTGAGTCGACATGTGGGAACGGCGTGGGGTCGACGTGGGTACATCGAGCTCGAACAACTGGAAACGAGCTGACGCATGACTGACCTGCGCCTTCCGGCAGCACTCGTGCTGCCATCGGATCAGGACGCGTCCGGGCGTTCGCTCGGCGACGAAGAGGTCGAGCTCCTGCGCGACGCGATCGCGAGCGGCACGCTCACGAGCACCAAGGGTTCACACGTCTCGGCGCTCGAGACCCGCTTCGCCGAGATGCTCGGTGTGCAGGTGGGTGTCGCGTGCGCGTCCGGCACCGCCGCGGTGCATGTCGCGGTCGCGGCCGTCGACCCCGAGCCCGGTGACGAGATCGTCACGACCGCCATCACCGACATGGGCGCGCTCGCGCCGCTGCTCTACCAGGGCGTCGTCCCGATGTTCGCCGATGTCGACCCGGTCACGATGAACGTCACCGCCGACACCGTCGAAGCGGCCATCTCCGACCGCACCCGGGCCGTCATCGCGACCCACCTGTTCGGCCTGCCGTGCGACATGCGCGGCATCGAGGCCGTTGCCGCGCGGCACGGCATCCCGGTGATCGAAGACTGCGCGCAGGCGTTCCTCGCCCGCAGCGGTGGACGGCTCGTCGGTTCGATCGGGCGCATCGGTTGCTTCAGCCTCCAACAGGGCAAGCACATCACCACCGGTGAGGGCGGCCTCGTCGTCAGCGACGACGTCGAGCTCGGGCACCACATGCGCCGCTACGTGAACAAGGCGTGGGACTACTGGTCCTCGCCGACCGACCACGATTTCCTGGCGCTCAACTACCGCCTCAGCGAGCTGCAGGGCGCGGTGGGCCGCGCGCAGCTCGAGAAGCTCGACGCGGGAGTGGCCGTCCGCATCTCGAACGCGGTGCACCTCAACGCGATGCTCGCCGACGTGCCCGGCCTCACGGTTCCGGAGCCCGCGCCCGGCGACGTCCACAGCTACTGGCGCTACGCGCTGATCGTCGATCCCGCGGTCGTTCCGGGTGGCCCGGGCGCTCTCGCGGCCGAGCTCAAGCTCGGCGGCATCGCGTCGGGGCCGCGGTACATCCAGAAGCCGGCGTTCCGCTGTGGCGTGTTCGTCCACCAGAAGACCTTCGGTTCGAGCCGCTGGCCGTTCACGCTCGCCCGCCCGGAAGCCCTCGACTACTCGCCCGAACGGTTCCCCGGAACCTTCGGTGCGCTCGAGCACGTGCTCGTGCTTCCCTGGAACGAGCGCTACACCCACGACCACGTCGAGGCCCTCGGCGAGTGCATCGCCGACGCGGTCGGCCGGCTCTCGGGCGGGCTCGCGTGAGCGCGCCGCTGCGATTCGGTCTCGTCGGTGCGGGCGGTATCGCCCAGGCCTACGTGCAGGTGCTCGCGGATCTCGACGAGGCCGTCGCGGTCGGAGTCGCCGATCCGCGCTCCGAAGCCGCGAACGCGGCCGCATCGACGCTCGGGTGCCGCAGCTTCGGCGACGTCGAGTCCCTCGCCGACGGCACAGCGCTCGACGGCGTGATCCTCTGCACGCCACCCGCCACGCACGTGGAGCTGGCGGAGTACTTCGTGCGGCTGGGTGTGCCGGTCCTGTGCGAGAAGCCCTTCGCGGTGAAGCCCGGCGAGGCCCGCCGCCTGATCGCATTGGCCGACGCCGCTTCGGTCACCGTCACGATGGCCGCCAAGTTTCGCTACGTCGACGACATGCACCGCGCCCGCGACATCCTCGACTCGGGCGCGCTCGGCGAGCCGATCCTGTTCGAGAACGTGTTCGCCTCGCGTGTGTCGATGGGCGGACGTTGGAACGCCCGGCCCGAGATCTCCGGCGGCGGAGTGCTGATCGACAACGGCACCCACTCCGTCGACATCGCCCGGTTCTTCCTCGGCCGGATCTCCGACGTGCACGCCGTCGAAGGCAAGCGG
>DAIQOP010000143.1:3358-9560 GCA_036787815.1 Actinomycetota bacterium
AAGCTGTTCGAGGCGTATTTCGCCGCCTCCAACGACACGGCGCAGATGTTCCTGCGGACCGAACAGGACGTGCTCGGCAGCGTCGACCTGTCGTGGAGCATCGACAAGTCGGTCGACTACTTCGTGCGCATCTGTTGCAGCGAGGGGACCATCGAGGTCGGCTGGAAGGTGTCGCGCTACCGCAAGGCGGGCGCGAAGGAGTGGACGGTCTTCGGGCCCGGCTACGACAAGGTCGCCGCGATGCGGGCCGAGATCCTCAACTTCGCCCGGGCGTTGCGCGGCCGGGAACGCCTGCTGATTACCGCCGACGACGCGATCGCATCGGTCGACGTGATCGCCGCCGCCTACCGTTCGATCACCCGGCGGCAATGGGTGACCGTCGCAACCCCGCCGGTGCGCATCGTCGGCGACTCCACCGCACGCGCCGCCGAAGTCGCCTGACCGACATTCGCAAACCCGGCCGTCACCACCACCGACGGTCTCGCTCCTCGAGAACGGGAGGCTCGTGAGCGACCCGGTTGCCCCACGCATCCATGCCACGGCCGAGATCGAAGCCGGTGTCGAGATCGGCGCGGGCACGGCAGTCTGGGCCGATGTGCACGCGCGCCGTGGTGCGCGGATCGGCCACGACTGCATCATCGGGGAGAAGACGTATCTCGGCCCCGACGCCGTGGTCGGCAACCTCGTCAAGCTCAACGCAATGGTGTACGTGCCCACCGGCGTGACGATCGAAGATGGTGTGATGGTGGGTGCAGGAACGATCTTCACCAACGACCGGTATCCCCGGGGCACCGACCCCGAGCTGCGGGCGCTGCGCGACTCCGATGCCGACGAGCACACGCTCGCGACGCTCGTCGCGCAGGGTGCGAGCATCGGCGCCGGAGCCACGATCGGCTGCGGGATCACGATCGGGCGGTGGGCGATGGTGGGGATGGGCAGCGTCGTGACGCGCGATGTCGAGCCCTTCCATCTCGTCGCCGGTAGCCCGGCGCGCCCGATCGCGATCGTCTGCCGGTGCGGTGAGCCCGTCTGGCGCTTCCCTCACACCGGCGCTCCCGACGATGCCGAGGGCCGTTGCGACGCGTGCGGGCGGCGCTACCGAGTCGCCGGTGCCGTGGTGGAGGAGCTCGACGCGTCGGCCCACGGGGGAGCGCGCCGATGACCACGCCGGTGACCACGCCGGTGAGCACGAACCACGAGGCCGAGGAACGGCGCACGATCGCGATCGTGGGCGGCGGGATGCTCGGCCTCACGCTCGCGCACCGGCTCGCGCAACAGGGGCGACCGGTCACGTTGTACGAGGCCGCACCGACGCTCGGAGGGCTCGCGAGCGCGTGGAGCCTGCCGATCGACGGCGAGGATCCGATCGTCTGGGACCGTCACTACCACGTCACCCTGCTCTCCGACGCGCACACGCGCGGCATCCTCGCGGAGCTCGGTCTCGACGACGAGGTGCAGTGGGTACTCACCCGCACCGGCTACTACAGCGAAGGCCGGATGTCGTCGGTGTCGAACGCGCTGGAGTTCCTGCGCCTTCCCGCGCTCAACCTCGTCGACAAGGTTCGCCTCGGCGCGACGATCTGGTACGGATCGCGCGTCACCGACTGGCGCAAGCTCGAGCAGATCGACGTCGAGACGTGGTTGCGCCAACTCTCCGGTGGGCACGCGTTCCAGCGATTCTGGCTGCCGCAGCTGCGCGCCAAGCTCGGCGACGCGTACACCGAGACGTCGGCCGCGTTCCTCTGGGCGACCATCCAGCGGCTCTACGCGGCGCGCCGTTCGGGCCTCAAGGAAGAGCGCTTCGGCTACGTGCCCGGTGGGTACGCACGTGTGCTCGATCGATTCGGCGCGCTCTTACGATCCGAAGGCGTGCACATCGAGCTCGGGGCACGCGTCGAGCGCGTCGAGTCGGTCGACGGCCGCGTCGAGGTCACGCGCTCCGGAGGTGTGGTCGACGAGTTCGACGACGTCGTCGTCACCACTGCTGCGCCGCTCGCGGCTCGGTTGTGCCCGCGCCTCGCTCCGGCCGAGGCGGCGCGCCTCGAGCGCACGCGCTACCAGGGCATCGTGTGCGCGTCGCTCGTGCTCCGCCGCCCGCTCGCGGGCTACTACCTCACGTACATCGCCGACGACGTGCCGTTCACCACCGTCATCGAGATGTCGTCGCTCGTCGACCGCGCGCAGTTCGGTGGCCACACGCTCGTGTACCTACCCAAGTACCTGCCGCCCGACGACCCGTTCTTCGACGCGAGCGACGACGACGTCAGGGCCCAGTTCCTGCCCGCACTCTTCGACCTCTATCCCGAGCTCGTCGAAGACGACGTGCTCGCGTTCCGCGTGTCGCGCGTGCGCCAGGTCTTCGCGCTCTCGACGCTCCGCTATTCGGAGCGCGTCCCGCCGCTCCACTCGAGCCAGCCCGGGATCCACCTCTGTGGGAGCGCGCAGATCGTGAACGGCACGCTCAACGTCGACGAGGCGATCGCCCTCGCCGAGCGGGCCGCGCGCCGGCTCGGACCCGGTACCGAATCGCCGCGCCCGCGCACGTCGGCGTGGCAACCGGCATGAGCAACGTCATTCCGAACACCCCGTGCCGGTACCGTGAGGGGCGATGAAACCGCTCGCCAGCCTGTCGCTCGACCTCGACAACGAGTGGTCGTACCTGAAGACCCACGGTGACCCGCAGTGGGAGGCGCTGCCGTCCTACCTCGACGTCGCGGTGCCTCGAGCGCTCGATCTGCTCGCCTCGCTCGATCTCACGATCACCTTCTTCGTCGTGGGCCAGGACGCCGCGCTCGAGCGCAACCAGCACGCGATCGCGGCGTTGTCGCACGCCGGCCACGAGATCGGCAACCACTCCTTCCATCACGAACCGTGGTTGCACCGCTATTCCGTGGAGCAGGTGCGCGACGAGCTGTCGCGGGCCGAGGACGCGCTGGCCGAGGTGACCGGGATCGTCCCCGTCGGGTTCCGCGGCCCCGGCTACAGCCTGTCGCCGACGGTGCTCGAGGTGCTCGTCGAACGCCGGTACCTGTACGACGCGTCGACGCTTCCGACCGTCATCGGCCCGCTCGCGCGCGCCTTCTACTTCCGCTCGGCCCGGCTCGACGCCCGCCAACGCGAAGAGCGGGGCGACCTCTTCGGCAGCGCGAGCGAGGCGTTGCGCCCGCTGAACCCCTACCGATGGGACGTCGGCGCCGAGGGCATCGTCGAGATCCCGGTGACCACCCTGCCCGGGTTACGGGTGCCCTTCCACGTGTCGTACCTGCTCTACCTCGCCGGGCGCTCGCCCGCGCTCGCGCGCGCGTACTTCCGGACCGCGCTGCTCGCGTGCCGCACCGCGCGCGTCGCGCCGTCGATCCTGCTGCATCCGCTCGACCTCCTCGGAGCCGACGACGTGGGCTCGCTGTCCTTCTTCCCCGGCATGGCGATGAGCGGCAGGGAGAAGCGGGAGCTCGTCTCGGGCTTCCTGGCGCTGCTCTCGGAGCGCTTCGAGGTCTGCACGGTCGGCGAGCACGCGGCGTCGGTCGCCGGTTCCCCGCTCCCGGTGGTCGTGCCCGGCGCGCGCCGACCGGCTCGCCACTCCGCGCCCGCGGGGAGCCGCCGGTGAAACCGTCGGTGTCGGTGATCGTCCCCGCGTACAACGAGTCGGCGATCATCCTCGACACGCTCCGTTCGCTCGTCGCCTACATGCACACGCTCGACGATCGGTACGGGTGGGAGATCGTCGTCGTCGACGACGGCAGCACCGACGGCACGGGGTTCCTCGCCCAGGAGATGGCCACCCGCGACCCGCACATCCGCGTGCTGCGCCACCGCGTCAACTTCATGCTCGGCCAAGCGCTGCGCACCGCGTTCAACAGCTGCACCACCGACTACCTCGTCGTCATCGATTGCGATCTCAGCTACAGCGCGGATCACATCGGCCGCCTGCTGGACACGATCGACAAGACGCAGGCGCGGGTCGTGATCGCGTCGCCCTACATGCGGGGCGGACGCACCACCGCGGTGCCGCCGATCCGCAACCTCGCGTCGCGCACGGCCAACCAGATCCTCTCCATCGCCGCGAGCGGACGCATCCGCACCCTCACCGGGATGGTCCGTGCGTACGACCGGCGCTTCATCGCCTCGCTGAACCTCAAGGCGATGGGTACCGAGGTGAACACCGAGATCATCTACAAGGCCCAGTTGCTGCGGGCCCGCATCGAGGAGATCCCCGGCCATCTCGACTGGACGGTGATCGAGCACCTCCCGCGGCGGTCCACCGTGCGCCTCGCCAACGGCACGATCCGCTCGCTGATCTCCGCGTTCTTCTTCCGGCCGTTCGCGTTCTTCATCGCGCCAGGGTTGTGCGTCACGGTCGCCGCGCTCGTCACGCTCTCGTTCGCGCTGCCGCACCACTTCGAGCACGCGCGGGTCACCTACATGGCGGGCATCTTCCTCGCCGCCGGCGCGGTGATGCTGTTGAGCGTCGGGATGCTCGCGCTGCAGGCCAAGCGGTACTTCGAGGAGCTCTTCAGCCTCGGGACCCGCGTGCTGCGTGAGGTGCGGGGCGAATCGCCCACCCCCTCGAACTTCCTCGAAGACCCCGCCGGCCTCCCCGCACCGCCACCCTCCCCCTGAGCGAAGCGAGCGAGGGGACGGACACTCCTCGACGTGCCGTTCCCATGCGGCGAAGGCGGGAGCGAAGCGAGCGTCGAGCTCGCCAGCGAGCGAACGAGCCCCCGCGCCGAAGGCGCCCCAGCGAAGGAGCGAGCGAGTAAGTACGAGCGCGACATAATGAGCGTCGTGAAGATCGCCATCGGCTCCGACCACGCAGGCTTCGCGCTGAAGGCCCGTCTGGCCCAGGTGCTGGGCTCGCGGGGTCACGACGTGGTCGATCTGGGGACCGATTCCGAGGCGCCCGTCGACTACCCGAAGTACTGCGCGGCGGTGGGCCGCGAGGTCGCGTCCGGCGGCGCGGAGCGCGGGATCGTGCTCGGGGGCAGTGGCCAGGGCGAGCAGATCGCGGCCAACAAGGTGCACGGCGTGCGCGCCGCGCTCTGCAACGATCTCTACACGGCCCGCATGAGCAGGGCCCACAACGACGCGAACGTGTTGGCGATCGGTGCGCGCATCGTCGCCTTCGAGCTGGCCGAGGAGATCCTCGGCGTCTGGCTCGCGACCCCGTTCGAAGGTGGCCGTCACGTCCAGCGGATCGAGCAGATCGCCGCGATCGAGGAAGAGGAGCAGACCCCCCGATGACCACTCCGCTCAACGAGACCGATCCGGAGATCGCCGACATCATCCGCCGCGAAGGCGAGCGGCAGAACACGACGATCCAGCTGATCGCGTCGGAGAACTTCACGTCGCCGGCGGTGCTCGAGGCCCAGGGCTCGGTGCTCACCAACAAGTACTCCGAGGGCTACCCCGCCAAGCGGTACTACGGCGGTAACGCGGTGGTCGACGAAGCCGAAGAGCTGGCCCGCACGCGGGTGTGCGAGCTCTTCGGGGCCGAACACGCGAACGTGCAGCCCCACTCGGGCGCGAACGCCAACCAGGCCGCGTTCACCGCCGTGCTGCAACCCGGCGACCGCGTGATGGGCATGCGGCTCGACCAGGGCGGCCACCTCACGCACGGATCGCCGGTGAACTTCAGCGGGCGCATGTACGACTTCGTCGCGTACGGCGTCGACGACGAGTCCGAGACCCTCGACTACGACGCGATCCGCGACCTCGCGAAGGAGTCCCGTCCCAAGCTCATCGTCGCGGGCGCGACCGCCTACCCGCGCGTCATCGATTTCGCCGCCTTCCGGTCGATCGCCGACGACGTCGGCGCGCTGATGCTTGTCGACGCGGCCCACATCGCGGGCCTCATCGCCGGCGGCGCGCACCCGTCGCCGCTGCCGGCGGCCGACATCGTCACGTTCACCACGCACAAGACGCTGCGGGGACCGAGGGGCGGCGCGATCCTGTGCCGTTCCGACTTCGCGTCGGCCGTCGACAAGGCCGTGTTCCCGGGTCTTCAGGGCGGTCCGCTGATGCACGTGATCGCCGCGAAGGCGGTCGCGTTCCACGAGGCCGCGCAGCCGAGCTTCCGCGAGTACGCGGCCGGCATCGTGGTCAACGCCCGGGCGCTCGCCGAGGGCCTGGCGGCCGAAGGATTGCGCATCGTCTCGGGTGGCACCGACAACCACTTGATGCTCGTCGACCTGCGCCCGTTCGG
>DAIQOP010000344.1:0-2604 GCA_036787815.1 Actinomycetota bacterium
TCGCGCGGCGTCTCGATGGGGCTTGGTGTTCGCGTGCAGAAGGGCGACGCCACGATCATCCCCCACGACGCGAGGTGCGACGTGAGAAACGACGACTGCACGCGGAAACCCGCGAAGCCGTGACTGAACAGCACGAGCGGGTACGTGCCGGCGGCGACCTTCGCGTCGCGCCCGCCCGGATAGCTGAACTCTGCCGGGATGTTCGCAGTGAGCAGCGCCTTGATGGACGCCGGGGTGAAGTCGCGCGCGTCGTAGCTGATCGTGCCGGTCGTGCCCGCCACCGCGGGATACCAGACCTCCACCTGGTTGCCGGTCGGCAACGTGTAGGTGGTCACGCCGACCGGGTTCGGCCCGGCCTGCTCGTACGCCTTCGCCGCGACGGCCGGCGCCAACGTGGTGACGGGCGCGCTCGACGCGCTGCCGCCGGTCGCCTTGGTGGCCGCCGTCGACTTCGCGCCGCCGCCGCTGCACGACGCGAGCACCAGAAGCGCGAGCGCGGCGGCGACACGCGGTGGAGAACGGAACGAAGGCTGCATTTCGTCAGTCTGTCGACGCCACGCGGACCCCGCAACCATGCAGCCCGCGGGCGCGCTCGACGCGCGCTGGGATACGCGAGGCTGGGGCGATGGATCGCACACCGGAGTTCGCAGGGGTGATCGGGCCGACGTGGCGGGAGTCGACGCCGTGGTGGCCACCCGAGCCGGCGCCACCGGCCGGTGCACCGAACGTCGCGCTCGTGGTGCTCGACGACGTCGGGTTCGCGCAGCTCGGCTGCTACGGATCCGACATCGCGACTCCCAACATCGACCGCCTCGCGGCGGGTGGTATCCGGCTCGCGAACTTCCACACGACCTCGCTCTGCTCACCCACGCGGGCCTGCCTGCTGACGGGGCGGAACCACCACACCAACGGCATGGGGCGGGTCGCCGATCTCGCCGTCGGGTATCCGGGCTACTCGGGCCGCATCCCGCGCGAGAACGTGTTCGTCTCGGAGATCCTCGCCGAGCGCGGATACGCGGCCTACGCCGTCGGGAAGTGGCACCTCACACCCGAAGACGAAACCCACATGGCCGCGCCGCGCGCGTCGTGGCCATTGGGTCGGGGCTTCCAGCGCTGGTACGGATTCCACGGCGGCGAGACCCACCAGTTCGTGCCGTCGCTCTATCACGACAACCACAGCGTCACCGCGCCGCGATCGGTGGCCGACGGCTACCACCTCAGCGAGGATCTCGCCGACCGCGCGATCACCTTCCTCGGCGACCTGCGCGCGGTCGACGGCGACCAACCGTTCTTCCTCTACTTCGCGACGGGCGCGTGCCACTCCCCTCATCACGCACCAGGCGAGTGGATCGAGCAGTACCGCGGTCGGTTCGATGCCGGCTGGGACGTGTGGCGAGAGCAGACCTTCGCCCGCCAGAAGGCGATGGGCCTGCTCCCCGCCGCGACGCAGCTCTCGCCGCGGCCGAGCTGGGTGCCCGCGTGGACCGACCTCAAGGTCGACGACCAACGCGTCGCGGCCCGGTTCATGGAGTGCTTCGCCGCGTACCTCGCGCACGCCGACCAGCAGATCGGGCGGGTGCTGTCGTTCATCGACGAGCTCGGCGAGCTCGGCGACACGATCGTGATGCTCGTGTCCGACAACGGCGCGAGCGCGGAGGGCGGTGCGCGCGGGTCGATCAACGACGCACGGGTGTGGAACGGCATGGCCGCCGGGCGGCGCGAGCTGCGCGCCCGCATCGACGAGATCGGCGGTCCGAGCGCGCACAACAACTACCCGTGGGGCTGGACGATGGCGGGCAACACCCCCTTCAAGCGCTGGAAGCGCGAGGTGCACGAGGGCGGAGTGGCCGATCCGGCAATCGTGCACTGGCCCAACGGGATACGGGCGCGCGACGAGATCCGCCACCAGTTCGTGCACGCGATCGACGTCACGCCGACGCTGCTCGAGCTCGCGGGGATCGCGCCGCCCGAATCGGTCGGTGGCGTCGTCGCGTCGCCGATCGAAGGAACGAGCTTCGCCTACCTCTTCGACGACCCCGACGCCGCCGAGCGTCATCGCACCCAGTACTTCGAGATGCTCGGGAGTCGCGGGATCTATCACGACGGCTGGAAGGCCGTGACGTTCAAGCCGCTCGGCCACATGTACGACGACGGCCTCGACCCCGACGCCCCGTTCGCCGACGACGTGTGGGAGCTGTACCACGTCGCCGACGATCTCAGTGAGTGCACCGACCTCGCGGCGGAACATCCCGAGAAGTTGCAGGAGCTCATCGATCTCTGGTGGGTGCAGGCCGAGGCGTACCACGTGCTGCCGCTCGACAACCGCCCCCTCGCCGCGCTCCTCAACCCCCGGCCCCGTCGCGCGCAGAGCCGCAGCAGGTACACGTACTACCCGTTCGGCGCGCTCGTGCCCGAAGACGTCGCGGTCAACGTGCGTAATCGTTCGCACACGATCACGGCCTTCGTCGACATCGCCGAGGGTGCGGCCCCCGAAGGAGTGTTGCTCGCGCTCGGGTCGGTGCTCGGCGGCTTCAGCTTCTCCGTGCTCGACGGCCGGCTCCACTACGTGCACAACGTGGCCGGCGCGGAGCGGCACCGCGTCAC
>DAIQOP010000007.1:0-22078 GCA_036787815.1 Actinomycetota bacterium
TCGAACGACTGGCGCGCGACGAGGAACCCACCGTGTACGGCGACGGCGAGCAGTCGCTCGACTACGTGTATGTCGATGACGCCATCGCCGCGCTCCTCGCGCTGGCCGCGCCGGAGCACGACGGCAAGACGCTGAACGTCTCGTCGGGCAAGGGAACCACGGTCAACGCACTCACGGCGGCGATGCTGGACGCGAGCGGCAGCCGGCGCTCGCCGCGGATGTGCCCTCCCGACTGGACTGCGGGATCGCGACGCGTCGGCGATCCGGCCGTGGCCGCGAGGGAGCTGGGCTGGACGGCCTCCACCCCGATCGAGACCGGTGTACGTCGCTGTTGGGAATGGCTTGGGAGGTCGGAGCGTGCCTGATCGGTTCGCGGTGAGCGTGGTGTGCCCGTGCCTGAACGAGGAGGCCAACCTGCCGCTCCTCGCGGAACGGCTCTTCGCAGCCGTGAAGGAGGCGGGGATCACCACCGAGTTGATCGTCGTCGACGACGGCAGCACCGACGGCACGGCCCAGGTGGTCGAAGCACTCGAGGACGAATACGGCGACACGGTGCAGTGCGTGCACCACGTGCGCAACCGGGGAATCGCGGCGAGTTGGCGCTCGGGCGTCGATGCGGCGCGTGGCACGTACGTGTGCCTCATCGACGGCGACCTGCAGAACCCTCCCGAAGAGGTCGTCACGCTGTACCTCCGGCTGCTCGAGAGCGCGGCCGATCTGGCGCAGGGCACACGCTCGAGCATCGGGCGGCTCCGCGATTCGCGGCTGCTCTTCTCCAGAGCGCTGAACGGCCTGCTCAACCTGGCGTTCGGGATGCGCGCGAAAGACAGCAAGTCGGGATTCGTGCTCGGACCGAAGTCGGTCATCGACGACGTCATCACCCACGAGAAGCGCTACCGCCACTTCCAGACCTTCGTCTCGGTCGCGGCTCATGCCAAGGGCTACTCGATCCTCGAGGTGGAGACGCTGTTCGAGAGCCGCTACGCCGGCGAGTCGTTCCTCGCGACCGGGTCGCTGCGCGTGAGCCTGGAGGCGTTGCTCGACTTCCTTCCGTCGCTCACCGAGTTCCGTCTCGGCGCGCGCCGGCGGCGCAACAAGGCGATCGTGCCGACGCCGACGCCGACGCCGACCCGGCCACGGCCGGGCCGTCACCCGTATCGCGGCTGGCGGCGAATCTGGTTCGAGACGTACTTCGCGACGATGCCGCTGCACAAGTGGCTCATTCGAGGTTCCGCACGCGAGATCTACCTCGACCTCAAGGAGACCGAATGGCTCCCGAAGGACGACCTCGAGGCGCTCCAACTCCACAAGCTCCAGCGTTTGCTGCAACACGCGTACGTGCACGTGCCGTTCTATCGCGACGCGATGCGCGCCGCGGGTGTGCACCCGCTCGAGCTGAGCTCGCTCGACGACATCCACCGGCTCCCGATGTTGTCGAAGGACGACGTACGCCGGCACCTCTACTTCGGGCTCTTCGCCGACAATCACCGCAAGCGCGAGATGCTGAAGATCTCGACGAGCGGCTCAACGGGGGAGCCGTTCACCACCTACGCCGACCGGTACCAACTCGAGGTCCGGATGGCCTCGACGCTGCGGGGTTCCGAGTGGACCGGCTGGCGCTTCGGCGACCGTCAGGCCCGACTCTGGCACCAGACGCTGGGCATGACCCGGTCACAAGTGATCCGCGAACGCATCGACGCCCTCTTCATGCGCCGGCTGTTCATCCCCGCGTTCGAGATCGACGCCGAGAACATCGAACGGTTCATCGACGCGATCCGCAAGCACCGGCCCGTGCTCGTCGACGGCTACGCGGAGTCGCTCAACTTCCTCGCCACCTACGTGCGCGAGGGCGGGCGCCCTGGCTTTTCGCCGAAGGCGATCATGTCCTCCGCCCAGGCACTCCCAGACAACGCGCGGGAGATCATCGAGACCGGATTCCACACGAAGGTCTTCGACAAGTACGGCGCTCGTGAGTTCTCGGGCATCGCGTACCAGTGCGGGCATTCACCGGATCATCACGTCGTCGACGAGTCGTACATCGTCGAGCTGCTCGTCGACGACCGACCGGCCCGACCGGGCGAGATCGGCGAGGTGGTGATCACCGACCTCTCGAACTTCTCGGTTCCGCTGATCCGCTACCGCATCGGCGACCTCGCCGTCGCGGTCGACGAGACCGAACCGTGCCCGTGCGGCCGTCACCTCTCACGCATCGGGAGGATCGAGGGCCGGACCCAGGCCATCGTCCACTGCGCCAACGGCTCGTGGCTCCCGGGCGCCCTCTTCCTCCACTTCTTCAAGGACTACGAGCACGCGGTGCGCTTCTTCCAGATTCGCCAGGACATCCCCGGCGAGTTCCTGCTGAAGATCGTCAAGAACCGTCGCTTCACGCAATCCGAGTTCGACGCCATGATGAAGGAGCTGCGTCGCTTCGTCGGACACGAGACGAAGATCGACATCGAATTCTGCGACTCGATCCCACTCCTCGAAACCGGCAAGCGGTCGCCGATCGTCTCGACGGTCCGGCAGGACTTCCAATCACTTTCCAGCCCTCGGGGCGCCTCGTGACTGACGCCAGGGCGCGATGGTGCGGGCGGGTTCGCTCCCCGATCACGCACGCGGGGCCCCAGACGGTCGTCGTCGGGCGGCGCCGCGAGGCGGGCTGATCGCGCCCTTCGAGGAGCGGCTCAGCCGAGCACGAGATCGGCGAGGCGGCCACGGTGCACACCACTCCCGCCGAGCATCACGTCACTGGCCTTGGCTCGTTTGAAGTGGAAATGCGCATCGCAGTCCCAGGTGAAGCCGACACCGCCGTGGATCTGGATGTCTTCGCCCGACACGAAGACCGCGGCTTCGCCGACGAATCCCTTGCACATCGCCGCCGCACGCTCACGCGCAGGATCCTCCGCGTCGGAGGTCCACGCCGCGTAGTGCGTGCCGACCCGGGCGAGCTCGACCCGCTGCAGCATGTCGACGGCCTTGTGCCGGATTGCCTGGAACGACGCGAGCGGCCGGTCGAACTGCACGCGCACCTTCGCGTACTCGACCGCGAGGTGATGGGCCTGCTCGGACGAGCCCACGAGCTCGGCCGCGAGCATGACCGCGGTGTCATCGACAACGCGCCGCCAGAGTGCGCTGTGATCGCCGTCGGGCCCGATGCGGTGGACGACACGATCGTCGAGCTCGAGCCGCGCGATCTTGCGGGTCGGGTCGAGCCCCGGGACCGATGTCGCGCCCGGGCGTTCGAGCAGGAACGACCCGATGCCCTCTTCGGTTCTCGCCACGACGACGGCCCAATCCGCGGTGTGCCCGTCGAGCACCGTCGGTTTGAGCCCGGTCACGACCCAGTCGCCACCCTTGCGACGCGATCGTGTACGCACGCGATCGACCACATCGCCGTGGCCGAACTCCTCGATCGCGACGGTGCCGCGTCGCTCCCCGCCCGCGACCCGCGCGAGCAGATCCGACGCGCCGAGATGCTTCGCCGCGAGAGTCGCGAACACCGCCGACGAGAAGTACGGACCCGGGAACGGGAAGCGACCCATCTCCTCGAGCACCACCACCATGTCGACGAGCCCGAGGCCGACACCACCGTTCGCTTCGGGCACCAACAAGCCCGGCCACCCGAGCGCGGTCATCGCCGACCACACCTCGTCGGTGAAGCCGCGTTCGTCGTCGACCATCGCCCGCACGTAGCCCATTCCCTGATCGGAGAGGAACGCGCGCACGCTCTCGCGCAGCGCGTCCTGGTCGTCCGAAAAGGTGAAATCCATGCCGATCCGACGCTAGTCCCGGCCCGTTTCCTGACGCTAGTGTCACCTCGGCATGGACTTCGCCTACACCACCGAAGACGAAGCATTTCGCACCGAGCTGATCGCCTGGCTCGACGAGAACCTGCCGAAGTTCCTCGCCGACTGGGGCGGTGACGACGATGCCGGCGGCGCGCGGCCGGCGGGCGTCGAGCGCAGGCAGGAGCGTCGCAGAGATTGGCAGCGTCGGCTCAACGAAGGACGCTGGGCGTGCATCAACTGGCCGAAGGAGTGGGGCGGTCGCGAAGCCACGCCGGCGCAGAACGTCATCTACTCCGAGGTGATGGCGTCACGTCGCGCGCCGGGCATCTACAACGCAAACGGCTTGTGGCAGATCGGCCCGATGATCATCCGTTGGGGCACCGACGAACAGAAGAACCAATGGCTGCCGGGCATCCTCTCGGCCGACGAGCACTGGTGCCAGGGCTTCTCCGAACCGCAGGCGGGTTCCGATCTCGCGAACCTGCGCACGATGGCGATCCTCCACGGCGACGAGTACGTCGTCAACGGCACGAAGATCTGGATCTCCACTGCGCACCTCGCGAAATGGGGCCTGTTCCTGCTGCGCACCGATCCCACGTCGATCGAGGAGAAGCGCAAGCACGAGGGCATCACCGCGTTCATCGTCGACATGGACACGCCGGGCATCGAGTGCCGCCCGATCCGCGATCTCACCGGCGACGAGATGTTCAACGAGGTGTTCTTCACCGACGCGCGGATCCCGGTCGCGCACCGCCTCGGCGGCGAAGGCGAGGGTTGGCAGGTCGCGATGGGCACGCTCGGCCACGAGCGCGTCGGCACCTCCGGTCTCGCCATCACGATGGCGCAAGACCTGCGGGCGATGATCTCCACCGCGCGGGCCGTGAATCCCGGCGCCCTCGACGATCCCGAGATCCGCGATCGCATCGCGCGCGCGTACACGCAGATCGAGTTCACGAAGCTGCTCAACTACCGGGCGCTCACCAAGATCATCAAGGGCCAGAAGAACTGGCCCGAGGTGCCGCTCGCGAAGCTGCAATGGAGCCATCTCGCGCAGTACCTCGCCGAGCTCGCGATCGACCTGCTCGGTCCGGCCGGCCTGCTCGCCCGCGGCGGGCCCGACGCGGTCGACGGCGGTACGTGGACGCGCCTCTACAGCTTCCAGCGCTACACGTCGATCGGCGCCGGCGCCACCGAGGTGCAGAAGAACATCATCGCCGACCGCGCATTGCTGCCGAAGAAGTAGCGGGAAATGACCGCGCCCGGAGCGGACGCAACCGCCGATCCCAGTGCGCGCCGAACCGTGAAGCGCACGCGTACGCGACCATGAGCATGAAGCTCGGCATCGTGACGCCGGTGCTCACGTTGCTGCCGCGCGCGCACGCGCGGTGGGAGGAGACGGCAACGCTTGCCGACGTCGTCGACATCGTGTGCGAGGCCGAACGGCTCGGCTATCACCACCTCACCTGCAGCGAGCACGTCGCGATCCCGAGCGAGGTGGCCGAGACGCGCGGCGCCCGGTACTGGGATCCGCTCGCGACCTTCGGCTATCTCGCCGCGCGCACCGCCACGATCAAGCTCGCGACGCACGTGCTCGTGCTCGGCTACCACCATCCGCTCGAGATCGCGAAGCGCTACGGCACGCTCGATCGCGTGTGCGACGGCCGCCTCGTGCTCGGCGTGGGAGTCGGCTCGCTGGCCGAGGAGTTCGCGTTGCTCGACGCTCCGTTCGCGGATCGCGGGATGCGCGCCGACGACGCGATGCGCGCGCTTCGCGCCGCGCTCTCGCAGGACCAGCCGGAGTATCACGGAGCCTTCTACGACTTCGAGGGGTTCGTGGTGGATCCGTGCGCGATCCAGGAGCGCGTGCCGCTCTGGGTCGGCGGGCGCACGGAACGGTCGCTCCGACGCGCGGTCGAGCTCGGTGACGGCTGGGCTCCGTTCGGCCTGAGCAGCGGCGAGATCGCCGCGATGCTTGCCCGGGCGCGCGAGACCGAGGCGTGGTCGGTTCGCGCGGTGCCGGTCGAGGTCGTGCTGCAGAACGAGCATCCCCTCGATCCGATCGGCGAGCCCGACCGGGTCGCCGAGCAGATCACGCGCCTGCGCGACGCGGGTGCGACGGGCCTCAACGTGCGCTTCGTGCACCGCTCCCCCACGCACTACCGGGAGCAGCTGGCCGCCCTCGTGACTATCGTGCGATCTCCATGAGTAGCCAGGCGCAGACCGGAGGCGGGGGCATGCCGGAGGTTGGAGCCGCATGAGTACAGGTCCCGATTACATCGCCGCCGTCCAGGCCGACTCCGATCGCATCGTCGCCGCGCTCGCCGCGAACCGCGAAGGCGCGATCCCCTGGTCCGACACGTGGACGGTGCAGGACTGCGCCCGGCACGTCGGCGGGCTCCATCATGTGATGGCTCACGTGATCGAGGGTCGCCCGACCGCGAACTTCTCGCTGTTCAAGACGCTCGAGCAGCCCGCAGCCTCCGATCCCGCGCTCGGGCCGTGGATCGCGGGGGGCACCGCCGCCGTCGTCGGTCAGCTGAAGCGGACCGCGCCCGACGAGCCGTGCTGGTCGTGGTGGCCCGAGGACCAGACGGTCGGATTCTGGGCGCGGCGGGTGAGCCTGGAGACGCTCGTGCACCGCTGGGACGTCGAGTGCGGCGCCGGGGTCGACATCGCTCCCGCCGATCCGCGGCTCGCGGCCGACGCGATCGACGAGTTCCTCGACATCTTCGTCGGGCTCCAACGCGTGCTGCACACCTCGCCCGGCGCGGGCGAGAGCGTGCACGTGCACTGCACCGACACCGACGGCGAGTGGTTCGTCGAGTTCCCGGCCCCCGGAGAGCGAGTCCTGCGCCGCGAGCACGCCAAGGGCGACGTCGCGTTCCGCGGCTCGGCCGAAGGGCTCCTGCTCTACCTCTGGGGCCGCCTTCCCGCCGATGCCGCGGGCGTCGACATCGTCGGCGACCCCGCCGTCGTCGCCCGCTGGCCCGAGCTCGCGCCGTCCATCTAGGTCGCACTCGCGCACTTGTAAGGTCGGCGGGTGCGCATCGCTGCTCTCGTCAAGCAGATCCCCCGTTTCGAGGAGATGGAGCTCGGAGCCGACGGACGCCTCGTCCGCGACGGCATCGAGCTCGAGCTCAACGCCTACTGCCGTCGGGCGGTGAGCAAGGCGTGCGAGCTCGCCGCCGAGCGCCCGGGCTCGACGGTCACCGTGTTCACGCTCGGTCCACCCTCCGCCGACGACGCGCTGCGCGAGTCCATCGCGTGGGGCCTCGAGCGCGGCGTCGACATCAGCGGCGTCCACGTCGGCGACCCGGCGTTCGCCGGGAGCGACACTCTCGCGACGGCCTCGGCGCTGGCCGCCGCGCTCGGACACGAGGGTCGGTTCGACCTCGTGCTCCTGGGCCGTAACTCGCTCGACGCCGATACCGGCCAGGTCGGGCCCGAGCTCGCACAGCTGCTCGGTCTCCCGTTCATGACCGGCGTGCGCCACCTCGCGCTCGACGGCGACACGCTCGGGGTCCGATGCGAGCACGACGACGGCTGGTTCCAGGCCGAGCTGGCGCTTCCCGCCGTGCTCTCGTGTGCCGAGCGGTTGTGCGAGCCGGCCAAGGTCGATCCCGAAGGGCGAGCAGCGGTTACCGCCGCGCGCATCCGCCGCCTCGGGGCGGCCGATCTGGGTGCCGGACCGTGGGGGCAGGCCGCGAGTCCAACCTCGGTCGGCGAGGTCCGCGTCGTCGCGCAGGAACGCGAGCTCGTGTCGTGGCCCGAGGTCGGCGTCGCCGAGCAGGTGCGCCGCGCCGTCGCCGAGCTGCACCGTCGCGGTGCGTTGTCGTCGGCCGGGACCGGCGACGACCGCGCGCAGGTCCCGCCCGCGGGCCGTCCGGACGGTCCGGTGGTCGGCGTGGTGGTCGAACCCGATCGCACGCATCTCACCACGGAGCTGCTCGCGACCGCGGCACTCGTCGCCGGGGCCGTCGACGGCCGCGTCGTCGCGCTCACGGTCGACGACCCGCACCCCGAGGTGCTCGGCCCGTGCGGCGCGGACGAAGTCGTCGCGCTGCGCGGCACGCAGGTGGAGGAAGACGTCGCCGCGGCACTGGTGGGCTGGGCCGAGGAGATCCGGCCGTGGGCCGTGATCGTCGGGAGCACCGCGTGGGGACGCGAGGTGGCATCACGCGCCGCCGCGCACCTCGGTGCCGGCCTCACCGGCGACGCGATCGGCCTCGAGGTCGCCGACGGTCGGCTCGTCGCGTGGAAACCGGCGTTCGGCGGTCAACTCGTCGCCGCGATCACCGCGAGCTCGCCCGTCCAGATGGCAACGGTGCGCGCCGGCATGCTCCCCCATCTCGCGCCGCGGGCGTCGACCGCGTCAGTGTCGATTCGGACCGTCGAACCCCGCGGTCGCATCCGCCTGCTCGCCCGGACGCGCGACGACGATCTCGACACGCTCGCCGAAGCGCACGCGGTCGTCGGCATCGGTGTCGGGGTCGACCCGTCGGACTACCCGCTGCTCGACCCGTTGCTCGATGCGCTCGGCGCCGAGCTGGGCGCCACCCGCAAGGTCACCGACCAGGGTTGGCTCCCCCGCGCGCGCCAGATCGGGATCACCGGCCGGAGCGTCGCACCGCGCCTGTTCGTGAGCATCGGGGCGAGCGGCAAGTTCAACCATGCGGTCGGGGTGCGCGCCGCGCGGACCGTGCTGTGCATCAACTCCGCGCCCGAGGCACTGATCTTCGGAGCCTCCGACATCGGCATCGTCGGCGACTACCGAGAGGTCGTGCCGCTGCTCGTCGCCGAGCTCGCGACCGTCGAGGTCGTCGCGGGCGACTGAGCCGCGCCGCCCGCCGACGAGCTACGACTTCGCTTCGCGCGCCGGCGGGCGCCAGAACGTCACGAGCAGCGCCGCGGCGCCCCCCGCTCCGATCACGACGGCGGCGACGAAGCCGTTCCAGCCGTGCATGGCGAAGTCGATCTTGTCGTCGATCGACCATCGCCCGGGCCCGAGCGCACCGACCGCCAACGAGGCGACGGCCAGGTTCGCGACGTACTCCCAGCCTTCACCCGGCCGGAAGATGAAGAAGCCGTTCCGGAGGTGATTCGTGATCCACGCCACGAACATCACGCCCGCGCACGCGCCCGCCGCCAACGGCGTGAGGAGCCCGAGCACGAGCATCGAGCCCGCGCCGAGCTCCGTGAGGCTCGCGAGCCACGCGTGGAGGATCCCGGGCTTCATCCCGAGGCTCCCGAACCAGCGCGCGGTTCCCGCGATCTTGCCGCCCCGGAAGAAGTGGTTGTAGCCGTGGGCGACCATCGTCGCCCCGACCGCCACGCGGAGCAGCAACAGGCCGAGATTGATCTGGTCGGCGTCGATATGGCTCACCGCCGTTCCCTTCCTTCCGGCGTGGGCGTGCCCGTGTCCCACTGCGGTCGCTGTCGAGCGGCCGACCGTACCGCGGGGCGCGTCCACACGGTGCGACCACGGGGTGCGACCACGCGGTGCGACGACGCGATGCTTCCCCGGAACCGACGGCGATCCCGGCCCCCGGCCGGCCGATGAGACCCCCGACGCGACCCCCGCCCGATCGGACCAAAGCATGTGTCTTGTAACCTCGCGGTGCGTTCGTGTGTGGGCCCAGCGACCGGAGATCTTTCGATGACCACCGACGACGTCCTGACGCCCGCCGAGGAAACCGACGAGTACGACCCGTTCGAGGACTTCAACCGCAGCGCGGGCATCGGGGTCGTCGAGAACCCGTACCCGATCTTCGCCCTGGCCCGGGCCTCGAGCCCGCTCCTCAAGGAAGACCTGAGCGACATGGTCGGCCTGGGCGACGGAATGTCGTTCCCGAGCGATCTCCCCGACGTGTACACCGCGTTCGGCTTCGATGCCGTGCAGACGGTGCTCCGCGACGGCGACACCTTCTCCTCGAGCGGCTACGCCGACGTCATCGGCGCGGTCATGGGCCACACGATCCTCGAGATGGACGAGCCCGAGCACCACACCTACCGCGCGCTCGTGCAGCAGGCGTTCAGCCGCAAGGCCATGGACCGGTGGGAGACCGAGCTCGTGCGATCGGTCGTCGACGAGCACATCGACCGCTTCGTCGCACGAGGTCGTGCCGACCTCGTGCGCGAGCTCACGTTCCCCTTCCCGGTCGTCGTGATCGCCCGCCTGCTCGGGCTGCCGCGTGAAGACCTCACCCGGTTCCACCGCCTCGCCGTCGAGCTCATCAGCGTCGGCTTCGACATGGACCGCGGGCTCGTCGCATCGGCGGCGTTGCACGAGTACTTCTCGGCGATCATCGCCGAGCGCCGTCTGCACCCGCAGGACGACGTCATCAGTGTGCTCATCGCCGCCGAGCTCGAGGGCCAACGGCTCACCGACGACGAGATCATCGCCTTCCTCCGCCTGCTGCTCCCCGCCGGAGCCGAGACGACCTACCGCTCGTCGAGCAACCTGCTCTTCGGTCTGCTCACCAATACCGACCAGCTCGATGCCCTGCGCGCCGACCGCAACCTGATGCCGCAGGCCATCGAAGAAGGCCTGCGCTGGGAACCGCCGCTCCTCACGATCATGCGTACCGCGACCCGCGACACGGTCGTCGAGGGCATCGAGGTGAAGGCCAGCGCCACGATCGTCATCAACATGGGCTCCGCGAACCACGACGAGAAGTACTGGGAGCACCCCGAAGAGTTCAACATGTTCCGCCCGCCGCGCCAGCACCTCGCCTTCGCGTTCGGTCCGCACATGTGTCTCGGTCTGCACCTCGCCCGCATGGAGACGCGCGTCGTCGTCGGCCGGCTCCTCGACCGCCTGCCCGATCTGCGCATCGACCCCGATGCCGAGACGCCGTACATCACCGGAATGACCTTCCGCGCCCCGAACGCGCTTCCGGTCGTGTTCTGAGCCGGCGGGCCTCCGAGCGGTTGCTTTCTGGGGTGCGGCCTTCTGATCTAGGCTGACATCGGCGTCAGGTACGTCTGGGTACGGCCGGCCGGAGGGAGCACGAGATGCGCACCGAAGACCTCGTTCTTGTCAGCGTCGACGATCACGTCGTCGAGCCGCCCGACGTGTTCGAACGGCACCTGCCGGCGAAGTTCAAGGACGCGGCGCCGAAGCTCGTGCGCAAGCCGTCGGGCATCGACGTGTGGCAGTTCCAGGGTCAGGAGATGCCGAACATCGGGTTGAACGCGGTCGCGGGCCGCCCGCCCGAGGAATACGCGATGGACCCGCAGAGCTTCGACCAGATGCGCACGGGCTGCTACGACGTGCACGACCGCATCAAGGACATGAACGCGAACGGCGTGCTCGGATCGATGTGCTTCCCGTCGTTCCCGCAGTTCACCGGCCAGCTGTTCTCGCGCACCGCGCAGAAGGACCCCGAGCTCGGCCTCGCGCTGTTGCAGGCGTACAACGACTGGCACATCGAGGAGTGGTGCGGCGCGTATCCGGGCCGGTTCATCCCGCTCGCGCTGCCGGCGCTGTGGGACCCGGAGGTCTGCGCCGCGGAAGCGCGCCGGGTCGCGGCCAAGGGCGCGTACGCGATGACCTTCTCGGAGAACGCGACGAAGCTCGGGTACCCGAGCATCCACAGCGACCACTGGGACCCGCTCTGGGAGGTGGCCGAAGACCTCGGCATCGTGATGTGCATGCACATCGGATCGTCGTCGCAGATGGTGATCACCGCCGACGACGCGCCGATGGACGTGCTCATCACCCTGTCGCCGATCAACATCGTGCAGGCCGCGGCCGACCTCGTGTGGTCGCGCACGCTGAAGAAGTACCGCAACCTCACCTTCGCGCTCTCCGAGGGTGGTATCGGTTGGGTTCCCTACTTCCGCGAGCGCATCGACTACACGTACGCGCGGCACCGCTTCTGGACCGGACAGGACATGGGCGACCGGATCCCGAGCCAGGTGCTCGACGAGCAGGTCGTGATCTGCTTCATCGACGACCCGGTGGGAATCGAGCTGCGCAACCACATGAACATCGACATGATCACCTGGGAGTGCGACTACCCCCACTCCGACTCCACGTGGCCGCAGTCGCCCGAGTTCGTGACGAAGCAGATGGCGGGCGTCCCGGACGACGAGGTCGACAAGATCACCCACACGAACGCGATGCGGCTGTTCAGGTACGACCCGTTCACCACGCTCGGCGGACGCGAGAACTGCACGGTCGGGGCCCTGCGCCGCCAGGCCGAGGGCTGGGACGTGTCGATCAAGGCCCAGGGCATCAAGGCCACGGGCACCGGCGCGATGGACCTGCTCAAGCTGGCGACGGGCAAGCCCGAGTAGGCGCGACGGCAGATCGAGCGCGCTCATCCGGCCCGTGACCGGTGCCGGAGGCGGGGAACGAGACCGCGGTCGCCGAGCGCCCTGAGCGCGCGCTGCTCGGCGACGTCGACGACGATCGCGTCGCCGGGCTCCCGTTTGACGATGAAGCTCACGACGCAGTCGTCGCACGCGTTCGTGTCGCGCATGACGCACTCGTCGCAGTCGATCCGCAGGTTCTCCATCCGCATGTCTTCCAAGTGATCGCCGGCCTCCGTGTCACGTCGTGAGCCTCCGCCCGGCGTCATCCTCGACCAGGGGTGTGACACTCACGGCTCGAGGCCGGCGTCTTTCGGGACTCCGGCTAGCCCTTCCGCAGGACCGACACGAGGGTCGCCGCCGAGATCACGACGGCGCCGAAGGTCTCCGCGTGCTCGCGGACCCAGCGGTCGGACGATGCGACCACGACCGCCGTGGCGAGCGGCATCGCGGCGACCGTCTCCACCACGACCGAGTCGGCCTCTTCGCCGGGGGGCGAGAACACCACGCGCACGCCCGGGCGATTCGTCTTGGAGAACGCCGGCGTGCCGTCGCCGTCGAACACCACCAGCACGTCGACCCCGCTCGTGAGGTGCAGGCCCTGCAACGCGCGTACGAGGGATTCGCGCTCGACCGCCAACGTCGTTCCCGACCACGCCGTCTTGCTCACGTTGTAGCCGTCGACCACGAGCAGCAGCGGACCGCTGCGCAACATCGCTTCGGCCCCACCCGCGGTATCGGCGATCAGCCCGCTCGGGAGGTTCGGGCGAGCCCTCCGCTTGCCCCGACCCGCCGGGCCCCCGCCCGCGGACACACCGCCCCCGGGTCTCCCGCCCGCAACGACGGTGCGCGTCGATGCACCCGAGCCGCCCGCCGAGGCGGTGCGAGCCGCCGACGCCGTGCGGCGCGCGGTCTGAAGCTCGCGGTCGAGCGCAACCGCACGTGCCGCCGCGCTCGCGTGCTCGGCTTCGGCGCGATCCCCGCGCGCGCGTTCGCGCGCGAGCTCTTCGTGCGACCGCTCGGATCGCGACCGTTCCTTCGCGAGCTCGCGCTCGGCCCGCTCGGCCCGCGCCTGTTCGCGCTCGACCGCGCGCTCGAGCTCACCGACGCGCTCCTCGACGCGCGTCACATCCGTCGCGACACGTTCGTCGCGGGCGCGCCGGTCGCCGCGCTCGGACCGGAGCTGCGCGGCCAGCTCGGTGCGCGCCCGTTCGGCATCGTCGCGTTCGCGTTCGAGGCGACGCATGCCTTCCTCCAACTCGGCGACGCGACCCGCGCGCGTGCCCGCTTCCGACCGCTTGTCGCGGACGACGCCGCGCGCCGCGTCGAGCGCGCACGCGATACCCAATCCGAGCTCGGCGCCGTCGGGTTCCGCGGCGACCAACGCACTCGCGAGCACGGCAAGCTCGCCGCGTTCCTCGGCCGCGCTCGCGAGCGTGAGCGCGTCGCCCGGCCGCCACGCCGCGAGCGCCTGCCCCACCTCGGGGACACTGCAGAACGCGGTGAACACCAGCTCACGGAACTCGGTCTCGTCCTGAAGGGCGCGCCGCAACTGCCGGCGGGCGGGACCACGCGCCAGGCCCCGGCGATCGAACGCGAGCAACGGGCGCAACGCGCTCGGCACGTCGGCGGGAGGAAGCGATCGCAGCGTCAGCGCCGCGGTGTCGAGCAACGGCGAGAGGAGGCGATCAGGGATCGCGTCGAGTTCGGTCATCGTGTGCGGGCGTTGTGAAGGTGTTGCCGCGAAGGTGTCGACGGGCTCCCTCGGCGACACGGCCGGGACCGTAGAATGCCGTGGCCGATTGGTTGACGGGATCGCGCGGGAGGCATCGCACCATGCAGGCACGCTACGAGGAGCTGTTCCTCGACACTCAGGGCGACGGAGAGATCCTCGACGTCACCGCCCACGCGCAGAAGGCCCTCGCCAACGCCGGATTCACCGACGGTCTGTGCACGGTCTTCGTGGCCCACTCCACCTGCGGGATGACCACCATCGAGTGCGAGCCGGGGTGCAACGCCGACCTCAACCACGTGCTCGAGCAGATCGCACCGCAAGACGCCCCGTGGAAGCACAACGAGCTGAACGCCGACTCGAACGGCCACTCTCACGCGCGTGCCGCGTTGATCGGCCCGTCGGTGACGGTGCCGTTCGCGAGCGGTGAGCTCATGCTCGGCACCTGGCAGAAGATCGTGTGCGTCGACTTCGACGACCGGCCGCGCTCGCGTCGTCTCGTCATCCAGCTCCTCGGCTAGGCCGACGGGGCCTCGACCGGCGTCTCGGCGGGTGCCTCGAGCGCGGTCGGGATCTCCTCGATCGCATCGCCCGTCGCCGCGCACCAGCGGCACGTGACGCGCTCGATCGTCTCGGCGAGCTTCTCCTCGTCCTCGATCGTGAGCTCTCCCGCCACGCTGAAGTGGTGGAACTCACGGGTGCGCCGTTGGACCACGACGTCGAAGCGGGTCAGGTTGCCGCAGGCCGAGCAGCGGTAGCGATTCGTCACGACCCGGGATCGTAGCGGTGGTGCGGCACCCGGCGGACGGCTCGGATCGAACATACGTGCGGAGGGAACAGATGTTCGTCTATGGTGGCGCGCCATGGTCACGATCGACAGGGTCACCATCGACAGGGTCACCGTCGAGTCGGCTCCGCTGCCCGGGTTCGCCACGGCACCCGCTCGGGTCGGCCGGGCCCGGCAGGCCTCGCTCGACGACCTCGGCACCCCGCTCTCGCAGGTCACGTTCGTCGTCCTCGACCTCGAGACCACCGGTGGATCGCCGAGCGAGTGCGCCATCACCGAGGTGGGCGCGGTCAAGATGCGCGGCGGTGAGTGCCTCGGGCGCTTCGAGACGCTCGTGAATCCCGGGGCGCCGATCCCGCCCCTCATCACCGTCCTCACGGGCATCACCGAGGCGATGCTGCTCCCCGCACCGCGCATCGAAGAGGTCCTGCCGCCCCTGCTCGAGTTCATCGGCGACGCGGTGATCGTCGGTCACAACGTGCGCTTCGACCTCGCCTTCCTCGCGGCGGCCATGGTCGCCACCGATCGGCCGCCCCTCACCAACCGCCACGTCGACACGCTCGCGATGGCGCGCCGCCTGGTGCGAGACGAGCTTCCCAACCTCAAGCTGAGCACGCTCGCGCGCCACTTCCGGGTGCCCACCGAGCCCGCCCACCGTGCGTACGCCGACGCGCAGGCAACGGCCGAGGTGCTGCACGCGTTGCTCGAACGCGCCGCGTCGTTCGGGGTGCTCGGGCTCGACGATCTCCTCCTGCTCCCGAGCATGCGCGCGCATCCGTCGGCGGCGAAGCTGGCGCTCACCGCGGGGTTGCCGCGCGCGCCGGGCGTCTACCTCTTCCGCGACCGCACCGGACGCGTGCTCTACGTCGGCAAGGCAACCAACCTGCGCTCGCGCGTGCGCTCCTACTTCTCCACCGACGACCGCCGAAAGGTGCCCCAGCTACTCCGCGAGACCACGTCGATCGACCATCTCGTGTGCCGCGGGCCGTTCGAGGCCGCAGTGCGCGAGATCCGATTGATCCAGGCGTTGCAGCCCCGCTTCAACCGCCAGGCCAAGGTGTGGCGAAAGTACGCGTACCTCAAGCTCACGAACGAGCGGTTCCCGCGGCTCGCGGTCACGCGCGTGGCCAAGGCCGACGGCGCGACCTACGTCGGCCCGCTCCCGTCGGCCGCCGTCGCGCATCTCGTGCGCGAGGCGATCGAGACGGCGGTGCCGATCCGTCGCTGCCCGCGCAAGCTGTCGCGCACCTTCCGGCCCGACGAGGGCGCACCGTGCGTGCCGGCCCAGCTCGGCGTCGCCACGTGTCCCTGCCGCGGTCACATCGACGACGACCGCTACGCCGAGCTCGCCGAGCAGGTGCGCCGGGGGCTCCGTTCGCAGCCCACGCTCCTGCTCGATCCGCTCGAGGCGCGCATGCGCCATCTCGCCTCGGTCGAACGCTTCGAGGAAGCCGCGGCCACGCGCGAGCGCCTGGCCACACTCAGCCGGGCGATCGCGCGCATGCGCATGGTGGAGCAGGTGCGCGCCGCGCGATGGCTCGTGGTCGACGGTCCCGAGGGTCGCCTCGATCTGCACCACGGCCGGCTCGTCCTCACCGACGGCCCCGGCGCCGATGCCGGTCTGCTCGCGCCACCCGACGCCGAGCTCCCACCGGAACGCGACGCGATCGACGAGCTCCTCGTCACCGCGCGCCACCTCGGCAAGACGGCCACGAGCCTGCGTCTCCAACGCGCCGCCGGCACCTACGCGTCTGCGCTGCCCGTCGTGCCCTCTTACGAGATGACGCGATCGCGCGAGCGCGCACCGCTGCCGTTGCCGTCGGGTCGCTGACCCCGACCACTCGGCGCGTGCGGGCGCGTCGACTCGGGACGCGGCCGGTTCCGACCGGGTGGCCCCTTGCGCAGGTTGCGAGCCCGCAGCCGTTCGAGACCGAACACGCCGAGCTGCACGATCAGGGCCGTCGCGAGCGCGCAGAACGGCAGGAGCCGCGCGATCGGCACGAACCGGCCCCATCCCGCGAGCAGGAACGTGTCCTCGAGCTGCGCCTTCGTGATCACCTTCAACGAGCTCGCGATCCCGAACACGATGAGCGAGCCGAGCGGCAGTGCGATCGCCCAGAGGGCGAGCCGCAGGATCAGCGGCGGCTTCAGTGACGCGGGAGTGACGGGTACGGGAGGCACGCCGGCGGTGGGCCCGGTCGTGGCTGCGAGCTCGTCGACCGCGAGGTTGTCGATGGCGGGCGAGCGCCGGGGTCGCGCGTCGCGGCCGGGCATCCCGGGAACCGGTGCGCCCGGCACCGCCGCCGCAGCCGCCGATACGGCCGCGGGCGTGATCGACGGCAGCGCGCTCGGCGGAACCGCGCTCGGCGGCACCATGCCCGGGACCATGCCCGGGACCACGCCCGGAGGCCCGACGCCGCGCGGGCCGGCCTCGGGAACGACGGCGCTCGGACCGATCCGGGGCATCGCCTGCGTTTGCTCCCCCGCCGAGGGTGGGCGCGACCTGGTGGCCGGGCCCGGCTCGGCACGGTCGCGGAACTGTGCGGGCACCTTGAGCGCCCGCCCGCAGCCGCCGCAGCGGAACGTCGAGACGCCGCCGAGGTGGTCGAGCATCTCCTGATGCCCACAGTCGGGACACTGCAGGGCCGCCGGCACTCAGCTCTCCTCGGCTCGTCGTTCCCGCGCGCCGACGCGGAGCCAATCGTCGAGCACGCGTGACGCCGCCCCGCTGTCGAGGGCCTCGCGCGCGAGATCGAGACCCGCCGCGAAGCCGTCGGCGAGATCGGCGACGACGAGCGCCGCAGCGGCGTTCACGATCGCGACGTCGCGCACGGCGCCGGGCTTGCCGTCGAGCACCGCGCGCACGGCGTCGGCGTTCACCGACGCGGTGCCGCCGGCGAGATCACGAGCCTCGGAGCGGGCGATGCCCACGTCGGTGGGATCGAGCGTGAACCGACGGATCTCGCCGTCGCGCAGCTCGTAGATGGTCGACGTGGTGGTCGTGGTCAGCTCGTCGAGACCGTCGTCGCCGTGGAAGACCCACGCGTGCTCGGCGCCGTTGGCCTGGAGCACCGCGATCACCCGTTCGGCCATCGCCGGATCGGCGACCCCGACCGCCTGGCGCCGCACCCGCGCCGGGTTGGCGAGCGGCCCGAGGAAGTTGAACGTGGTGGGCACGCCGAGCTCGCGGCGGGCCGGGCCCATGAATCGCAGGGCCGGGTGGTACCGCTGCGCGAGGCAGAAGCCGATGCCGGCCTCGGCCACGCACGCCTCGACCCCGGCCGGACCGAGCTCGATCGGGATACCGAGCGCCTCGAGCACGTCGGCCGAGCCGCATTGCGACGACGCCGCGCGATTGCCGTGCTTCACGACGCGTGCACCGGCACCGGCGGCCACGATCGCGGCGATCGTCGACACGTTGACGGTGCCGGCGCGATCGCCGCCGGTGCCGCAGGTGTCGATGGCGCCGTCGGCGACGGTGATCGTGGTGGCGAACCGCAACATCGTGCGCACCATCGCGGCGAGCTCGGTGATCGTCTCGCCCTTGGTACGCAGCGCGACCGCGAAGCCCGCGGCCTCGATGTCGGACGCGCGCCCGGAGAGGATCTCGCTGAACGCACCTTCGATCTCGTCACCGTCGATGTCGATGCGCCGGACGAGCTTCGCGAGCACCGGGGTGATGATCTCGTTCACTCAATCCCACCAGAGGTCGTGGTCGAGCACTCCCTTGGCGATGAGCCCGAGCTGGATCTGCGACGTGCCCTCGACGATCGTCAGCTGCTTGGCGTCGCGGTACCAGAGCTCGGTCGGGTGATCCTCCATGTACCCCGCGGCACCGAGCATCTGGAGGGCCTCGCCCGCGACGCGGACCGCGACCTCCGAGGCGTAGTACTTCGCCATCGAGAGGTAGGGCACGTATTCCTTGGTGTACTGGCCGCGGTCGGCCATCCAGGCCGAGCGGTAGGTGAGCAGCCGGGCCGCCTCGATCTCGGTGGCGAGCTCGGCGATCTTCCACTGCACGCCCTGCATGTCGGCGATCGTCTTGCCGAACGCGGCGCGCTGCTTCACGTACTCGACCGCGTACATGAGCGCGCCCTCGGCCAGACCGAGACCGCGCGCCGCGACCACCGGGCGCATCGAGTTGAGCCCGAGCATCGCAAGACGGAAGCCGCCGACCTCGCCGACGACGTTCGCAGCGGGCACCCGCACACCGTCGAGCACGAGCTCGCCGGTGTCGACGCCCTTCACGCCCATCTTGTGGTCGGTGCGCCCGACCGAGACGCCGGGCCACGAACGCTCGACGATGAAGCACGAGATCGAGTCGTGCGCACGCGAATCGGCCGGGCCGGTCTTCGCGAACACGCAGTACCAATCGGCCTGCACGACGCCCGACATCCAGCACTTGGTGCCGGTGAGCACCCAGTCGTCACCGTCGGCGACGGCCTTCGTCCGCATCCCGACGACGTCGCTGCCGGCCTGCGGCTCCGAGAGCCCGAACCCGGCGCGCATCGACCCGGTGGCGATGGCGCCGACGTAGGTGTGCTTCTGCTCCTCGGTGCCGGCGATGAGCACCGGCCCGGTCGGCAGGCGCGTGAGCAGCAGCATGAGCGCGGCGCTGTTGGAGTACTTGGCGACCTCTTCGATCGCGATGGTCAGACCGAGGATGCCTGCTCCCGAACCGCCGTACTCCTCGGGGATGACCAGACCGAGGAGCCCGGTGTCACGGAAGAGCTCGAAGATGTCCTGCGGGTACTCCTGGGAGCCGTCGATCTCCCGGGCGCGCGGTGCGACGCGATCCTGCGCCATCTTGCGCACGGTCGCCTGCAGCTCCGCCAGCTCCGGCGGAAGGTCGAAATCCACCCGGCGAGACTACCGGGCGCTCTCCGCCGCGATGGGCCTCGCAGGGTGCGCGCGTTCTCAGGGAAGCGCCCGCGCGAGCGTTACGACGCCTTGCGGCGCTGGCGCAGCATGCGACGGCGCTCACGCTCCGTCATGCCGCCCCACACACCGATCTTCTCGCGCCGAGTGAGCGCGTGGTCGAGGCACACCTCTCGGACGGGACAACCCGCGCAGATCTCCTTCGCCATGAGGGCGTCGTCGTCCTCGGGCGGATAGAAGATCTCCGGGTCGACGCCTCGACAGCGGGCCCATTCTCGCCAACTCATTGCTACCAAGCCGGGCCTCCCTGCAGCCGAGCCGACTCCCCCTGATCGGCGCCTCTCCCCCGAGACCTGAGCACAGATCGCCGGCGAAGAGACGAGGCCGGGCCGGGGGGCAAGCCCAGTCTCGTCCTCGCCTGTAACACCGATGCATCCCACCCTCTTCCTGCCCGGAGATTCTTTGGTGCCACCCCTAGGATCGGGCGTGTGAGCGACCAGCCCCGCCCGGGTCGTCCGGGCCTCGCGCTCGCCGCCGCCGGGTTCATTACCCTCCCCGGAGTCCTCGTACGCCTCACGGGTGTACACCCGGCCCACTGGCTCGCCGCACTCTGCTTCGGCCTGGCGATCGTGGGAGCCGCATTCCTGTTGGGCTGGGGCGCCGAGGTCGTGCAACTCGACATGTCGGCCGGACTCGCCCTGGCGATCCTGGCCCTCATCGCGGTGCTCCCGGAGTACGCGGTCGACTTCGTCTTCACCGCGCACGCCGGAACCAACCCGAAGAAGTTCGCGCCGCTCGCGCTCGCCAACATGACCGGCGCCAACCAACTCCTCATCGGAGTCGGGTGGTCACTCGTGGTGTTGCTCTCGGCCTACCGCCTCGGTCGGATCGGCGCCTCGACCGGCGGCACGAACGCCGGGGCCCCGAGGCCTGCGACCGCCGAACGACCACCGCGCCTCGAGCCGACCGACGTGGTGCTCGCGAGGAGCCACTCCGTCGAGGTCACCTTCCTGGCGCTCGCCACGATCTACGGGTTGACCCTGCCGCTGCGGCGCACGCTCTCCCTGATCGACGCGGCCGTGCTCGTCTCGATCTTCGTGGCGTACCTGGTGCGCGTCGCCCGCGCGCCCGCCGAGGAGCCGGAGCTGGTCGGCTCCGCACTGTTGGTCGGCAGCCTTCCCGTGCGCCACCGCCGCCTCGCGGTCGCCGGCATGTTCGTGGCCGCGGCGGGAGTGATCCTGCTGTGCGCCGAGCCGTTCGCGGAATCGTTGGTGGCGAGCGGGGAAGAGTTCGGGGTGAGCACGTTCCTCCTCGTGAAGTGGCTCGCTCCGCTCGCGTCCGAGGCACCCGAGCTACTCATCGCCGGGATGTTCGCGTGGCGCTTGAACACCAACGCGGGTCTCGGCACGCTCGTGTCGTCGAAGGTCAACCAATGGACGCTGCTCGTCGGCACGCTGCCGATCGTGTTCGCGATTACGTCGAGCTCCCACCACGGCCTCCCGCTCGACGCGCTGCAGCGCGAGGAGCTGTTCGTCACCGCGGCGCAGTCGGCGTTCGCGGTCGCGATCCTCGCGAGCCGCAGCATCAGCGTGCGCGAAGCGCGCATCCTGCTCGGGCTGTTCGTCGTGCAGTTCGTCGCGACGGGCGCGCTCCCCGGCCCGGCGCGTGGCCCGGCCCGCATCGTCGCAGGGGTCGTCTACCTCTCCCTCGCGGCGTGGCAGATCTTCGCCGAACGCCGCGAGCTGCCGGCGTTGCTGCGCGACGGGCTCTCGACTCCGTACGCGGAGATGGTTCGGGACGCGACCGGGTGAACGAGCACTCGCCCCCGGACCGGAACGCCCGGTTCGAGATCGATGTCACCGCGCTGCGGCGCGGCATCGTCGGCGGGCTCGTGCTGATCGTGCCGATCTCGCTGATCGTCGCGCTCGTGAGCCACGGGCGGCACAACGGGTACGGCGGTTGGGCGTTCGTCGCGTTCGTCGCGATCCTCTACGCGTACGCGACCGCGGGGTACGGCGCGGCGCGGACGCGCCCCGATGCGCCGCTCGCGCACGGCATGCTCGCGGGGCTCGGCGCGTTCGTCGTGTGGTTGCTCGTGCGGCTCGCGGTTCCGCTCGTGCGCGGCGACCACATCGGCTTCGGGGTCGTCGAGGTCGTCACCAACGCGCTCTTCGCCGTCGCGTTCGGCGCGCTCGGCGGCCTGTTCGCCGCCCGCCGCGGCCCCACGGCGATCCGCCCCGAGTAACCGACGCCGGCGAGTGGCCGGGCCGGCGGCCGGGCGCGGCTCAGGCGCGTGAGACGCCGACCGCGTCGATCTGCACGGGCAGCCCGCCGGTCACGACCGTCAAGGTCAGCGTTCCCGATCTGACCCGCTTGAGGATCGGCAGGACGAACGTCTGGTTGCTCGTTGCGGCCGCCTGAAGGTTCACGACGGTCGCCGGGAGACCGGGGAACGACACCGAGAGCTGCCCGCACCCGTCGCAGACGGTCGCGACGATCGCAATGCGATCAGCCGTCACGCCCGCGAGCGTGAGCTGCGCGCCCGAGGTCGACGACGCCGTGAAGGTGCCGTCGACG
>DAIQOP010000007.1:22088-30129 GCA_036787815.1 Actinomycetota bacterium
CCCGCCGATGCCGCGAGTCCGCGGTCGTCGCTCGCGACCGCTTCGCACGCCGCCGGTGACCAGGCCGAGACGTTGCCGACTTCGTCGCGCGCGCGGATCGACGCGCACACCGTGTCGCCGGGGCTACCGCCGATCGTCGTCGACGTCGCGGTCGTCGCCTGGAGTCCGGCCGGATAGACGTACGCGCCGAACGCGCTTCCCGATGGGGCGATCCGGTACCGCACGTCGTAGTCGGCAACGCCGCTGCGCGAATCGGTCGCGCTCCAACTCGCCCCGATCTCGTTCGTCGGCGTGAACGGCGCGGTGGGTGTGGTCATGGCCACGTTCGGAGCGACGCGGTCGGCAACGAAGTTCGCGGTCGCGGGAGGGCTCGTGCCGTCCGGGCCGCTCACGATCACGGAGAACGAGTGGGGCCCGTCGGAGAGATCGGCGAGCGTGTACGGCGAGGAGCACGCGACCGGCGCCGCGCTGTCGAGCTGACAGGTGTAGCTCGGACCGGTCTGGTTGCTGGTGAAGCCGAACGTGGTGCCCGCGCCGACGATCGCGCCGTTGGCGGGCCCGGACGTGAAGCGGACGTGAGCGCCACCCGACGATCCGAACATCGTGAGGTGCGTCCGGGCGGGAACCGCGAGGTGGCCTTCGGCCTCCGCGAGTCCCGTCAGGCCATTGGCGTTGTGCTCGTCGGGCGCCGAGATCCCGCCACCGGCCGAGCCCGACCACACACCCGCGCCGGTCAGCTCGTCGAGGACGTGGACGTCGCCGGTTCCGGCCCCTTCGATGACGTAGCCGTTCACCACGAGCGGCGCGGTCACGTAGTTGCCGTCGGAGTTCGACCACTCGGTCGTGCCGGTCGTGATGTCTGTCGCCGTCACGGTTCCACTTCCGAGGGTGAACATCGTGTTGGCGTCGAACGCGGGCGCGGTGACCGACGCGAAGGAACCGACCGAGTTCCCGTTGGCCTCGTCGAGGATCGCGGGCGTCATGCCCGCGTCGTCCCGGATGTAGTCGCGGCCGCCGTGGAGGACGTCGGTCCGGCCACCACCGCCTTCGCAGCCGGTCGAGTGGTGCCAACGCAACGCGCCGGCCGTCGTGAACGAATACGCCTGCTCGCACGCGTACGAGACGTAGACGCCCGTGCTGTCGATCGCCGGAGAGCTGTGGTCGCCGTTCATGACGCCCGCCGACCAGTTGACCGCACCGGTCGCCTCGTCGACCGCGTACACGGTGCCGCCGCTCCCTGCGCCACCCGCGTAGACGACGCCGCCCGCGGCCGTCGGCGGCGAGGTGAAGGCGTACTGCCCGGGCATCTGCTTCGACCAGTCGACGGCGCCGGTCGAGGCGTCGAGCGCGGTGAGCACGCCGTCGAAGTTGAGCGCGAAGACGCGGCCGTTCTCGTAGGTGAGCGCGCCGAAGCCGTAGGTGCCGCCGATGTCGACCGGACCCCAGATCCGGTTCCCCGTCTCGATGCCGTACGCGGAGACCGAGGTTCCGTAGCCCGTGTGGTGCGCGACGTCGACGAACACGACACCGTCGACGATCAACGGGTACTGCACCGTGCCGCGCAGGTTCAGCGACCAGAGCTTGGTGAGCGGCGCGATGAAGGTGGTGTCGTCCTGGCGCCCGTCGTGCGTCGGGTTGATCTGGTACGCCGTTGCCGACGAGTCGACCGCGGTCGGCGACGCTGCCGAGCGCCGGGGCGCCGCCCCCGCCGGCGTGCCCGCCGTTCCGATCGCCGCCCCCAGTGCGACGGCCACGACGACCGTCACGCGCACCGCACGCAGCCCGCCTCGAGCAGCCCGTTCGATCACGATGTTCCCCACTTCTCCCAGTCCCGCGCCGCCGCGAGGCCGGTGAGCGTATCCCGCGGTCAGTGGTCGAAACAACGGTCTCCGTGAGCAATCGACCTTGGCTCCAGCGCCGGTGGCCGACTACGCTGCGCGACCGTCGGTGGGACGACTTCTGGGGGAATCGTGAGCAGATTCGCACGCCACTCGCTCGTGACGGTCATGATCGCCACGCTGGCGTTCGCCGGCCTCGGGGCTACCGGCGCCGGCGCGGTGAGCGCCCGCCCGAACGTGAGCTTCGTCGGCGTCTATGCCATCCACGGGACGATCACCGGCACCACGCAGCATCTCAAGGGAACGCTGACGGTCAACGCCGACGGCACCGCCACGGACGGCCACGGCAACATCGCCACGTGGACGAGCTCGGGCAAGACGTTCACGATGGTGTACTCCTCCGCGAGCCTGACCGAGACGTTCGTGGCCAACCGGACGAAGAAGGGCCTCGGGTCGAAAGCGCACCCGGGCACCTTCACCAGCACCGTCGCCGGGCTCAACGGCACCTGGTACGGGATCCTGCAGTAACCCCCTTGCGCGGTCGCGTGCGACACTGGTCGTGGTGGTGAGTCGGCCGGGCGGCCGCGTGCCGGCCCGTTCGCGGTGACCGGTCCGAGGAACGTCCGGACTCCACAGGGCAGGATGCTGGGCAACACCCAGTCGGGGCGACCCGCAGGAAAGTGCCACAGAGAACAGACCGCCGATGGCCCGCGAGGGCACAGGTAAGGGTGAAACGGTGCGGTAAGAGCGCACCAGCGCCCGGGGCGACCCGGGCGGCTCGGTAAACCCCATCCGGAGCAAGGTCAGACAGGGAGAGAGCTGCCCGCTCGCCGACACTCCCGGGTAGGCCGCTAGAACCGTCGGGTAACCGCCGGTCGAGAAGGATGGCCGCCACGGACGCGCAAGCGCCCGTACAGAATCCGGCGTACAGGCCGACTCACCACCACCACTCGGTCGGACTCACCGGACAGGGCCTCTGACCTGCGGTCGGACCAGCGTGCTGTACGGGGTTGACTTAGTCGCGGTGCGCGGGAAGATGGAGTGCCAGACGGGACGGAGGGGCAGAGATGGCACGTAGGTCGCGGAGTGGCCCCCCGCGCACGCGAATGATGGTCCTGCTCCTGGTGCCGTTGGTCGTCGCGAGCACCGTCATCCCGGCCGTGGCGGCAGACACGAGGGCGCCGAAGATCGTCAAGACGCAGACGGTCGACTCCGACGGCGACAGGCGCGTCGACCGGATCGTCCTCACGTTCAGCGAGCGCGTCAACCACGCCGCGGACACCGACGGAACGTTCCCGGTGACGGTCGCGGGATACAGCGTCGTCGCGGTCGACGCGGCCTCGAATACGAAGACGGTCACGGTCGAGGTCGCGGAACGCGCGGCGTCCGACGTCACCGCGACACCGGACGTCGCGTACGCGCAGACCATCGCGTCGCCGATCGCCGATCTCGCCGGCAACGAGGCGCGCAACCAGGAGTGGGCGTGGACGTTCCCGGTTCGTGCCGTGTTCGCCGATCCGAACGGCAACGACGCCAACCCGGGCACGCAGGCCGCGCCGCTGAAGACTGTTGGCGCCGCCATCACCAAAGCGGTGGCCGCACAGGCGCGCAACGTGTACCTCGCGACCGGCGGGTACGCCGAGGGCACCGGCGTCGTCGCGGCCAAGCGAGTGACGGTGACCGGCGGGTACGCAGCGGGCACGTGGCTCCGCGCGCACTCTGGCCACTCGACGATCGCGGGGAGCCCGCAGGCCGTTCTCGCGGACGGCGTGACCGGTGTTGTCCTCCAGTACCTGTCGCTGTCGGCGACTCCCGACGCAAGCGGAACCGGCTACGCGCTCCGAGCGGTGAACGCGGCCGTGACACTCGTCCACGTGAACGCGATTGCAGCGGCCGGCACCGACGGAACCGACGGAACCACGCCGGGAGGCACCGGCATCGACGGCGGATCGGGCTCCCCGGGGCAGCCCGGCGTCGAGGACAGCCCGGCGTTGTTCTGTAGTACGGGCGACCGACCGCAGGGAGGCGACGCCGGGAGCTCGGCGATCCCGAGCGCGGTCGGCGGGCACGGCGGCGCGGCCGGCCGGTCCTCCGACTTTGGCGACCCGGGCGAGCCGGCCGCCGCAGGGACGGCCCCCGGCGCTGGGACCCCACCTGGGCTCGGCGCCTGGAATCCAACGTCGGAGTATCTCGGCGATGACGGCGCTCCGGGCACGCCCGGCACCGACGGGACGGCTGGCGTCGCGGCGTACGCGAGCGCGGGCTACGCGCCGTCCGACGGTGCGGCCGGGTCAGACGGTGCGGCCGGAGCGGGCGGCGGCGGGGGCGGGGGCGGCGGCGGCGGCACGACCGACTGCGACTCCTATGGCGGCGGCGGGGGCGGCGGGGGCGCGGGCGGAGGCGGCGGCACCGCGGGCACGGCGGGGACGTCCGGCGGCGGGTCGTTCGCCGTCTACCTGTGGGCGAGCACGCTGAACGTCCGCAAGACGACGTTGACGACCGGAGGCGGCGGCGCCGGCGGCGCGGGCGCGTCCGGCCAGCGCGGAGGCGCGGGAGGCGCGCCCGGCGCGGGCAGCCCCTACGGGGGCGCGAGCGAGCAGGACGACGGATCAGGCGGTGGGCGCGGCGGCGCCGGCGGCGCGGGCGGCAACGGTGGCGCCGGCGGCGGCGGCGCGGGCGGGCCATCGATCGGCGTGCTCCTCGGCGGCGGCAGCACCGCCAACGTCACCGCCGTGGTGTACACGCTCGGCCCCGGTGGCGCGGGCGGATCATCGGGCGGGAACTCCGGAGTGGTCGGCACCGAGCTGAACGTCTTCGCACCGACCTAGAACCTCACACGAATCCGGCGTGCAGGCCGACTCACCACCAGTCGACGATGATGCCGTCAGAGCTCCTGTTGCGCCGCTTCCAGCTGCGCGAGGTCGCGCTGCGCGTAGCGGTTGTGCCAGAACTCTTCCTCGAAGACGGTGTAGATGCACTCTTGCAGCGGATTCGTGCCGTTCTCGAGCACGTCGACCGGTCGTGCGAAGTCGGTCGTCGCAACCGATGCGAGGTAGTCGCGAACGCGCGTGGCGCGATCCGCGCGCACGGCGAGCGCTTCCGAGACCGAAGGCGTCAGGTCGAAGTCGAGGCCGGGCCACGGGAAGTCGACGGAGCCGCTGTTCGGCAACCCGATCGGGTCGAAGGCTTCCCCGAGGATCGGCGCCGTGAACCACTTGTCCATCGCGAAAACGAGATGTCGCAGCGTCTGGACGAAGGACCACTCGTCGTTGACCGACTCGTCCAGCGCGTCTTCGGGCAGAGCGAGCGCCCGGGTGACCGTCTTCGCCCACACGTCTTCGAGCGCCGCCCATGTTGCCCGCATGGCCTCCGGGTTCGAAGGACGGAGCATCGCGCGCAGCGGGTACCACGGATCACGCTCGTTCACGTACGCCGTGACATCGACGCCGTTGATGACAACCATGTCGATCAGCGCGTCGATGTCGACGTTGACGAGCCACGCGTGGCTGATCTTCGCGTCGGTGAGATTGACGTCGCGGAAGCGGGCGCCGCTGAGATCGGCGCCCCAGAACACGGCGCCCGCAAGATCCCCCTCGAACTCTTCCGGCATAGCTGCCTCCCGTCGCCCCGACTCGCGACCGCCGTCTACTGGGAGGCCTCCGCAGGCCGGCCGAGCAGTTCGCGGCGCAGGAATCGCTCGGCGTTCTTCTCCACGATCTCGTGGAGAAGCTGCGCGAGCCCGAGCGAGACGAGCAGCAAGGCGACGAACACGATGCCGCGTTCGGCCATGCCCCACTTCGTGATGTGCTTGAACAATCGCTGATGAGCCAGGGCGAGCACCAGCGACTGCGTGAGGTAGAAGGCGAACGACACCACGCCGAGATGCACCGCCCACGATCGAGTGGTCGTCTGCGGCTTCGCGAGGTCGGCCTGCGCGACCGAACCGATCAGGAGCAGGAACGGAAGCAGTGTCACGACCGGAGCGAAATCGTTGGAGATGAGTCCCGCCGCGCAGTAGGCGACGGCGCAGACCGCGCTCGCGACGGCAACGGGAACCTTCACGAAGCGCCCCTCGCGAAGGCTCAGCGCGAGGAAGATACCGAGCACGAACTCGATCATTCGGTACGGCGGGAAATGGTACGGGTAGCCCTTCACGTCGTGCGACGCGTGGCGGAGGAGCACCGGCACGACGATGTAGACGGCACCGAGCAAACCGGCAATCTGTGCTCTGACCCGTGGACCGCATCGGATCGCCGAGGGCAACAGGAACGGGAAGCACAGGTAGAAGAACACCTCGACGCTGAGGGACCACGAAGGCGCGACCATCGAGAACGCGATCTTCGAGTTGACGAACCAACTCTGGACGAGGAAGAGGTTCGCGAACGCGGCAAGCATGCCGGTGTGCTCGACGCCGAGGAACACGAGGCCTGCCCACGCGAGCCAGATCGCTCCGTGGTTCGGCCACACGCGCGCGAATCGACGCACGTAGAAGTCGCGCTTCGTGTCCAATGCGCGTTCGGTACCCGACCAGGTGAGGACGAAGCCGCTCAGGACGAAGAAGAACGACACTCCGAGGAACCCCTGGGAGAATCCGAACCGGTACCACGACCACGTGCCTTTGACCGCGCTCGGATCGAGTACCCACTGGAAGTGGTACAGAAACACCGCGAACGCCGCGATCGCACGCAGCGGCGTCAACGCGTCGAGGCGACGCCCCGGCTCGCTCACGTGACACGACCGGACGGTTGAGGTCGCGGTCGCGGTCGGAACAGTGGAGCGAGGGCAATGCCGGTGAAGACCGCGAGCGCGGGCTCGGCCGTGGCGAGATACCGCGGATTGCCGTACGCGACGGCGATCGTGAGTGTGACGCTGAGCAGGAGGAGCAAGAGGGGCCAGATCGTCAAGCGGCGCTTCAGCGCAAGGCCGATGCCCACGAGCGTGCCGACGAAGAGGAACCAGTCGTAGAGCGTGACGCTGAATCGGATCTTGGGCAGTCCGGTCTGGAAGTGGTACGCGCCGAGAACGCTCCATGTGCGCGCTTCGCGGGCGATCACCACGACGGGCCAGCGCGAGATGTGCTTCGTTGCGTAGGACACGGCGCGATGACGGGCTTCGTCGTACTGCACCTGTTCGGTCGCGGCCTTCCCGCCGAAGTCGCCGAAAGCCGCGTCGGCCGACGATCTGCACGTCCAGGCCCCGATGTTCGCCCCGTGGTAACCGGCATCGCAGTTCGTCGCGGCGAGCGTGCCGTAGAGATTCGGCTGGCCGAGATACGCCGTTCCGAACTGGTACTGATTGCGAATCATCCACGGACTGACGACGACGACGAACGTCGCGGCCGCGATGAGCAATCCGCGCACACGCGCGCGGAGTCCGACGACGGTGAGGAGGAGCAGGCTCGGGCCGAGAATGATGATGAGCCACAACGGCCCTTCACCGCGGGTGAGCGCCGCGAGCCCGACGACCGTGCCCATCGCGAACCAGCGCCACGTTCTCACCGCTCGGATCTGGTCGATCAAGAGCAGCATCAGCAGCGCAGACAGAAGGGTTGCGACCCCTTCCGACATCAGCGCGCCGTCGAGAATGATCATCATCGGGTTGAGCGCGGCAACGACGGCAGCCGCGATCGCGACCTCACGCCCACCCACGCGGTAACCGATCAGACCGATCACGTACACGGTGACGGATCCGATGAGCGCGAGCAGAAGGCCCCGACCGAGCATCGACGAGATTCCCACCTTTGCGGCGGCCGCGAAGAGGGTCGGGAGCACCGGCGGGAAGAGCGCGGTCTGGTGGACGACACACGTCGTGATCACCGGGCAGGTGACCGAGTAACCGTGGCCGGCCGCGAGCGAATCCGCGATACCCGTGTACCAGGTCGCGTCCCAGCCGAGCTTCAGGTCCTTGGCGTACATCACGATGTAGAGCGCCCGGACGATGAACGCCAGCACGCTCAGCCGCAGGATCACGCCGCCGACCGAGAGCGGGGCCCGGCGCGGGGGAGCCGCCGGTGGCGCCTCGATCGCCGTCACGGCGCGATCAGTCGTGACTTCACGTTCCCCCCGGAAGTGCCCTCGCCGTGCCCACGGCGGTCGCCCAGGCTACCGCGGGCGCCGGGTCGGCAGATCCTTGACATACCGCCTTCCGGGGACAAGTGACCCCAATCGGACGTGGTCGGGGGGCGCCGCGCGAGCGGCGCCCCC
>DAIQOP010000007.1:30139-31329 GCA_036787815.1 Actinomycetota bacterium
CATCCAGACGATCGTCCGCGAGGGCGAGCACGCGAGCGGCGCCCCCGACGCGATCACAGAAGGGACTTTGGGCCCTGGCACACCACCCCCCCGCCCGTTTAAAACACGTTTCAATTCCCGAGACGGTTCCGGAGAAGGCGGCGAGTGACGGCAATCGAGGGGCAGCAGGTGATCGACTGCTGTGATCCCGCGTTCTATGACGATCCTTGGGACACCTACCGCTGGCTCCGTGCCAACGCGCCGCTCTACCGCGACGAGATCAACGACCTCTGGGTCGTGAGCCGGTACCAGGACGTCTTCGATATCTCGCGGGCACCCGACCTCTACTGCAGCAGCCGGGGCGTGCGGCCGAAGCTCGACGTGCCCCTCTCGCTCATCTCGGTCGACGATCCGGAGCACACGCGTCAGCGGCGCCTGATCAACCGCGGCTTCACCCCACGCCGCGTGCGCGAGCTGATGCCGCACATCCGCGAGCTGAGCGAGCAGCTCATCGACGAGATCCAGGGTCGCGGCGAGATCGACTTCGTCGAGGACATGGCGATCCACGTGCCGATCATCGTGATCGCCGAGCTCCTCGGCCTCGACCCCCAGACCCGCATGAAGATGTACCGCTGGTCGGACGCCATGATGGCCGGCGACGGTCACACCGAAGCCGACGACCCGGTGCTCGTACAGGCCGCGGAGGCGTTCCTCGAGTACGGCGAGATGTGCGCGGCGCTCATCGCCGAGCGCCGGCGCTCGCCCACCGACGACCTCATCTCGGTGCTCACCCAGAAGTTCGACGAGGGTGAGCTCGGCGGCAGCGACGACCCCGACGAGCCGATGGGCGACGACGAGCTCAACCTGTTCCTCGCCGTGCTGCTCATCGCCGGGAACGAGACGACGCGCAACGCGATCACGGGCGGGCTGCTCGCGCTGAGCCGGTTCCCGGGCGAGCACGAACGGCTCGTCGAGCACCTCGACGACGACCACTTCGTCGACCTCGCGGTCGACGAGCTGATTCGCTGGGTCTCGCCGGTCATGAACTTCACGCGCACCGTGACGCGCGACCACGAGTACCGCGGCGTGCAACTCCACGACGGCGATCGCATCCTGATGCTCTACCAGTCGGCCAACCGCGACGAAGACGTCTTCGAGCGGCCCGACGACATCATCCTCGACCGCGAGCCGAATCCCCACCTCGCGTTCGG
>DAIQOP010000345.1:0-2579 GCA_036787815.1 Actinomycetota bacterium
TCCCGCGTGTCTTTGCCCGACTTCGGTGCAAGCAGGAGCGCGGCGCCCGCGCCGATGACAGCCCCCATCAGAAACCAGCCGAAATTGCTGTTATTCTCTTCCATGTTTTGAACCTCACCTCCATTCTAATGTGGTGTTGCCCGGATCACGCTATCGTAGGGGCATGGCAAACGATACAGAACGCACATCGGCGGCTGCGGATCACGAAGATCACCAGCGTCTGCGTCGCGAGCGACTCGACGAACCAGCCGGTGCGGAACTCGGGCGCATGCGCGTGCAGCACTCCGATCATCACCGCGAAGGTCGCGAAGTCGAAGATCGAGCTGAGCGGGCCGAAGAACATCATGAAGCTGCGGATGAAGCCGATGTTCCACGCCGACGGCCGGGCGAGCATCTCCTCGTCGACGTTGTCCGTCGGGATCGTCATCTGGCTGCCGTCGTAGAGCAGGTTGTTGAGCAGGATCTGGGTCGGCAGCATCGGCAGGAACGACAAGAACGCGGAGGCCGCCGCGGCGCTGAACATGTTGCCGAAGTTCGACGACGTGGCCATGAGCACGTACTTGATGGTGTTGGCGAAGATGCGGCGCCCCTCCACCACTCCGTCGGCAAGCACCCCGAGGTCCTTGTCGAGCAGGATGATGTCGGCCGCGTCCTTCGCGACGTCGGTGCCGGTGTCGACCGAGATGCCGACGTCGGCGTGGTGCAACGCCACCGCGTCGTTCACCCCGTCGCCCATGAACGCGACGTCGGCACCCCGCAGACGCTGCACGCGCACGATGCGCGCCTTCGTCTCGGGCCCGACCCGCGCGAAGATCGTCGTGCGCCCGATCGCGTCGCCGAGCTCGTCGTCGGAGAGCGCGTCGACCTCGTCGCCGGTCAGCGTGCCCAGCACGTCGAGGTGGAGGTCGTTCGCCACCTTCACCGCGACCTGGGAGCTGTCGCCGGTGATGACCTTCACGACGATGCCGAGCCGGTCGAGGCGGGCCAACGACTCGGCCGCGTCGGCCTTCGGCTGATCGACGAACACCAGGAACCCGACGAAATCGAGGTGCTGTTCCTCCGCGTCGGTGGCGAGCGCGAGACCGGGCGCGACGCGCGCGCCGACCGCGATCACGCGCGCCCCCGCGTCGTACAGGTCCGAGAGCGTCGCCGCGGCCGCGGCCGGAACACCGTCGCTGTGCTTCAGGACGCTCTCGGGCTCGCCCTTCACCACCAGCCGGCGGGTGCCGTCGGGTGCATCGGCGATCACCGTCGCCAGCCGCCGGGTGTGGTCGAACGGGCGCACCGAGACCCGCTTCCAGCGGCGCGCCTCGGCCTTGGTCGCGGCATCGGCGCCCTCCCACAACGCGACGTCGAGCGCGTTGCCGCCGACCGCGTGGTCGCCGTCGAGCAGCGCTTCGTTGCACACGAGCCCCAGGACGTGCGCGGGGGTGGCCGCGGTTCCCGACGCGTCGAGTGAGCGGTCGAAGGTGATGTGCCCCTCGGTGAGCGTTCCGGTCTTGTCGGTGAACAACACCGTGATGTTGCCGAGGTCCTCGATGCTCACGAGCCGTTTCACGAGCACCTTGCGGCGCGCCAGGCGCCGCGATCCGGTCGAGAGGCTCACGGTCACGATGGCGGGCAGGAGTTGGGGCGTGAGCCCGATCGCGATCGCGAGCGAGAACAGCAGGGCGTCGATGAAGGGCCGGTGGAGCAGCAGATTGACGACGAAGATCAGGGTGGTGAGCACGCCGGCGACGCGCACGAGCAGGAACGAGAACTGCCGCAACCCGACCTGGAACGCGGTCTCCGCGGGCCGCGTGCCGAGGCCCGCCGCGATGCGACCGAAGCCGGTGTCCATGCCCGTGCGCACCACCACGCCCCGCGCGGTGCCTTCGCGCACGATCGTGCCCATCAACGCGCACGACCGGTCGCCCTCGACCACCGCGTCGGCCGTCTTCTCGACCGGGACCGCCTCCCCCGTGAGCACCGCCTCGTCGCACTCCAGCTCGACGGTCTCGAGCAGGCGGACGTCGGCGGGAACGATGTCGCCCACCGCGAGTTGGAGCAGGTCGCCCGGAACCAACTCGGTCACGGGAACCCGCGACGGTGTCCCGTCGCGCACGACCAGGGCGGTGGAGCGGATCTGGGAGTGCAGCGCCTCCACCGCCTGCTCCGAGCGGTACTCGTTGAAGAACCCGAGACCGACCGACAGTGTGACGATGACGCCGATGATGACGCCGCCGCTGGCATCACCGGTGAGGCCCGACACGGCGGCGGCCGCGAGCAGCAGGAGGAGGAGCGGGTTGCGGAGCTGACGCGCGAGCACGGGCAGCGCCCGCGCCCCGTGGCTGCGCAACGCGTTCGGACCGTAGGTGTGCAGACGCCGACGCGCCTCGTCGGCCGAGAGTCCGCCGGTGCCCGACTCCACCGCGTCCAGGACATCGGCCGTGGGCGTGCGAGCCGCAACTTCGAGATCCAGTAGCACCGGCCCCGAACGCTACCGGTCGGGTCCGCGCACACCGGCCCACGGGAACGCAGTCGGGACCAAAGTCCCGAGCGGGTCGGCGCTCGGGCCCCGCCCCGCTGCGGCCCGAAAG
>DAIQOP010000144.1:0-1767 GCA_036787815.1 Actinomycetota bacterium
CCGCCTCGGCCTGCGCGACGGTGTCGTCGACCACGTGTGCTCGTCGCACATCATCGAGCACTTCACGAACCCGGCCCTCCACGTCGCCGAGCTCGCCCGGGTGCTCTCCCCCGACGGCACCGCGTACGTGATCACGCCGAACGCACCCGCCGACTTCGAGAACCCCTTCCACGTGTACCTGTTCGAGCCCGACCACCTGCGGTCGATGCTGCGGCTCTTCTTCGACGACGTTGCGGTACTGGGGCTCGAGGGCGACGCCGAGCTGCACGCCGACTTCGCGCAGCGACGCGCGAGCGGCGAGCGCCTGCTCCGCCTCGACGTGCTCAAGCTGCGCCGCCGCCTGCCCCGCAAGATGTACGTGTGGGCGTACGAGCGGTTGCTGCCACTCGTGTACCGCGTCCTCGGCGGCGACGCGACCGGAATCGGCTCCGGCCTCGACGCCTCGCACTTCTTCGTCACCGACACGATCGAGACCACCACACCGGTGCTGTTCGCCATCGCCCGCTCGCCGCGCCCGACGGTCGGGGGCTCCGGTGGAGCCGCGCAGTGAGCACGCGCGTCTTCGTCTCCGTCCCGACCTACCGCGAGGCCGAGAACATCGAGGAACTCCTCCGGAGGCTGCGCGCCGCGGTCCCCGAAGCGCACATCCTCGTGATCGACGATGCCAGCCCCGACGGCACCGCCGACATCGCGGAGGCGGTCGGCGCCGAGCTCGGTGAGATCGAGGTGTTGCGGCGTCCGGGCAAGTCGGGGCTCGGAGCGGCGTACCGGGCCGGGCACGCGATCGGCCTCGCGCGCGGCTACGACGTCATGGTGCAGATCGACGCCGACCTCTCGCATCAGCCCGAAGCCCTTCCTTCCCTCCTCGCCGCGGTCGAGAGCGGCGCCGACCTCGCCATCGGATCCCGCTACGTGGAGGGCGGCACGATCCCCCACTGGCCGGTGTACCGCCTCGCGCTCTCGCGCTGGGGCTGCGCGTACGTGTCGTGGGCGCTCGGCATCGGTGTGCGCGACTCGACGGCGGGCTACCGGGCGTACCGCGCGTCCGCGTTGCGCGCGAACCACTTCGAGGCGACCCGGGCCAACGGCTACACGTTCCAGATCGAGATGACCTACCGCCTCCTGAAGGTGGGAGGCCGCGTCGTGGAGGTGCCCATCACCTTCACCGATCGCGAGCGCGGCACGTCGAAGATGTCGGGGCGCATCGTCATCGAGGCCATGGCCCTCGTCACCTGGTGGGGCATCCGCGATCGCATCCTGCGCCGGCGCCGCACTCGGAACTGACCGAGCATCTCTTGACCGATACCACCGCGGCCGGCGAAGCGGTGCGGGTCGATCGGATCGGCGGCCGCGATCGCCGGCTCGACGGGTTGCGCGCGCTCGCCGCGATCGCGGTGATCCTGACCCACGTCGGCGACTGGACCGATTCGGTCACGGGCCCGCACGCCTCGTGGGTGCAGGAGCTCAACGTGGGCGTCGACGTGTTCTTCGTGATCTCGGCGGTGCTGCTCTACGCACCGTTCGTCGCGGCACACCTCGACGGGCGCGCGCACCCCGATCTGCGCACGTACACGACCCGGCGTCTCAGCCGCATCTACCCCGCGTACTGGGTCGCGCTCGTCATCATCCTCCCGTTGTCGCCGATCTTCGGGTTGCGGGGCGCATGGCAGTGGTTCTCCGTGCCGCTGCTCCTGCACACGTACAAGGTCGCGGGTCTCGCGTCGAACGCGGGCCTGCGCCAGTCGTGGACCCTCGTGATCGAGATCA
>DAIQOP010000144.1:1867-9349 GCA_036787815.1 Actinomycetota bacterium
GGTCTCGCGTCGAACGCGGGCCTGCGCCAGTCGTGGACCCTCGTGATCGAGATCAGCTTCTACGTCTTCCTTCCGTTCTACGCGATGGGCGTGCGCCGGCTGGCACGAGTCACGGGCGTGCTGCGCGCGGAGGTCGCCGCCGCCGTCGCGCTGTTCGTCGCCGGGCCGGTGTTCCACCTCCTCTCGACGCGCGAGTCGCCGGTCCAGCTGCCCACCGCGTTCAAGGTGCTGCCCCCCACCCTCGGCGTCTTCGCGGCGGGCATGCTCCTCGCGATCGCGAAAGAGGCGATGGCGCGTCGCTCGGATCGTCCGCGGTGGTGGTCGGCGATCAGCGCGTGGGCCTTCCCGTGGTTCGTCGGCGCGGGGATCGCGTACGCGGCGCTCTGCACCGTGGTCGGCATCCATCCGACCACGGCGTTCTCGATCACCTGGCGCCAGCAGTTCGCGCAGCTCCTGCTCCAGACGCTCATCGGTCTCTGCGTGGTCGCGCCGGCGGTGCTCGTACCGGCGGACGGCCGCAGCTGGTCGCTGCGCGCGATCGGGTCTCGGCCGCTCGCGTACGTCGGGATGCTGAGCTACGGCATCTACCTGTGGCACTACGCGGTGATCGAATGGCTCGTGCGGCGGCTCGGCTGCAACCCTTCGGGCCTCACGTCGTGTCCCGCGTCGGTGCACTGGTCGTTCGTGAAGGTCACGTTGGCGGCCCTGCCGCTCTCGATCGCTGCGGGTGCACTGTCGTGGTACCTCGTGGAGCGTCCGATGATCCGCCTCGCGCACCACGCACGGCGCGCGGACTACCGTTGAGCACCATGCGCGCGCGAGTCCGAGGCTTTCACGTCGGCCTCGCGTTCATCTCGATCGCGGGCCTCCTGTACCGGATCTGGTTCGACGTGTGGGAGCGGGGTCGCCTCACGCTCAACGGCGACGCCGCCTACTACCACTGGCAGTCGAACGACATCGCCCACGGTCTGTGGTTCGTCGATCCGGGGCAGTACCACTGGTTCGGACGGATCACGCCGAGCGCCGGGCATCCCCCCGTCTACATCCTCTACCTCGCCGCCGTCTCGCGCTTCGTCGGCCAGAGCCAGCTGACGCATCGCATCGCATCGTGCTTCCTCGGCGGCGGTGCGATCTTCGTGATCGGGCTCATCGGCCGCGAGCTGTGGGACGAGCGGGTCGGCCTGTTCGGCGCCGCGGGCGCCGCGGTGTACGCGCACCTCTGGATCAACGACGAGATGTTGATGTCGGAGAGTGCGTACGTGCTCACCTCGGCGCTGATGCTGCTGTGGGCCCTGCGGTTCTGGAAGCGCCCGACGGTCGGGCGCGCGGCCCTCATGGGTGCCGGCATCGCGCTTGCCGCGCTCACGAGAGCCGAGGCCGCGCTCCTCTTTCCGTTGCTCGCGCTTCCCTTCGCGCTCGCCCGCAAGCACACGAGCTGGCGCGAGCGCGCGAAGTACGTCGTCGCGTCGTTCGGGGTCGGGGCCGCGCTCATGGCTCCCTGGATCGGCTTCAACGTCACGCGTTTCCAGCACCCGGTGCTCATGTCGAACGGCATCGGCAGCGTGCTGATGGTCGCCAACTGCGATCAGACGTACTCGGGGCCGCTCTTCGGCTACTGGTCGATCAACTGCGCGGCCGGGCTCGGCGACCTCAAGGGCGACGAATCGCAGAAGGAGGTCGTCTGGCGCAGGCGGGGGCTCACGTACATCAAGCACCACGAGAGCCGCTACCCGATCGTCACCGCCGCGCGTGTCGCGCGCATGTGGGGGATCTGGACACCGAAGCGTGTCACCCAAGGCGTCAAGTTCGACGCCGCGCTCGAAGGCCGCGGATTCTGGCAGTCGGAACTCGCGACCGACCAGTACTTCTTCATGTTGCCGTTCGCGATCGTCGGGTTGGTCGTCTTGCGGCGCCGGCGCGTCGCGATCCTGCCGTTCGTCGCGATCGCCTGCACGATCACCTTCACCGCCGCCACGACGTTCGGGATCACGCGCTACCGCGCGCCGGTCGACGCCATGCTCCCCGTGCTCGCCGGTGTCGCCGTGTTCGCGGCGATCGACGAATGGAAGCGGCGGCGCGAGACCGGTTCGGCCGCGCCCCCGACCGACGACCCGGGTGCCCCCGTCGGCGTGGCGGCCGGGTGAGCAAGACTCCACCGGTGGAGCGCGATTCCGGGTTCGGCCTCCGCCTTGCCGCGATCTCGTTCGCCGCTCTGGGCGGCCGTATCGCGTACGTGCTCGCCGCCCGCCGGCACACGGCGGCGTGGGGCGACTCGTTCGTCTACCAGAACGCCGCGAACCTGCTCGCCGACGGCAAGGGGTTCATCGACCCCGGCCGCTACCAGTTCTTCGGCGTCGTCACGCCCAGCGCATACCGACCGCTGTACCCCCTCTACCTCGCGCTCTGGTCGCTGGTCGACGTGCGATCGACGCTCGGTCACCGGCTCGCGTCATGCCTCCTCGGCGCCGCGTGCGTCGCGATCGTCGGGCTCGCGGGCCGCCACTTCGGACGCACCCCAGCCGACGGCAACCGCATCGGCCTGATCGCCGCCGCCGCGGCGGCCGTGTCGCCGTCGCTCTGGCTGAACGACGCCGGCTTGCTCTCCGAATCGGCCGCCGCGGTCGCCGTCGCGGTCATCCTGCTGGTGCTCATGCGCTACTGGCGCGGCCCGAGCACGTGGCGAGCCGGCGTGCTGGGCTTCGCGGTCGCGGTCGCCGCCCTTGGGCGGGCCGAGCTCGTCCTGCTGTTCCCCCTGCTGGCGTGGCCCATGTGGCGCTGGGCGGGATCGCGCGCCGGGCGCGACAAGGTGATGATCATCGGGGCGTTCGCGGCAGGTGGAGTGCTGCTGCTCGGGCCCTGGGTCGGCTACAACCTCTCGCGCTTCGACCGCCCCGTGTACCTCGCCACCGGCCTCGGCGCATCGATGGGTGGGGGCGCGTGCCCGGCCGCGTTCTACGGGCCGAAGACGGGCTACTGGGACTCCGGGCCGGGCTGCAGCGTCGACCAGGCGCAGCTGGCGATCCCCAAGGGCATGGACGTATCGACGCCGGCCGGCCTCGCCGCGTTCAAGAAGTACGCCGGAGCCGCGCTGAAGCACGAACCCGACGAGTCGGTGCGCGACCAACAGGCTCGCGATCAGGCCGTCCGCTACATCCGCGCCCACGAGCACCGGTTCCCGGTCGTCGTCGCCGCCCGGGTCGGGCGGCTCTGGGGCGTGTTCCGACCGAAGCAGACCGCCGACTTCGACGGGCGGATCGAAGGCCGCGGGGTCACCCCGGCGCGCCTCGCCATGCTCTGGTACATGATCCTCATGGTCGTGGGTGTGCCCGGGCTCGTGATGCTGTGGCGGCGGCGCCAGCCGGTCGCACCGTTCCTCGCGATCGCGGGCGCGTGCACCTTCGCCGCCGCGCTCACGTTCGGGGTGCAGCGCTACCGCCTACCGTTCGACGTCGTGCTCCCCGTCATGGCCGCCGTCGGCATCTCCGCACTCCTGGGTCGTGGCGAGGCGCAGACCGGGGGCGGGGGCATGCCGAAGGTCGGAGCCGCATGAATAGCCAGGCGCAGACCGGAGGCGGGGGCATGCCGAAGGTCGGAGCCGCATGAATACCGACGAGGCGACGACGCGGTTGCTCGTCGAGCATCTCGATGCCGAGCGCTTCGGCCATCCGGGCTACCTGCGCTGGTTCTACCGCGACAACCCGCGCGGCGAGGCGCTCGACGAGAACGAGGACGACGAGCACGGCAACCGCATCGGCCACTACGCGGTGATCCCCACGATCTACCGCACCCCCGCGGGCACGACGCCGTTCATCTTCTCGAGCAACGTCGCAACCAGCCCCACCGTGCGACGCGGCGGCCTCTTCCGCGCGATGGCCGAGCGCATGTACGAGCGGGCGCGCGCCACGGGCGCGCCGGGGATGGTGGGTGTCGGCAACGACAACTCCACGATCGTCGTCGTGGAGCGCTTCGGTTGGAAGTCGCTCGGTCCGCTCCCGGTGCGGGTCTGTGTCCCGATCCCGTGGCGGGGGCGCGCGGTCGAATCCCGCCCTGTCGACGCCGCGCTGCTCGCGAGCCCCTGGTTCGCCGAGATCGCGGCGGATCTCGACTGGGTGCCGGTCGCGCGCTGGGCGCAATCGTGGACGCCGGAGTTCCTGCGCTGGCGCCTGTCGCGACCCGACGGCGGCTACGTGATCCACGTGACACCGGAGGCGGTCGCCGTGAGCGTGATCGCGCACGCCCGGTTCCGTGTGCGCTGCGCCGTGCTCCTGAAGGTCTTCCCGCGTCCGGGCGCGACCTTGCCGCTCTCGCCCGCACCGATGATCGCGGCCGCGTGCGGGCATCACCGCGCCCCGCTCTGCGTCTACGCCGGGTTCAACGCACACGTGCCGGTGCGAGGCGTGCCGTCGCCGCGCCGGCTGCAACCGTCGCCCCTCAACCTGGTGTTCAAGTCGCTCGACGAGACGCGGGCGCCGACCGCGACCTTCCAGCTCGACACCTTCGAGTTCCTCGACATGGACGCGTACTGAACGTCGACGCCATGACCGACGCGCGCGCCGCCATCACCTTCACGCTCGATCTCGAGGACTACGCACCCGCCGGGAGCCCGGCGCGCGCGATCGAGATCATTCCCCGCGTGCTCGAGTTGCTCGCCGAGCAGGGCGCGCACGGCACGTTCTTCGTGGTCGGTGAGCTCGGGGAGGCCGAGCCGGCGCTGGTGAAGTCGATCGCGGCCGCGGGCCACGAGATCGCGCTGCACGCGTACCGGCACGTGCCCCTGCCCCAGCTCACGCCCGCGGAGTTCCGCGCCGACACCGTGCGCGGCAAGGCGCTCCTCGAGGATCTCTCCGGAACGTCGGTGCGCGGCTTTCGCGCGCCGACGTTCTCGTTGGTTCCCGAATCGCGTTGGGCGGTCGACGAGCTGACCGATCTAGGCTTCACGTACTCGTCGAGCGTGATGCCGACCCGCAGCCCGCTGTACGGGTGGCCCGGACAGCCCCGCCGGCCGTACCGCTGGCCGTCCGGCCTCGTCGAGCTGCCGTGCCCGGTCTTCGAGCTCGGCCGGCGCGTCGCCAACCCCTACCTGGGCGGCGTGTACTTCCGCGTGCTGCCGTGGCCGGCGATCCGCCTCGGCCTAGCGCGCTCGACCGCCGACGAGATGCTCTGGCTCTACTGCCATCCCTACGACTTCGACCCCGACGAGCCGTTCATCCCCCGGGGCGACGTCGGTCGGCTCGGCAACCGCCTCCTGTGGGTGAACCGGGCGGGCATGGCGGCGAGGGTCGCCCGGGTCCTGGCCGGCCGGGCCGGGCCGCCGCTGGCCGAGCGAGCCGAGTCCGTCGTCTGAGCGCCTGCATACTGGGCGCTGCATACCGCCCGCAGTGGGCCGGGCCCGCGACAATGTGCGGTCCCGTGAACCGAGGAGCACCCGATGGCCCTACGCACTGCCGCCGAGTACCGCGATTCGCTGCGCGACGGGCGGGTCCTCTGGTACCGGGGTGCCCGGGTCGCCGACGTCACCCTCGACCCCGAGCTGTCGATCGCGGTCGAGCACTCGTGCCTCGACTTCGACGTCGCGCAACACCCTGCCCACCGCGACCTCGCGGTCACCGTCGACCCCGAGACCGGTGAGGAGTACAACACCTACTACCGGATCCCGCGTTCGACCGACGACCTGCTCGACCGCATGCGGCTGGTGGAGCTCACCACCGCGCTCGGCGGCACGCTGCTGTCGATCAAGGACGTCGGCACCGACGCGCTGTTCGCGTTGCAGACGGTGCTGAAGGGCGAAGAGCTCGAACGGCTCATGGCCTTCTACCACCACTGCCGTTCCGAAGACCTCGCCGTCGCGGTGGCGCAGACCGACGTGAAGGGCGACCGTTCGAAGGCGCCCTTCGAGCAGGACGACCCCGACATGCACGTGCACGTCGTCGATCAGAGCGACGCCGGCATCGTCGTGCGGGGCGCCAAGATGCACACCTCGCTCACGCCGAACGCGAACGAGGTGCTCGTGCTGCCGACGCGGGCGATGAAGGCCGACGACGCCGACTTCGCCGTCGCGTTCGCGGTGCCGCCCGCCACCAAGGGCCTCTCGATGTACGTCTCGCCGTACTCGGGCGGCGCGCGCCATCCGTGGGAGCACCCGGTGTCGTCGAAGCACAAGATGCTCGAGACGCTCACGGTCTTCGACGACGTCTTCGTGCCCTGGGAGCGGGTGTTCTGCTTCCGCCAACCCGAGCTCGCCGGCCCGATCGCGCTCGCGTTCGTGGAGTACCACCGCTTCACCGCGATCTCCTACAAGCTCCCGTTGCTCGACGCGCTCGTCGGGTGTGCCGAGCAGATTGCGGAGATGAACGGCATCGTGCGTGCCGGCCACATCCGCGACAAGCTCACCCAGCTCGTCATCTACGCGGAAACCGTGCGCACGTTGTGCGAGGCTGCGGCGCGGCGCGGACGCGTCGGTGCCGACGGCTTCTGCCGCCCCGACTCCGCGACCACCAACATCGCGAAGTACACGTTCGCCACCGGCTTCCACACCGCGGTGCGCTCGGTGCAGGACTGCGCCGGCGGCATCCTCGTGACCGGGCCCGGCGGGGAGGACTGGGACAGCCCCGACGTTCGCCCCGTGCTCGAGAAGTACCTGCGCGCCGCGGCCCCCGCGGCCGAGCGCCTCGCGATGATCAACCTCATCTCCGACCTGACCGTGCGCGATTTCGGCGGCTACCACGCGGTGCTCGCGGTGCACGCCGAAGGTTCGATCGAGGCCGAGAAGATGCAGATCTTCCGGGCCTACGACGCGAGCCGCGCGATCGGCCTGGCCCGGAGGCTCGCCGGCCTCGAGTAGCGGTGCCATACTCCGCGTATGCGTGGGGTGGTTCGGTGGATGCGGCGGGAGCCGTGGATGGCGCTGGTGGCTTCGGTGGCGTCGCTCTGCGCCGTGACCGCGGTCTCGATCCGATGGCTCGCGGTGCTGGGGGTCGTGCACGACTTCCGGGTGAGTGGGACGCCGAGCGCGACCGGGTCAGTGGCCTCCACCGGGATGCCCTTCACGACATCGTCTCCGCAGCACCGGCTGGGGCTCGCGTCGGGGCCGAGCATGTCGCTCACGAACCTCGATGCGCTCGCGTGGAAGCTGGGATTCATCGCGGGGATCTTCTGGGTGCTCCGGCTGGGACTGCGCAGCGCCGATCGCCGGATCGGTGTGTGGCGCGGTCTCGGAATCGTGTTCGGATTCGGCTTGTTCGTCGCGACGGGCGTGTTGCACCACGTCGCGGACGCGCTCGTCCCGCGCGGTCGCACCCGGCGCCGGGTCAACTTCGCGGTCACGCTGTGGTGCGTCGTCGCGTTGGCCGCGGTGGTCGTCGGGATGTTCGCCGCCACCCACACCGCCAACCTCGGGCCGTTCACGCCCGGCGTCCACGTCGTCGCCTACCCGGGTGGCTGGTCGCGGGCGCTCGCCGCGATGCAGCTGGTGGTCGTGGTCGC
>DAIQOP010000145.1:0-9298 GCA_036787815.1 Actinomycetota bacterium
GCTGCTCGGTGCGGTCGCGGTCGCGATGCGTTTCGGCGGGATTCCTGCTCCGGGACCGCACTCGGCGCTCGTGACTCGGGTGGCCGCGAGCCTCGTGCCCGCCGCCGCGCTCGGCGTGGGCCTCGCCGTGTGGACCGCGGTCGGCCGCCGCCGCTGTCGCGACCTCCTCGCCGCGGTGCTCGTCGGCACGCTCGTCACCGAGGCGCTCTACGGGTTGCCGGGTCTGGGCTCGTTGCTCGCCGAATCGGCAGCGAGCGGCGATGTGCTGATGGTACGGGGCGCGTTGCTCGTGCTGTCGGCCGTTGCGGTCGTCGCCGGGGCCGTATTGCTGCCGATCACCACGACCGCCCGCGATCTGAGCCGTGGCCCGTCGACCCGCCGCCGAGCGGCCGGTGGCACCGCGGCGGCGCTCTGGGTCGTCGCGGTGGTGGGGGCGACCATCGCCCGCCTGCGCCTCGGGCTCGCGCCCGCCGCGCGCCTCGGCTCGGAGGTCGGCGCGGGCGTGTCGACGCAACATCCGCTCGGTACCGACGCGCTCGGCCGCGACGTGCTCGCCCGGGTGTTGGCGACGGCGCGTGGATCACTGCTCCTCGTCGTCGCCGCGATGATCATCGCGATGCTCGTCGGTACCGTCGCCGGGGTCGTCCTCGGATTCGTCGGCGGCCGTCTGGAGAGGCTCGCGCTGGGGGCGCTCGGCGGTTGGGCCGCGTTCCCCGGTGAGCTCGTCGCGCTGCTCCTCCTCGCCTTCAACGGGCGCGACGGTCGGAGGGCTGCGATCGCGCTGTCGGCCGTCGCAATACCGGCGATCGCGTTCGGCGCGCAACGCCGGACGCTCGACGCGCTGAGGCGGTCGGAGGGCCGTTCGGACCTGAAGTCGGGTGCCTGGCTGCGCAACGTCGGGTTGCGGGCCACGGCCGGGGTGTGGCGGGCGACGCTCGCGACCATGTTCGTCGGCGCGTCGCGCGTGTTGGTCGTCGAGTTGGTCGCCGGCTTCCTCGGCTTCGGTCCGGCGGCCACGCAGACGTGGAGTCGCGAGATCGCGACGCAGTTCGCCTTCGTGTCGCGGGCGCCGTTGGCGGTCCTCGCGCCGACCGCGGTCGTGCTGGCAACCGCCACCGCGTGCGCGGGCCTCGGCAACGCGATCCGCCCGGCCCGAGTCGGGTTGCGCGACGACGCGTAGGCGTCAGGCGCGCGGCATCCCGAGGATGCGCTGCGCCAGGATGTTCTTGTTCACCTGCGTGGTGCCCCCGGCGATCGTGAGCGCCCGGGAGTACACGCGATCGCGCGCCCACGATCCACTGAGCGCGTCGGGTCCGAGCACGTCGGAGGCGACCTCGGTGAGGTGCTGCTCGGCTTCGCTCCACACGAGCTTGGCGATGCTGCCTTCGGGGCCCATCGCGCGCCCGTGGAGCTCGGCAGAGATGGCCCGGTCGGAGATGAGCTTGAGCAACTCGGCCTCGAGGTAGACGCGCGCGAGCTTCTGGCGGATCACCGGGTCGGCGGCCGCGCTCGCGTTGTTGCGGCCCGGCGTGTCGCGAGCCAGCTCGAGGAGCCGCCCGACCTTGGCGCGCAGGCCCATGTGCAGCTTCGCAACGGTGCCGCGTTCGTACGCGAGGGTCGTCATCGCCACCCGCCAGCCCTCGTTCACCGGCCCAAGCGTCTGATCCACGGGGACGCGCACATCGGTGAAGAAGATCTCGTTGAACTCGACCTCACCGGTGATGGTGACGAGGGGCCGCACCTCCACGCCGGGCAGTGTCATGTCGACGAGGAGGCAGCTGATGCCCTTGTGCTTCGGCGCGTCGGGGTCGGTGCGCACGAGCAGCTCGCACCAGTTGGCCATGTGGCCGAGCGTGTTCCACGTCTTCTGGCCGTTGACGATCCAGCATTCGCCGTCGCGCACCGCAGTGGTGCGGAGCGACGCGAGATCCGACCCCGCGTTCGGCTCTGAGAAGCCCTGGCACCAGATGTCGTCGCCGCGCAGCATGCGGGGGAGCAGCTCGCGCTTCTGGGCTTCCGAGCCGTGCTCGATGATCGCCGGCGCGATGTTCGAGAGGCCGAGCGGATTCAGCGTCCCCGGTGCGCCGGCGCGGTGCATCTCCTCGGCGAACACCACCTGCTCCATGAGCCCCGCGCCGCGGCCGCCCCACTCTTCGGGCCAGGCGATCGCGGCGTAGCGGGCGTCGGCGAGGATGCCGTTCCACCGGCGCAGCTGGGCGATGCCTTCGGGTCCGAGCTCCATCGACCAACCGGCACCGGCGCGGATCTCGTCCGTGAGATGCTTGTCGAGCCAGGCGCGGAACTCCTGACGGAAGGCCTCGGCCTCCGGCGGATACGTGAAGTCCACGCGCGCTCCTCAGACGATCCGCAAGACTGACACCGGTGTCAGTCTAGGGCGTGGCCCGAGCGGCCTCAGTCGCGAGGATTGCGGGTGTCTCGTTCGATGGTGACTCGGATTCGGCGGTCGTTGGTACTCGCGGGAATCGGCTGTCTCGCCCTGGCGCTGCGCTGCTGTTATGTGTGGCGGACTCGGAATCTGCCGGACTACGGGTTCGATTCGCGGACGTATTTCAGCCTGGCGCGTTCGCTCGTCACCGATCACCGGTACGTGTCTCCGTACTATCCGGGCCGACCGCGAACCGCGCTGTTCCCTCCCGGTCTGCCGGTTGTCCTCGCCGGCCTGCGGCTCGGGGGCGTCACGACGTACCGACACGCGGCATACGCACTCTCGCTCATCGGTGCGATGAGCGCGGTCACCATCTCGCTCATCGGTCGCCGACTCTATGGCTGGAGGGTCGGTGCGACGGCGGGAGTTCTCGCAGCGTGCTACCCGATGTTCATCCTTGCCGACGGGGCGGTGATGAGCGAGGGAGTGTTCTTGCTGCTCGTGTGCACGACGCTCTGGCTCTGCCTGCGCGCGGAATCGTCGGACGGTCTGTGGCGCTGGGTCGTTGTGGGCGTCCCGATCGGCGCGGCCGCATTGACGCGCGGTGAGGGCCTCTTGCTGTGGCCGTTCGTGGCCATTCTCGCCGCCGTTCTGCGAGGCGGTCGATCCCGCGACATCGTGCTCCGGTCGGCGCTCGCGGGGCTCGTGCCCGTCGTGCTCGTCGCGGCGTGGGTGGTTCGCAATCAGATCGAGGTCGGCTACCCGGTCCCGATCGGGGTGAGCTCCTGGACGGTCGTCGGTGGCGCGAACTGCCAGAGCACCTACTACGGAGCGCTGCTCGGGAGCTGGGACGCAGAGTGTCTGCACCTGGCCGACCGACGGGCTCTCGGCGAGGTTCGGGGCGGCATCGCAACCCGGAACGAAGGTGAGAGCTACGCCCGCGCGCACCTCTCGCGACTCCCGATCGTGCTCGCGGCGCGAGAGGGTCGCACGTTCGGCTTGTATCGGCCGTGGCGCGAGCTTCACGCCGAAGCCCTCGCCGAGAGCCGCGACTACACCGTCTCCACGTGGGGCTATTGCGTGTACCTCGCGCTCGTGCCCTTGGCCGCCATGGGTGGATGGCACACCGGGCGTCAGCTCGGACGGCGGACCGTGATGCTGCTCTGCGGACCGATCGCCATGGTCTTCGTGACGAGCCTCATCGGTTACGGCAACCAACGGTTCCGCATCGCCGCGGAGCCAACACTCGTGCTGTTCGCTGCGGTCGCACTGGTACGCCTCGGGCAGAGGGCTCGACGCGGTGACCCGACGTAGGCCGGCAGCTCAGAGCGGTGGTGCCGTCAGTCACTGAGTCCGCCCTTGGCGAGCTGGGCCTCGACCTCGGCTTGGCGGGCGACGTTCTCGTCGTGCAGCTCTGCGGTCGTGCGGACGTGCCCGTCGACCTTGAGCTCGCCCATCACGTGCACCTCGCCGAGGGTCTCCTGCATGTAGCTCGGGCCGTCGGCGGTCGGGATGAACCAACCGGTCGGGCACATGGTGAGCACCTCGACGAACGAGAAGCCCTCACCGCGGATCTGCGTCTCGAACGCGCGCCGGAACATCTTCTTCGTGCGCGCGACGGCACCCGCGTTGTGCACCGAACCGCGCGCGACGTACGCCGCGCCCTGAAGGCGCGAGATCAGGTCGCCGATGAGGATCGGGTAACCGTGGTATTCGGCGTCGCGACCGTCGAGCGAGCTCTTCGTGCGCTGGCCGATCACGCTCGTCGCGGTCATGTGGCCGCCGGTCTCGCCGAACACGCCGTTGTTGAGGAGGATGCACGTGACCCGCTCACCGCGCGCCGCGGTGTGCAGCACCTCTTGCAGCCCTTCGTTCACCATGTCGCCGTCGCCCTGGAGCGTGAACACGACCGAGTCGGGCAGCATGCGCTTCACCCCCGTGGCCACCGACGGTGCGCGCCCGTGCAATGCCTGCACGAGGTCGACGTCCATCGAGCTGCTGAAGCTCGTGTAGCAGCCGATTCCGGCGACGCCGATCGACCGCTGCGCGACACCCAGCTCGACGAGCGCCTCGAGGTAGCCGCGCACCGCGATCGGCTCGCCGCAACCCGGGCACATGTGGTGCTCCTGCGTGAGGAGGAGATCGGGGAGCCGCGGCTCGACGATGCGCGCGCCGTCGGGCGCGGTCGACGTGTCGATGACGGGGCCGAGATTCACGCTGGTGGAGCCGGCGGTCTTGCTCACGGTGTGGGCTCCTCCTGGTGCGGTGCGAGCTCGTAGCGGAAGACGTCGGTTCCGGGGATCACGCCCAGCGGTGCGCCCGTGTGCAGGGCGAGGATGCGCTCCTCGATCACGTCGACGTCGAGCAGCCGACCGACGCCGAACCCCGAACCGTCGGTCGAGACCCCGCCGATGAACTCGACCGGCGCCTGACCGGCCGCGCCGATGCGCACGTCGTCGATCATCTGGCCGGCGGAGAGCTCGAACGATCCGATCATCCGCGCGTTCGCAGCCGCTTCACGCACGGTGTCGTACGGGAACGGCCACAGCGTGACGGGCCGCACCATGCCGATGCGGTGCCCGGCTTCGCGGAGCCGCCCGATCGCGTAGCGCACGAACTTCGAGGGCGTGCCGAACGCGACGATCACGGTCTCGGCGTCGTCGAGGTACGCGGTCTCGACGCGCACCTCGCGTTCCATGTACGGGATCTTGCTGGCCGCGTACTGCGCGCGGCCCTCCTGCCCGAACACCCGTTGGCCGTGCTTCGAGACTCCGAGCGGCGTGACCCCGCGCGACTCGCCCGAACCGGTGGCCGAACCGTCGACGGCCCAGTCTTTCGGTGGCAACGGGGGATAGGGCACGGGCTCGACCGCGACGGCTTCCTGCGTGTGCGCAAGGAGGTAGTCGCCGTAGATCAGCACCGGGTTGCGCCACTTGTCGGCCAGGTGGAACGCGAGCTGCACGAGCGCGACGCCTTCGGTGATGTCGTGCGGCGCCAGGACGATGTGGCGGTAGTCGCCGTGCCCTCCACCGCGCGTCGCCTGGTAGTAGTCCTGCTGGCCGCGCGCCATGTTGAAGATCACCAACGGGAGCTCGGCCAGCGTGATCTCGGAGAACGACTCCTGCATGAGCGACAGACCCTGGCCCGTCGACCCGGTCGCGGCCCGGGCGCCCGTCGCCAGCGCACCCCAGGCCATGCCGACGGCCTCGAGCTCGGATTCGGCGTTCACGCACGCGCCGCCGACGTCGGGCAGCAGGCGCGCGAAGTGCTCGAGCACCTCGGTGAACGGGGTCATCGGGTAGCCGGCGAAGAAGCGGCAACCCGCGGCGATCGACGCGCGCACCAGCGCTTCCGAACCCTCCATCAACACGCGTTCGTGTTGCTGCGTCACGGTTGTCATGCCGGCTCCTCGATCTCGTGGAGCACCGGTTCGGCGAAGCGGAAGACCTCGAACACGAAGTCGGGGCACACGAGCAGGCATGCCGCGCATCCAGTGCAGCCGGCGTGCAGCTCGGGCCAATGGAAGCCCATGCGGTTCACCGCTTCCGACATCGTGAGCACCGCCGGCGGACACGCAGGGATACAGAGCTCGCAGCCCTTGCACGTCTCGACGTCGATGGTCACGGTGCCGCGCGACTTGACGGTGATCGTCGACAACGGGTGTCTCCTCAGTGGCTGATCGGGCTCGGGGCGGGCGCCCAGGCCGGGAACGCGCCGGTTTCGACCGCGGCGAGCCCGGCGCGCAGCGCCTGCTCGTTGGCTGCGATGTGTTGCGTGCGGTACGACGGGATCGACTCGCGCATCGCTTCGACGAGCGCGTGGGCACCCACGATCTCGGTGAGCCCCGCGTACGCGCCCGCCATCACCATCGAACCGCCGAGCGGGTGACCGAGCTCGGTCGCGATCCCGGTGGCATCGATGCGGTGGACGCTGCACGGAGCGGCGATCTCGTGATTGAACGTGGGGTCGTTGACGAGGACGAGCGCGCCCGGGCGCAACCGTGGCTCGATCGGCTCCCAGAACTCGTCGTGCATCGCGATCGCCGACCAGGTGCGCGACACGAGGGGAGGGGTGAGCAGCGGCGCGTCGCCGATCACGACGGTGCCGTCGGTGTTGCCGCCGCGCATCATGCCGCCGTACAGGCCGAAGAGCATCACGTAACGACCTTCGAGCGTCGCGGCGCGTGCGAGCACCTGACCCGCGAGCTGCACGCCCTGGCCGCCGATCCCGGTGATGAGCAGCTCACGCTCCACGGTCTTGCGCTCCCTTCGTCGGCGCTCGTCGTTCGGCCGGTGCCCCGGGCTGCGACGACCTCGCGAGACCGGCGAGCGCGAACTCGACGATGTGCTCGACGTCGGCCCGGCTCGGCGTGAGCCGGTCGATGAGGTAGCGATGCATCGTTCCCATCGCGAGCTCGCGGATCGCGGCCGTGTCGCGCAGCTCGTCGCCACCCGCGTCGACGACGGCTTCGCGCAAGGGTGCCGCGAGTCGCTCGCTGCTCGCTGCGGTCTCGGTCGGGAAGCGGTCGCGGAGCCGCACGCCGTTGATCGCGAACGGACGTGTGTTCTCCGCGGCGTCGGGATTGCGCGCCTGTTCGAGCACGCCTTCGATCCATGCCCGCACCCGCGGGGTACCGGGCCCCACCCTGCGCATCCGGCGTTCGAGAGTCGCGACCAAACGGCGCTGGCCTTCGTCGAGCACCGCGACGAGCAGCGCGTCCTTCCCCGCGAAGTGGCGGTAGAAGGCCTGGTTCGAGAGGCCCGACTCCTTGACGATGTCGCCGACGCGGGGATCGAGCTCGCCGGTCCGGGCCATGACGGCGTACGCGGCGTCGAGGAGCCGGCGCACCTCACCGGCGTAGCTCTCGAGCCGCCCGGCGACCGCCCGCCCCGCCACCTCGCGCTCGACGCTCGTGGCCGCCGTGAGGGCGGGAACCACATTCTGCATATCCGGAATCATATTCCGACTCGGCAGCCCGGGGGCGAGGTCGGTCTCCCGTCAACCACATTGGGCTGCCAATCCTCCCTGCAACATTGGCGGCCCAATGTGTGCGAACACGTACGGCAAGTGGGCGAGCGAACGAGCCGGGAAGGTGGCTGCGGTGGTAGCGGCCGCGGGCGCAGCACCGCCGAACGGCGCCGCGAGGCTCAACCGGCGATGAGACGCTCGACGATGAGGGTGCGCTGCACCTGGCCGGTGGCGGGGGTGCGGGGGAGCGAGTCGAGCACCACGATGCGCCGGGGGTGCTTGAACGCGGCGAGCCGCCCGGCGCACCAAGCGCGCAGCGCGTCGACGTCGGGGGCGTCGGCGCCGGCCCGTACGACGACGCACGCCGTCACGATCTCGCCCCACGTCGGGTCGGGGACACCGACGACGGCGACCTCCGCGAACGCCGGGTGCGCGGTGAGCACCTGCTCGATCTCGACCGGGGAGATCGTCTCCCCGCCGCTACGGATCACGTCGCGGGCGCGCCCCACGATCGACAGGTAGCCGTCGGCGTCGAACGCGCCGAGATCACCCGTGTGGTACCAGCCGTCGCGCAGCGCGTCGTTCGTCGCGTCGGCGTCGTCGAAGTAGCCGTCCATGAGGAACGGGTTGCGCACGCACACCTCGCCCGTGTCGCTCAGGCGCACCTCGCATCCGGGTTGCGGCCGGCCGACGCCCCCGGGCTTCGCCGCGAGATCGACGTGCGACAGGATCGTCGCGGGCCCCGCTTCGGTCGACCCGTAGAAGATGCGGGTGACGGTGTGGGGGAGCGCCGCCCGGATCGCCGCGATGAGCTCGGGTGGTGTGGCGGAGGTGCCGGTGTCGGCCTCGCGCAACGCGGAGAGGTCGTAATCCGCGACACCGTGCTCGAGGATCCGGGCCCACACGGCGGGGATCGCGTAGAGGCGACCGGCGCGGTGACGTTGCGCGGTGGCGAGCAGCACCGCCGGATCGGCAGGCGAGAAGTGCACGGCCTTGCGGGCCTGCCACGCGCCGAGCGCGATGGTCCAGCCGGCCATGTGGAACAGCGGGAACATGCACACCACGCCACTCCCGCCCGGCTCGGTGGTCGCGCCCGGGAAGGCGCGCAGCCAGTTGGCGCGGTGCGAGAGCACGACACCTTTCGGCCGCCCGGTGCTCCCGCTCGTGAAGAAGATGACGTGAGGATCGCGCTCGTCGGGCCCGGGGACATCGAGTGGCGACGATGACGCGCCGGCCGCTCGATCGGTGAGCTCGCGGCCGAGGTGCTCGACTGCGAGGCCCGCGGCGAGCGCCCGGCCTTCGTCGTCGTGCGCGGCGTCGGTGAGGAGCAGGCGGGGCCGGACGAGCTCGATCACCGGCCGCGCCTCGTCGGGGCCGATGCGCGCGTTCACGGGCGCGAAGACGGCACCGATCCGCGCGAGGGCGCCGAACACCGGGATCGCGTCGAGCGACGTGTCGCCCCACCACGCGACCCGGTCGCCGCCGCGCACGCCGATCTCATGGAGCACGCGGGCCACGCGGTTGGATTCGGCATCGACCTCGGCGAAGGTGAGCGAGCGGTCTCCGAGCGTCGCGGCGACCCCGTCGGGCTCGACGCGCGCTGCGTTGTCGATGATGTGGCCGACGACGAGCGCCGTCTCGTCGCGCATCGTCGGGTCGTCCGGCATCATCGCGCCCGCAGGAACCGACCCGGGCGGGCGCCGGTCGATCGGCCGGCGCGGGTCGCGACGACGCCGTTGACGATCGACGCCTCGACGCCGACGACGTCGGAGATGAGTCGCCGGCCACCCGCGGGTTGGTCGTCGACGTAGCGCACGCCGGTGCGGGCGACGCGATCGGGATCGAAGAGCACGAGGTCGGCGGCGAGTCCTTCGGCGATGCGACCGCGATCGTGCAGACCGAGCAGGTCGGCCTGGTCGGCGGTGAGCATGCGGACGGCGCGCT
>DAIQOP010000146.1:0-9250 GCA_036787815.1 Actinomycetota bacterium
CGGGCAACGTCGCGCTCAGGCGTTCGGCTGAGCCGTCGGTCGAGCCGTTGTCGACGACGACGACCTCGGGCGCACCGGCGCTGGTCTCGTCGAGGATCGACCGCACACACCGTTCGAGCAGGTCGCCGTAGTTGTAGTTGACGACGACGGCCGACCAACGCGCCCGTGGGTGACCCGGCGACCCGTCGTCAGTCGACGACACGACACTTGAGCAGCATCCACAGCGCACCGAAGCCGTCGCGCCAGGAGATCTTCTTGCCCTCGTCGAACTCGCGGCCGGCATACGAGATCGGCACCTCGTAGATGCGGATGTGCCGGCGCAGGATCTTCGCCGTGATCTCGGGTTCGATGTCGAAGTGGTCGGCCTTCAGCTCCAGGGGCTCGAGGACGGAGCGCGCGATGAGCTTGTAACAGGTCTCCATGTCGGAGAGCGTCGTGTTGTACAGCACGTTGGTGACGAGCGAGAGGAAGCGGTTGCCGACCCAGTGCAGGAAGAGCATGTTGCGACGCTCACCGGTGAAGCGCGAGCCGTACACGACCAACGCCTTGCCCCGCAGCACCGGCGCGAGGAGCTTCGGCCAATCTTCGGGGTCGTACTCGAGGTCGGCGTCCTGGATGAGGACGAGATCGCCGGTGACGTGCGCGATCCCGGTGCGCACGGAGGCGCCCTTGCCCCGATTCGTCGGGTGCGAGATCACGCGCACGGTGCTGTCGTGCAGCTGGCGGAGCACGTCGGTGCTGCCATCGGTGCTGCCGTCGTCGACCACGATGATCTCGAGCTCGAGATCACCGGGAAGCTCGACCGCGCGCATGCGGCGCAGGATCTCGGCGACCGTGTTGCGCTCGTTCAGCACCGGCACGATCACCGACAGCTTCTTGAAGTCCGTATCGGGATTCATCGCGAGCGCATCCTAGGTTTCTCCGAGTCGTCGATCGGCACCGGCGATCCCCACTGCGAGACGCCTCCGCCCCTGCTCGATGCGGTCCGAGAGCACCGCGACGCAGATCGCGGCAACGCAACCGATCGCGGCCAGGAGCAGCATCCCGACGCCGAACGGGGAGGCGCGATGCTGGAACCAGTAGAGGGGCATGTGCACTTCGCGCGAGCCGATGCGCTTGAGGTTCCACATGATCTGGTTGCCGCCGAAGCTCCAGCGGTACTTGTCGAGACGTTGATCGACCGTGGCGTGCTGGATCGCCTTCGGCAGGGTCTTGACGTCGCCGATCTCAGCGAAGATGTCGCGGTACGACACGAGCACCGACGCGACCTGCACGACGGCGCTCGTCGCGGCCAACGCGGCGACGACGACGATCGCCGGCCATCTCACGCGTCGGGCCACGGTGTGCAGCCACTCGAAGACCTCGCCGAGCGGGATCGCGAGCACCGCGCACAGCGGGAGCAGGAATCGCGGACCCCACGAGTTCCCTCCCTCGGGCGTCCACCAGCGGGCGTAGAACACGACACGCAGCACGAACATCGCGACGATCACCACCGCGAGCGATCTGCGCCGTCGGGCCAGCAGGAACAACCCGGGGATCGCAAGCAGGAGGATCGGCGAGAACACGAAGAACGACTTGCCGTGACTCACGAGCAGGAGCCGGACACCTTGGCCGAGCGGATTCGAGAACCCGCGCTTGTCGTACGCCCCGCTGTAGCCGACCTGGAACAGGTTGCCATATCGCAGCTGGTCGTAGAACAACGTCCACGCCAACGCGAGGCCGAGCGGGATCCCGAGTCGCAGGATCCACGAGCGCCAGGTCGCGATCAACTCCCGGTAGCCGCGGAAGAGCATCATCAGCGCGACGATCGGCCCGAGCAGGACGAGCGAATCGGGTCGGAAGAGGATCGCGATCGCGGCGCCGATCCCGATGACCAGCGCGCCACGCGGGCGCTTCTCGTCCCAGAGGACGAGCCCGAGCAGCATCAGCGTGGACCCGAGTGCGACACCCGGTTCCGCGAAGAACTCGCTGCTGTAGAGGGGCGCCATCGTGAGGAACGCGAACGCGAGCGCGGCCAGCACCGCGCTCGACCGTCGCCAGCCGAGCACCATTCCCGTCTTGGCGATGACCACGGTCGCGGCCGCGAGCAGGAGCGGGTTCGCGACGCCGAGAAACGTTGCCCCGGCCGGATTGCTGGTCAGCTGGAAGTGCCACAACGGGACGAGCATGAGCGAGTAGCCGATGCCGAACTTGGCGTACGGACCGGGATCGCGCGGGAACGCGCCGTACGCGCGGCAACACTGCTTGAGGCTGCCGTGCTGGAGCAGGTTCTGGGCAACGCTCGCCATGGACTTGCCGTCCCAGACGTCGATCTGACCCCGTTCGAGGGCCAGGTACGCAGCCATCACCCCGATCCCGAGCAACGCCAGCAACACGGCGTCGCGCCGCGTGCGGGCGCTCGCGAGACGGCCGTCACCAGAACTTCTGGGGTTGTCGCCAGCAATGCTCGTGGGAGTCATGCTCGTATTCGGCCGGAGGTCGCGGCGCCGAAACCTAGTCGAGAAGCCCGCCGTCACAGCGGAGCCGCGCTACGAACCGTCGCCGACGGCTCGTTCCTTCTGGTACCACTCGTACGTCCGCACGAGGCCTTCGCGCAGCGACACCTGCGGTTCCCAGCCCAGTTGCTCGCGGGCGAGGGTGATGTCGGGGCAACGACGGGTGGGATCGTCGGTCGGCAGTGGTTCGAACACGAGCTCGGAATCGGATCCGGTGACCTCGAGCACGAACTGCGCGAGCTGCGCCACCGTGAACTCCGCCGGGTTCCCGATGTTGACCGGGCCGACGAGGCCGGAGTCGAGGAGAGCGAGGATCCCGCGCACCTCGTCGTCGACGTAGCAGTACGCGCGCGTCTGGCTGCCGTCGCCGTAGACGGTGAGTGGGCGACCGTCCATCGCCTGCACGAGGAAGTTCGACACGACCCGGCCGTCGGCCGCCCGCAGGCGGGGGCCGTAGGTGTTGAAGATGCGCACGATCCCGATGTCGACCCCGAGCTCGCGGTGGTACGTCATCGTGAGGGTCTCGGCGAAGCGCTTCGCCTCGTCGTAGACCGCCCGCGGGCCGATCGAGTTCACGTTGCCCCAGTACGTCTCGCGCTGGGGGTGCTCCTGCGGCTCTCCGTAGATCTCGCTCGTCGACGCGAGCAGGAACCGGGCGCCGTGCTCGAGGGCGAGGTCGAGCGCCCGGCGCGTACCGAGCGAACCCGCGTCGAGGGTCTCGAAGGGGTGCGCGAGGTACTCGAACGGGCTGGCCGGGCTGGCGAAGTGCATGACGCGGTCGACGGGCCCGGTGACGGGCATCTCGACCGATACGTCGCACTCGACGAACTCGAATCCCGGCTCACCTTCGAGGTGGGCGAGGTTGTCGCGCGTGCCGGTGATGAGGCTGTCGAGCGCCACCACCTCGTCGCCGCGGGCGATGAGGGCGTCGCACAGGTGCGAACCGACGAATCCGGCACCGCCGGTGATCACGACGCGAGCCATCAGCGCCCGACACCCGTGTAGGCGAAGCCGCGGCGCCGCAGGGCCGCGGGATCCAGGAGGTTGCGGGCGTCGACGATCGCGGGCGACGCCATCGCCGCGCGCACACGGTCGAAGTCGAGCCAGCGGAACTCGTCCCACTCGGTCAGCACCGCGAGCACCTGGGCGCCGGCGCACGCCTCGTACGGATCGCCGCACACCTCGATGCCCGCCGGGATGCGTCCGCCCCCGACCTCGACCGCCGGGTCGTAGCCGCGCACCTTGGCGCCGAGCTCGATGAGGCGGCCCGCGATCACGAGCGCAGGTGAATCGCGCAGGTCGTCCGTGTCGGCCTTGAAGGTGAGGCCCCAGACCGCGACCGACAGACCGTCGAGGTCGCCGCCGGCCGCGTGGAGCACCTTGTCGACCATGCGCTGCTGCTGGGCCCGGTTGACGTCCTGCACGCCCTTGAGCAGACCGAAGTCGTAGCCGGCCTGCTCGGCGGTGTAGAGCAGCGCGGCGGTGTCCTTGGGGAAGCACGACCCGCCGTAGCCCGGGCCGGGGTGCAGGAACTCGAACCCGATCCGCTTGTCGTAGCCCATGCCGAGCGCGACTTCGCGCACGTCGGCGTCGACCGACTCGCACAGGTTCGAGATCGCGTTGATGAACGAGATCTTCGTGGCGAGGAACGCGTTGGACGCGTACTTGATCATCTCGGCCGATGCCGGGTCGGTGACGAGCACCGGCGCGCGCACGGCGCGGTAGAGATCGGAGATGCGCACGGCCGCGCCGGGGTCGTCGCAGCCGATGACGATGCGGTCGGGGTTCAGGAAGTCGCGGACCGCCGCGCCTTCGCGCAGGAACTCGGGGTTCGACGCCACCGTGACCCGGTCGAGCGCGGCGCCCGATTCACCCAGGATCTGCTGGACCCGCCGGGTCGAACCGACCGGCATCGTCGACTTGTTCACGATGACGGTGCCCGACGCGAGGGCGGGCGCGATCTCGCGGGCCGCGGCCTCGACGTAGGAGAGGTCGGCCTCGCCGTCGTCGCCCTGGGGTGTCGGCACGCAGAGGAACACGAGCTCGGCACCGCCGACCGCGTTCGCGGCACCGACGACGAACGACAGGCGGCGCGCGGCCAGGCCGGCCCCGACGAGTTGCGGCAGTCCCTCCTCGCGGATGGGGATCTCGCCACGCGAGAGCCGGGCGACGCGGTCGGCATCGATATCGGCGCAGACCACGTCGTGGCCGAGTGATGCCAGGCACGCGGCGGTCGTCAGCCCGACGTACCCCGCTCCGATGACGGCGACTCTCATGCGGCTCCGAAGGTGCTCGGCATCACCGGCGACTGGTTCGACATCGAGGGTCCAGTCTAGGAGGCACCCACGGTGTGCCCCCGGAACCCCGCACCGGAATCAGCCGCAACCGACCGGCGGCCGCCCGGCCTCGGTCGGCGGTGCGGTGACACCGGGGGTGGAACCCGGGTTGGGAGGGACGGTACTGCTCGTGGTGGTGGGGCTCACCGGATGGCTGCCGGGCCGCGCGACGCCATGGAAGTCGCGGCCGATCACCACGACGACCTGGGCATTGCCGGCCGGGCCGGAGAGCGGAACCAGCTTGCCCGCGCCCCCGAGCCACGATGCGACGACCTGGGCCTTGCCCAGCGCGCCGGGCACGTAGCGCACCTCGGTCTGCTGGTAGTCGGAGCGGTCGGCGTCGCCGGTTGCTCCGCCGTCGGTGAAGCCGCCCGCGACGAGCGCGGTCTTGGTCGTGCCCGCGGCCCCCTTCACGCCCGAGCCGTTGAGCACCTGCACCGCGATCTGGTTCGTCGGGATCTTCGGCACGGTGCTGGTCGTGGTCGTCTTGATGAACGTGCGCAGTTGCTGGAAGATCGGTTCGGCGCGGGCCTGGTCGAGGATCAGCACGTCGTTCCCCTGGATCGTGGTGCCCGTCGACGGGACCGTCTGCATCACCACGGCGGCCGGATCGACGCTCCGGAACGCGCGCACGAGCGCGAGGAAGTCGTTGAGGGTCATGCCGCTGTCGCGCACGAGGTTCGGCACCGTCTTCTCGAGGAGTGCCTTGGCCGTGAACGGGTTGCGGGCGCCCTTGCTGATGGCCTCCTGCGCGAGGCTGCGGATGAAGTACTGCTGGCGGCGGATGCGCCCGAAGTCGGAGTCCGGCTCCTCGTACCAGTTCGCGGGGTTCGTCCCGCTGTGCGACGCGGTCGGGTACTTGTAATGGCGCGAACGCACGTACTGGAGCGCCTCCAGGCCGGTGAGCGCGACGCAACCGGGCTTCGGCACATTGAGGCCGGTGTACTGGTCGAACGCGGGAGTCGGGAAGAAGATGTGCACCTTGCCGATCGCGTTCACGATCTGGGCGAACGTGTCGAAGCCGACCTCGAGATAGTGGTTGATCGGCACGTTGAAGTCTTGTTCGATCGTCTGGATCAGCGTGGTGGGCCCGAAGTTGTACGCCGTGTTGATGCGCTGCATGCCGTGCCCCGCGATGTTGACCCACAGGTCGCGCGGGAACGACACGAGGAAGCCCTTGCCCGGCGACTTCGGGTCGACGTGGGCGATCATGATCGTGTCGGAGCGCTGACCCGTCTGGTACTGCGGGTTGCCGAAGTGCTGCTCGGCGATCGGGTCCTTCACGAACGCGCGGCTGTCGGATCCGACGATCAGGTAGTTGGCCGGCTGCGTCGACGCGGCGTGCTTCAACACCTTGTTGACGTCGACGGTCTTGGTGTGGTGCGTGATCTGGTCGTTCGCGAACCAGTACGCGTAGCCGATGCCTCCTGCCGTGGCGACGGAGACGACCACGAGGGCCGTGACGAAACGGGCGACGAACGTGCGCCATTGGTCTCGGAGGGGCGTCACAACCCGACGATGCTACCTACTCGACGGGGAGCCCCAGGCCTCGCGCGAGCACCAAACGCTGGATTTCGCTCGTGCCTTCGCCGATCTCGAGGATCTTGGCGTCGCGGTAGAGGCGGCTCACCGGGGAATCCTCCATGAAGCCGTAGCCACCGTGGATCTGCACGGCCTCGCGGGTCGCGGTGACGGCCACCTCGCTCGCGTAGAGCTTCGCCATCGCCGCGGCCTGGCGGTGCGGCTTGCCGTGCACGCGCAGCCATGCGGCCTTGTAGGTGAGGTTGCGCGCGTTCTCGACGGCAAGGGCCATGTCGGCGCACTTGAACGCCACCGCCTGGAAGCGGCCGATGGGCCCGCCGAACGCCTGACGGGCGCGCGCGTACTCGAGCGACGCGTCGAGGCACGCCTGCGCGAGACCGACGGCGAGCGCGGCGATCGCGACCCGCCCGTCGTCGAGGATGCTGAGGAACGTCTGAAAGCCGCGCCCGCGTTCGCCGAGCAGATGATCGGCGGGAACCCGGCAGCCGTTGAAGCCCAGCTCGTGCGTGTCGCTCGCGTGCCACCCCATCTTGCGGTACGGCGCGGCGACGTGGAACCCCGGCGTTCCGGCGTCGATGACGATGTTCGAGATCTCGTTCGGACCGGTGCGCGCGGTGATCGTGACGCACTTCGTGATCGGGGTTCCGGAGTTGGTGATGAAGGTCTTGCTGCCGTCGACCACCCACTCGTCGCCGTCGAGCGTCGCCTTCGTACGCGTCGCGCCGGCGTCGGAGCCGGCCTCGGCCTCGGTGAGGCCGAACGCGCCGAGCGCGGTGCCCGCGATCATCGGCACGAGGTACTCCTGCTTCTGCGCCTCCGTGCCTGAGTAGAAGAAGGGCGCGGCTCCGAGGCTCACCCCGGCTTCGAGGGTGATCGCCATCGAGGAGTCGACCCGGGCGAGCTCCTCGATCGCCAGGCAGTACGTGAGGAAGTCGGCGCCCCCGCCCCCGTACTCGTGCGGGAACGGCAGGCCGAACAGGCCGAGCTCCCCCATCTTCAGGACCGTGTCGACGGGGAACACCTCGTCGCGGTCCCACTGGGCGCAGTACGGGGCGATCTCCGAGCGCGCGAAGTCGCGCACGACCGCCCGGAAGTGCTCCTGCTCGTCGGTGAGGTCGAAGTCCACGGGCGCCATTCTGGCCCGGACCGGTAGCCTTGGGGGCGTGCGGGTGATCACCGTGCCCGCCCTGCTCGGGCAACTGCGGCTCGAGGCGGGAGTCGCCGTCGTGCGGGACGGCGCGAGCACGATCGTCGCGACCGAACCGGCCCACGTCCGGGTCGCGCACGGCGCCGACGGGTTCCGGGCGCTCGACGAGATCGAGCGCGAGGGCGGCTGGTGGGCCGGGTATCTCGCCTACGACCTCGGCCGCGCGGTCGAGTACGTGGTCCCGTGGGCCACCGCCGATCGTTCGATCCCCGACCTCGTGCTCGCCCGCTTCGACGCGCGCGCGGTGTTCACGCCCGGCGCGGAGCCCGTCGTCGAGGGGCGCGGTGCCGGCCGGCACCGCCTGGAGCAGGCGCTCTGGAACGCGCACCGCGCGACGGACGACATACCTCCCGCCGGCCTCACGCACTGGACCTCGAGCCTCGACCGCGCCGCGTACTCCGACGCGGTCAAGGCGATCCACGGCCTGCTCGAGGCGGGCGAGTGCTACCAGGTGAACCTCACCCGCAGGATCTCCACCCCGCACCGCGCCGATCCCCGCGCGCTCTTCGTCGCGCTGCTGGAGCAGAACCCGGCACCGCACGGCGCGCTGCTCACCTTCGGCCCGGAAGCTCCGTTCTGCCCGGCCGTCGTGAGCGCGTCGCCCGAGCTGTTCCTCTCCCTGCGGGGTGACCGCGTCACGACGCGGCCGATCAAGGGCACGAGCTCCGACCGCGCCGCGCTGCTCGGCAGCGCGAAGGACCGGGCCGAGCACGTGATGATCGTCGACCTGGCCCGCAACGACCTCGGCCGGGTGTGCGTCCCGGGATCCGTGCGCACCGTCGAGCTCGCCGCGCTGGAGTCGCATCCCGGTCTCTTCCACCTCGTCAGCACGATCGAAGGCCGGCTGCGTCCTGCGACTCCCCTCGCCGACCTCGTGCACGCTACGTTCCCGCCCGCGTCGATCACCGGCGCACCCAAACCGCGCGTGATGCAGGCGATCGAGGACCTCGAACCCGTTCGACGCGGCGTGTACTGCGGCGCGGTCGGCTGGATCGACGTCGACGCACACGCGGCGGAGCTCGCGGTGGCCATCCGCACGTTCACGATCACCCACGAACACACCGATCTCGGGGTCGGTGGCGGCATCGTGGCCGACTCCGACGCCGAGTCGGAGTGGGCGGAGACCGAGCTCAAGGCGCAGCGCCTGCTCGCCGCGGCCGCGCCCGCCGACGACAGAGCGCCGAAGTCCGCGCGCCCATGACCACACGCTCGTGACCGACCGCCGATGATCGTCTGGATCGACGGCGAGCTCCTCGACCTCCGCGACGCGCGCATCTCCCCCCTCGATCGCGGCCTCGTCGTCGGTGACGGTGTGTTCGAGACTCTGCGCGTGTACCGGGGCGTTCCCTTCGCATGGAGCCGGCATCTCGCGCGGCTCCGGCACTCCGCCGAGGGCCTCGGGCTCGTGCTGCCCGACATCGGGCGGCTGCGCGCCGCGGCCGGTTTCCCGCCAGCCGAGATGAGCGTACATCCCGATGTTCTCGGTCATCGCTGCGTGCGTGTACAGCCGCAGTTCGGCGTAACCGCGGCGGCGCGCCTCGTGCTCGGCAAAGTCCATCAGCGTGCGACCGAGGCGTTGACCGTGGCATGCCGGATCGATCGCAACGTTGTCGAGCAGCAGGTGATCGTCTTCGGGAACCAGGATGATCACGCCGGCGACGCCGCCATCG
>DAIQOP010000147.1:0-9238 GCA_036787815.1 Actinomycetota bacterium
CGCCACCGAAGGTCTCGAGTCGGCGCGCGACCTCATCTCCGGCGTGCGCGACTACCACCAGTCGAAGATCTCGAACGATCAGAACGAGGTGATGAAGCGGCTCACGGCGATCGCCTCGATCCTGCTGCTCCCGACGTTCATCGTCGGCCTCTACGGCCAGAACTTCGCGCACATGCCCGAGCTCGGGTGGGCACAGGGCTACGGCTTCTCGTGGGCGCTCATCGTGGTGACCACCGTCGCCCAGGTCTGGTACTTCCGCAGCAAACGTTGGATCTGAGCGGTCGATCGCATGGCCAAGCCCCTCGACTTCTCGTTCGTGCTGTCGGCGACCAAGGTCGAGCAGCTCCCCCCAACCCGCGCCGAGGTCGCCGTCGTCGGGCGATCGAACGTCGGGAAGTCTTCGTTGCTGAACTCGATCGCGCGGCGCAAGAGCCTCGTGCACGTGTCGAAGACGCCGGGCCGCACCCAGACCCTCAACTGCTTCGCCGTCGGCGGCGACGCGACCGTCGTCGACTGCCCGGGCTACGGCTACGCGGTCGCGTCGAAGAAGACGCGCGCGTCGTGGCAACCGATGATCGAGCGCTACCTGCTCGAGCGTGAGGCACTCACGATGATCCTGCTGCTCGTCGACGGCGAGATCGGCCCGACCAAGCTCGACACCCAGATGCTCGACTGGTTGCGGGCAAACATGCTTCCCCACACCGTGATCGCGACCAAGCACGACAAGGTGAAGCCGTCGGTGCGCGAGAAGCGCAAGCGTGAGCTCGCCGCGCAGTGCATGCTCGAACCGACCGACGTCGTGTGGGTCAGCGCGACGAAGGGAACGGGGATCGACACGCTGCGCGATCTCGTCCGCCTCTGGCTCGCCCTCGACTGAGCCGACGACGGCTGAGCCGCCTTACACTTCCTCGATGTCGTCGATCACCGTGCTTCCCGGGGCCGAGTCGTGGTCGGCGAGCGGTGGAACCAATGGCGTGCTCGTGCTGCACGGCTTCACCGGTTGCCCGCAATCGATGCGACCGCTCGCGGAAGCGTGCGCCGCGGCCGGCTTCAGTGTCGAGCTCCCCCGCCTCCCCGGTCACGGCACCACCATCGCCGACATGCTCCCGACGTCGTGGACCGACTGGTCACGCGCGGCCGCGGCGGCCTACGACGACCTCGCGGCCCGCTGTGCACGCGTCGTCGTGTGCGGGCTCTCGATGGGCGCCACGCTCACCGCATGGCTCGCGACGCAACGACCCGACGTCGCCGGGATCGTCGTGATCAACGGCGCCTTCGGGCCGATCGACGAAGCCGTGAGAGGCGCGATCGTCGCGGCCCGCGACTCGGGCCTCGACCGCATCCCCGGGCCGGGTGGCGACATCGCCGAACCCGGCCGTGAAGAGCTCGCGTACGGGGAAGCCCCGGTCGCCGGGCTGCTGTCGTTGCTCGACGCGGCCGACGCGTTGCAGGAATCCCTGGCGCGAATTGCCATTCCCGCGCTCGTGATCACGAGCCGCCAGGATCATGTGGTACCGCCGAGCGCGAGCGAGCACTTCGTCGCGGCGGTCGGCGGGCCGGTCGAGCACGTGTGGCTCGAACGGAGCTATCACGTCGCGACGCTGGACTTCGACGCGCACGAGATCGAGGAGCGAACCGTCGCGTTCGCTCGACGCGTCACGGCCTGACGCGCCCGCACGCGCGGTTGGCGAACGCGAGCATCCTTGATGCGCGGCCCCGGCCGTACCAGACTCCCGAGCCTCGCGACCGACCACGGTTGCAAGGGGGGAAACTGCACGATGAGACGAGGTCTCGCGCTCCTAATCGCCGTCTGCACCGCTTCCGGTGTGCTCACCGCTCTGTCGGGAGCGTCGGCCCATGCCGACGGTCCCGGTGTCGGTGCACCGTGGATCGTGAGTGTCGGCGACTCGGCCATCTCGGGGGAGGCCGGTCGTTGGGCCGGCAACACGAACGGCAGCTCCACCAACGTCGACGCGCTCGGTTCGACCGCGTACTACGACAACTCGACGAACACGGCCGAGCTCATCTCGGGCTGCCACCGGTCGAAGTCGGCCGAGGTCTACATCGGCAACGGCGTCAACGGGCAGAACCTGGCCTGCTCCGGCGCCCGTACCTACACCCAGACGCCGGGATCGGGTGACTTCAAGCCCGGGCTCGACTTCTTCTCCGACTCCAGCGGTCACCAGGGCCAGGCCCTGATGCTCCAGCAGTTCGCGGCCAACCACAACGTCAAGGCCGTGACCGTGCTGATCGGTGCCAACAACTTCGGCTTCGCCGACATCGTGCAGACGTGCGTCGAAGACTTCCTGCTGTCACCGTCGTGGTGGCCGAACTACTGCAACGACGACTCGAACGTGAAGGCGTACTTCACGGCCTCGTACATCGCCGCGCAGGTGACCGCGATCAAGGGTGCGATCCTCAACGTCCGCCAGGCGATGCTCAACGACGGCTACACCGACTCGGCCTACAAGATCATCGTCCAGACGTACTCGTCGCCGATTCCGCCGGGTGCCGCCTTCCGGTACTCGCAGTCGGGCTACACGCGTCAGTCGACCGGTGGCTGCGGCCTCTGGAACAAGGACGCCGACTGGGCCAACAACACGGCCGTACCCACCATCGACAGCTCGGTGAAGAACGGCGCCGCGCAGGCCGGGCTCTCGAACCTCGTCGTCCTCGACGACCAGAACGCGCTCGCCGGGCGCCGGCTGTGCGAGAACACCGTCGGCCTGCTCGAGGAGAAGGGTCTCGCCAACTGGCACAGCGCCGGCGCGGCCGACAAGACCGAGTGGGTGAGCCAGATCCGCACGACCTCCACGCTGTTCGGGCCGTACCAGCTCCAGGAAGACGCGCACCCGAACTACTGGGGCCAGCTGGCGTTGCGGAACTGCCTGCGACAGGCGTACAACGGCGGTGCCGCGGTGGGCGGAACCTGCACGATCGCCTCGACCGGCCTCAACACGTACGGCGAGCCGGTGATGGGTCTGCACTAGCAGCCCTCGGGTCGGCCCCTCAGGTGCCCTCGGTGCCGACCCACTCGAAGTAGTCGGGGCTCGGGTTCAACCAGAGCCCACCCCAGCGGAAACCGGCCTCGGCCATCCCGGCGATCAGGTTCGCCGGGTGGTCGGGGACGGTCCGCAGGGTGAGACCGATGCCCCACGTGTGCCGTGAGAGCCCGAGGCTCTCGGAGATCACTTCCGGCGTGAACGCCTGGAAGAACGTGGTCTGACGGGGCGTGGCGCGGCTCAAGGCCTGCCGCAGCGCGGTGGCGACGAGCCGGTGGCAACGCAGGTGGCCGACGCCGGCAACGTCGACGGTGACGATGTTGCGCGCGATCCAGGCCGGGTCCACCGACACCCGGCCGCGCGGGTCGATGTGGTACCAGAACTCGCCGAATCGGGCCTTCACGAGAGCCTGCGGGAGCACCGCGTCGCCGTGGCGAAGGTACGGCGTCTCGCCCGGCGCACGGAATCGCACCGCCCGGTGCAGCGTGCCCGCGATCGCGTGCTCGAGCTCGGAGCGATCGCCGTGGTACGCGACGAGCAGGAACCGCGGTGTGCGCACCCCGAGCGGGCTGTCGTCGGCCACCACGACCTCGGCCGCGCCCACCAACGAATCGGCCATGACGCCCGCGACCCGCACGGTCGTCGAACCGAAGGTCAGGGATCCGCCGACACCGATGCCGCGCAGGCGCGCCGACGTCGCACCGAGCAACACCGCATCACGCGCGAGGGCGCGCACGGCCCTCGCCGGCCCGGCCGGCAGATCGCGCGCGTAGCCGTCGGGGTCGACCGCGAGCGCGTCGATCGGGATCGCGTCGCCCGGCGGCAACGAGAGCCGCGACCGACCGCGCGCGTCGTGCTCGCCGGTGAGACGCAACTCGGTGCCGCGCACCTCCGTGACGCCGACCACTCCAACGAGCGCGCGCGTACGCGTGAGCGCGCCGGCGGGCAATCCGCCGGCCGTCCACGCCAGCAGCAGCGACGCGCCGTCGGGGGCCCGCAGCTCGGGCGCCGACTTCTCCTTCGACGTCGAGACGTTCACCCGAATCGGGCCCCGATCGACGGACGCGATCGCGACGATCACCACCACGATCGCCGCGACGGCGCCGACCAGCACGCGGCCCCGGCGGCGGGCCGGCACGGGAGTCGAGTCGAGGTTCGCGAGTGCCGGCGCGGCCAGGCCCGACAACCGCTCCTGCATCCGGGGAACGAGATCGACGGCGACGGGTGTCGCCACCCGGAGCCGGGTCCGCAGCGATTCGTAGGCGGCCCGTTCGTTCCGGCAGCCCGTGCAGCGATCGAGATGGTGGGCCAGCCGCGAGCCGTCGGCGGGATCGAGCTCGTCGTCGAGCGCCGCCGAGAGCAGCCGACGCGCTTCACGACACCGCATCGGTCGCCTCGCCTTCACCCGCGCGGAACCACGCCGCGAGCTGCGCGCGCGCGTGCGCGACGCGGCTCTTCACGGTGCCCTCCGGGATGCCGAGCACCTCGGCCGCCTCGCGGTAGCGCAGACCGGTGACCTCGACGAGCAGCAACGGCTCGCGCAACCGCATCGGCAGGCTCGCCAGCGCGGCCCCGAGCTCGGCCCGCAGCACGGGATCGGTCGCTGCGGTCGCGCGATGACCCGCGAGCCGCTCGCGCCGGACGCGGCCGCGGATCGCGTCGATGCCCGCGTTGTGTGCGACGCGGAGCAGCCACGTGGAGAAGCGCCCCTCGAAGGAGTACCCGTCGAGCTTCTGGTAGCAGCGCAGGAAGGTCTCCTGGGCCACGTCGTCGGCGAGCACGCGGTCGCTGAGGAGGTGGGCCAGGAAGCGGACGACCGGCTCCTGGTAGGTGCGGACGAGCACCTCGAACGCCCGATGGTCACCCGCGGCCGCCGTGCGAATGATGTGCGGATCAGCTTCGAGCACCCGGCGGCTCCGATTCGGAGTCGGATTCTCGTGCACGCGCCCCCTCGCCGGCCAGCGTCGGCGCGGTCAGCAGGCACATCGGTACGCCCCGCTGCCGGGTACCGAGACGGCCGGGTCGATCGACGTGGCGTCGCCCGGCGACGGCCAACGGTGCACGACCCGCCCGTGGCGGTCGACGACGAGCAGGCCGTCGCCGGTCAGCAGGTAGAACACGTCACCCGAGCCATCGATGTGGAGGGCCGTGACTCCCCCGGCGCCGATCTCGGCGTTCGGGCTCTCGAGCAGCGTGTGGGCGTCGATCGCCACCAGGTGCGACCCCGAGCGGGCGAAGACGAAACGGCCGTCGGACGCGGTGATCGACGCCTGCTCGGGGTTTCCGAGCGCGGGGAGGTAGCGGGTACGCACCACCCGCAGCGTGCGGGTGTCGATGGCGGCGATCGCGTCCGCGACGCCGTCGGTCACGAACAGCCGCGAACCGTCGGGGCTGACGGCGAGCCCGGGGTTCACCTGCCCCGAGGCGCCGATCTTCTCGTCGAGATCGATGCAGTGCGCCCAACCCTTCGCGAGGTTCAGCACGTGCACGAACGCGTGGTACGTCTCACCATGCTCGGTCACGGGCGCGCTCGTCGCGTAGAACGTGTAGAGCTGAGTGCCGTCGGGGCTCATGAGTTGGGTGCGCGAGTACCCCGACATCGGCGTGCGATCCTCGCCGTCGCGTCCGAGGACCGTCGACACGTGGAGGGTCTGCAGGTCGATGCGGCGGACCGAGTAACGCTCCGGGTTCATCGCCGGGATGAACTCGAGCGCGAAGAGAGTGCGGCCGTCGACGCTGAACGCCTCGGGGTCGAAGTTGCCGGCGAGCCGCAGCGTGCGGGTTCCCTGCGCGGTCGCGACGTCGATCACCGTCGCGGCGCGGGGTTGCTCGGCGATGTTGAGATCGCCGTCGACGAGCGCCACGGAGCGACCGCCCGGCGACACCACGCGCACGCGCCGCGTTCCCGTCACGTCGTGGCTCCATCGCGGTACCCCGGTGAGGGGGTCGGACGCGACCACGCGGGTTCCGGTCGTGATCGGCTGCGCCTGCACGATCGTCGACGAGTCGGGCGCGGCCATGCCGTACGGCGCCCGGAACGCGACGGTGCCGGTGGTGGTGCCGACCGCGACGGCGCCCTGGTAGCTCTTGAAGATCAGGACCCGGTCGGCCGGGCGGGGCGCGCGCTCCCCCGCGGCGCCGACCGGCACGACCGGCGTGCGGGGCGCGACCGTGTCGTGGCTCGTGCTCCCGCACGCGGTGAGGGCGAGAACCAGCGCAGGGATCGCGAAACGCAGACGCATACCGGTGCCTCCCGTCGGGATCGGCTACCGGTGACACGCCCCTCGAGGCCGATTGGTTCGGAAGACCGAGCGGCAGCACCCGAGCGCTCCCGGGCGCAGTCAGCCGGTGATGACGACCGCATTGACCGGGGCGAGGTCCGATCGCGCGAGGGCGAACGAGCGTCCGCCGTCGCGACTCAGGAGCAACTCGCCGGCCGTCGTCCCGGCGACCACGAGCTCTCCACGGGCGGCGAGGCAATTCCGTTCGACGGCGCCGGAGAACTCGTCGAACACGTCTTCCCAGAGGAGGGAACCCACTCCCGCACGGGCGTGATAGATCGCCGCTTCGGGACCGCCGGCGTCCCAGAGCGTCGGAGGCCCGGATGCCGCGCCCACGACGAGCCCGTCGTCGGTTCGCGCGAGTCCGAGGGTGTATCCCCGATCGATGCCGTCACTGGCCCACGTCCAGTGTCTTCCCTCGTCGTGGCTGAGGAAGCAACCCATGCCGGTCGTCGCGTACAGCGTCTCGTCGACGGCGACGACGACGTGCACGTCGTCGAAGAGGCCCTCGTTGCGCGCTTCCCACGTCGCCCCACGGTCGTGACTGACGGCGACGCCGCCGATCTCGACACCGACGATCAACCGGTCACCGTCGACCACGATGGTCGACAGGTCGGCGGCTCCCCAGGGCGAATGCCAGTTCTCGTGGCCGTCGATCGCGGTCAGACCGTTGAGCTCGCGTGCGTTGCCGTCGTGGAGACGCCAGACCGCGGCGGGTTCCACACCGGCGTACACCTCGTCATCGCCGCCGAGCGCGACCGTCCAGACGATCGCGTCCTCCAACCCGAGATCCCGCCACCCGCCGTGCGCCCGGAGCCACACTCCCCCGCCGGACACGGCGGCGACGACGGCATCGTCGCGTGCGTCGACCGCGACGACCTCGCGGCCGTCGAGGTCGATCCCGCGCGTCGCACCCGTGTCGTCGACATGCAGCAGGCCGGCGCCCGTCGCGAGATGCACGATCGTCATGACGCCCTCACATCGCGACCGATCGGCGCGAACGCCACGCCACGAGCGCCGCCAGTGCCACGGTCGCGAGGAGCACCGAGGCGACGACGACGCCGCGACGACGGACGAGCGATTCGCGGTTCTCCTCGTAGAACGACTTCGGCACCGACAACGCGAGCCCCGCGCCGGCCGCGGCCAACATCCCGCGCCCCGGTGTGACTCGCAGCTCGCCCGAGCCCACCGCGGCGATGGCGGACCGCTGCCCGCTGCAGAGCTTGGCCATGTCGAGCCACTCACCCGCCAGCACGGGAGCGCCGGGCACCGCACCGTCTTCGATGAGGATCTCGCCCGGACGGAACGACAACGTGACCGCGATGTCGCGATCCGACGCCAGCAGCACGACATCGCCGCGTGTGATTCGGGCGACGAGGGATCGAGTGCGGAAATCGCGCAGGTTGTCGTGGAGCAGGCTGGCGAGCATGCACGCCAGACCGGACGCGCGGTCGCCGGCCGCGAGTCTGACGCTCGGGCCGGCGCGCGACCCTCCGTCGGCAGTCGCCGCGACGACGGTCACACGTGCCGCCACCATGCGTCGATGCCGAGATCATCCGCGATCACCTGCAGCGCGTTGTACGCGGGGGCGAAGGTGATGAAGCCGTGAGGGTGCTGCGTCGAGCCGGCCATGTAGAGCCCGTCGACGGGGGTGCGGTACTGGCCGAGCTCGGGCAGCGGTCGCTGGTCGAGCATGTTCGCGAGGCTCACCTCTCCCATCATCCAGTCTCCGCGCACCATGTTGGGCAACTTCTGCGCGATCTCGAGGGGGGTGTACGGAACCCAATCGAGGATCACGTCGTCGGTGAGGTTCGGTGCGTACGTCCGCCAGGCCTCGATGCAACGGTGCCCGTACCACCGCCCGACGCTTTCCCACTCGCCCTCTCCTCCGCCGGCGATCGCGAACGGTGCGAACTGGCGGAGCAGCCCCGTGGCGCACCCGGCCGGCGCATCGGTCGGGTCGTAGAGCGAGTTGACCGCGGCGTTCGGCTTCGGGTCGGGGAGCTGCCCCGCGCGTACCGCGGCGAAGTCGGCGTTCAGCTCCTCGAGCGATCCGTATCCCAGGTTCACGACCCACGCGCGGTTCACGTCGGGATCGAACTCGGCAGCCGTGTACTCGGGCAGCGCGGTCATCGCGAGGTGCACCGAGAAGAGGGTCCAATCCTTGTGCTTGACGTCGTTCTTGACCCGCACGCGCAGCTCCTCGGGCACGGCAGTCGGTTCGAGGAACTCGAGGAAGGTCTGTTCGACGGAGACGGTCGACGCGACGAGCTTGCGCGCCGCGACCTCGGTGCCGTCGGCCAACCGCACGCCGACCGCGCGACCCCCGTCGACGAGGATCGCGCGCACGTCGGCGTCGCTAATCATCACGCCGCCGTGTTGTGCAAGATCGCGCCAGAGCGCGTGAGCGAGGCGGTGCGAGCCACCGATACACAGGTGCCAGTTGTCGATCTTGCCCACGAGCAACGGGAAGCCGATCGCGAGGCCGGCCACGTCGTTCGTGTATGCGCACACCGCTCCGTGGAACGCCAGGTGCGCCTTCACCTTGGGGTGGGTGAAGTGTTGATCGAGGAACTGGTTGATCGTCTCCCTCCGGAGCTTCACCGAGAGGAACTCGGAGCGGTCCTCCACGCCGAACGTCGCCAGCGCCTTGGTGAGCTCCTTGACCGACATCGGCGGCTGGTACATCAAGGTGCCGAGGAGGAGGTCGACGTAGCCGTGCGCCTCGAGGTAGAGGCGGCGAAACGTCTCCGCGTCCTCTTCGGAGAACCGCGCGATCGACGCGCACGTCTTGTCGAGGTCGGTGTGGACCGTGAGCGCGGTGCCGTCGTCGTAGATGGATGCCATCTGCACCTCGGGCCGCACGTACTCGACGCCGTGACCGCGCACGTCGAGGTCGTTCACCGGCGGCGCGAGATCGACGAACGTGTGGTAGTTGGCGTGCACGTTGTGCAG
>DAIQOP010000148.1:0-9223 GCA_036787815.1 Actinomycetota bacterium
AACACCACCGGCGCCGCGCGCGCGATCGGGCTCGTCATGCCGGAGCTGAAGGGCAAGCTCGACGGCATGTCGCTGCGCGTCCCGACGCCGACCGGCTCGATCACCGACCTCGTCGCGATGCTCGGCACCGATGTCGACATCGCCGCGGTGAACGCCGCGTTCGCGCAAGCCGCGAACGACGCGTCGTACCGTGGTGTGCTCGAGTACAGCGACGAGCCGCTGGTGTCGGCCGACATCGTGCAGAACCCCGCTTCGTGCATCTACTCGGCCGTCGACACGATGGTGAACGGGAACCGCATGGTGAAGGTCCTCGGCTGGTACGACAACGAGTGGGGATACTCGAACCGGCTCGTCGATCTCGTGCAGTTCGTCGGCGCCTGAGTGGAGTCCGCTCAGTCGCTCCCGCGACTCGACGATCTCCCCATCGGGGGCACACGACCCGGCGCGGCCCCGCGCGTGCTCGTGCGCGCCGATTTCAACGTGCCGTTGACCAATGGGGTCATCGACGACGACCTGCGCATCGTGTCGGCCCGGCCCACGATCGACTGGCTGCTCGAACGCGGCTGCTCGGTGGTGGCGTGCTCGCACCTCGGCCGGCCGAAGGGCGTCGTCGACCCGAAGTTCTCGCTGGCCCCGGTCGCAACCCGCCTCGCTGAGGTGCTCGGCCGCCCGGTCGCGCTCGCACCGGGCGTCGTCGGCCCGGCGGTCGCGGCCCAGGCGGCGGCGTTGGGTGCCGGCGAGGTGCTCCTGCTCGAGAACCTCCGATTCGAGCCCGGCGAGACGGCCAACGATCCCGAGTTCGCCGCCGCGCTGAGCGCGCTCGCCGACCTCTACGTCGACGACGCGTTCGGCGCGGTGCACCGCGCGCACGCGTCGATCGTCGGTCCACCGTCGCGGCTGCCGAGCGCGGCCGGGCGCCTGCTCGCACGCGAGGTCGACGTGCTGGGCGGCCTCCTCCATTCGCCGGCCCATCCGTTCGTCACCATCCTCGGCGGCGTCAAGGTGAGCGACAAGCTCGGCGTGATCGACGCGTTGCTCGACCGTTGCGACACCCTGCTCATCGGCGGCGCGATGGCGTTCACCTTCCTCGTGGCCCAGGGCTACGAGGTTGGCGACTCGCTCGTCGAGGCCGACATGGTCGAGCGGTGCAAGGCGTTGCTCGACACCGGACGCGTGCTCGTGCCCACCGACGTGGTCGTCGCGCGCGAGATGACCGCCGACGCCGAGACGCGCCACGTGTCGGCCTCGCGCATGCCGGCCGGTTGGAAGGGGCTCGACGTCGGGCCCGAGACCGCCGGCCGCTTCGCCGACGAGGTCGCGGGTGCGGCCACCGTGCTCTGGAACGGCCCGATGGGGGTGTTCGAGATGGCACCGTTCGCCGCGGGTACGCGCACCGTCGCGGAGGCGGTCGCCGCGTGCGACGGCTTCACCGTGATCGGCGGCGGCGACAGCGCGTCGGCCGTACGCCACTTCGGCCTCGCCGATCGCATCGACCACGTGAGCACCGGCGGGGGAGCGAGCCTGGAGTTTCTCGAGCAGGGCGACCTGCCCGGGCTACGCGCGCTGCGCGAGGGAGTGAGATGACCAACCGCAAGCCGGTCATGGCCGGCAACTGGAAGATGAACCACACGCACCTGGAAGCGATCCAGGTCGTGCAGAAGCTCTCGTACCGGCTCGACACCGCCGACTACGACTTCTGCGACGTGATCGTGTGCCCGGCGTTCACCGCGCTGCGCTCGGTGCAGACCACCATCGACAGCGACCGCATCCCGATCGCGCTCGGCGCGCAGGATTGCCACTGGGAGGCCAGCGGCGCGTTCACCGGCGAGGTGAGCGCGCCCATGCTCGCGAAGCTCGGCGTCGGCTACGTGATCGTGGGGCACTCCGAGCGGCGCCAGCTCTTCGGCGAGACCGACGAGACGGTGGCCCGCAAGCTGCACTCCGTGCTCGGGGCCGCGATGCTGCCGATCCTGTGTGTCGGCGAGACGCTCGAGGAGCGCGAGGCCGGGTCGACCGACGAGAAGGTGCGGGGCCAGGTCGAGGCCGCGCTGCGCGACGTCGACGCCGACCGCATCGCCGAGATCGTCGTCGCGTACGAGCCGATCTGGGCGATCGGCACCGGTCGCAACGCGACCCCCGAGGACGCCGACGCCACGATCGCCACGATCCGCGCCGCGGTGCGCGAGCTCGCCGGCGAGCCGGCCGCCGATCGGCTCCGGATCCTCTACGGCGGGAGCGTGAAGCCGGGCAACATCGCGGCCCTCATGGCGCAGCCGGAGATCGACGGCGCCCTCGTGGGGGGCGCCTCGCTCGATCCGGACGAGTTCGCCCGTTTGGTCCGGTTCTCCCGCTCCGCCTGAGCGGTTGCGCCGACCGACCCGAGCGCCGGACCATCTGTTCCGGCGACGCCGGGTCGAGGGAAGAGTTCTTCCGCGCGAAATCCCTGGGTGACATCGCAATTGACTGGCCCGTGACTATGCTTCTTCCCACTTGGTCCCTCGTATAGGGCCGGGTACAGCCGGAGGGAAGGATCCAGATCGCGTGATCAACGCGCTGCTCATCGTCGCCCATCTCTTGATGTCCTTCACGCTGATCCTGTTCGTGCTCTTGCACGCGGGTCGGGGTGGTGGACTCTCCGACATGTTCGGCGGAGCCGCCGGGGGCTCGAGTGCCGGTTCGACCGTGGTCGAGAAGAACCTCGACCGTCTCACGGTCATGGCCGCCCTCGTGTTCGCGTTCACCACGATCCTGCTGTCTATCCGGCTCACGTGAGGGATTGTTGCGACCGTACGGTCGCACGTTTACGGATCGTCCCAGCCCGGGCGACCCGCCTTTAGAGCTAGCCGTCGGAGACGGGGAGGTCTCACTTGAACAGCAACTGGCGCTCAGTGCGCTTGGTCGCTGCCGTCGCAGCCATCGCGATTGTGTTCGCGGCCTGTGGGAGCAGCAAGAAGAGCGGTAGCGGCGGATCGACCACGACCGCAGCACCGAAGACCGGTGGGTCGATCGTCATCGCGGCCGAGCAGTGGCCCGACTGTCTGAACCCGATCACCCAGTGCGCGAACTCGTCGTGGTTGCAGTGGCTCGTTCCGATCCACGTGCTGCCGCGTCTCGCGGAGTTGGACACCAAGAACAACTTCGTCGCGTCGCCGCTCGTGACCGAGCTCCCCAGCCTCACCAACGGTGGGATCACCAAGTCGCCATTCACGGTGACCTGGCACCTCAACCCCGCGGCGAAGTGGGACGACGGAACGCCGATCACCTCGGCCGACGTCGCGTTCACCCAGCAGGCGGTCATGCAGAGCAAGGGCAGCCTGAGCACGGCCGGTTACGACTCGATCGAGTCGGTCTCGACGACCGACCCGAAGACGGTCGTCATCAAGTTCAAGAAGATCTTCGCCGACTGGGCCGACCTCTTCGGCGGCTTCTCCGGCGTCGTGCTCGAGAAGTCGAAGTTCACGAGCCCCGAGACGTCGAAGACGATGCAGACGTCGATCGGCTTCTCCGGTGGTCCGTGGATCCTCAAGTCGTTCAGCAAGAGCCAAGAGGTCCTCGTCCCGAACAAGAACTACTGGGACAAGAGCCGGATCCCGCTGCTCGACCAGGTCACGTTCGTACCCCGCACCGAGACGAACACCGAGGTCCAGTCGGTGAAGTCGGGTGAGGTCGTCGCTGCCTACCCGCAGCCGTCGTCGGCGAACGTCCCGCAGTTCAAGGGTGCCGCCGGAGTGCAGACCGCGTTCGGTGTGACCACTCAGTACGAGAACCTGTGGATGAACGAGAAGCCGGGCCACCCGTTCGCGGACAAGAACCTGCGCGCGGCCTTCTCCTACGCCTTCGACCGTGCGAAGTTCCTGAACGACATCGTCAAGCCGTTCGACCCGACGGTACAGCCGCTCAACTGTGCGGTGTGGGTGCCGGGCGTCGGCGACTGGTGTGACAACACCCAGTTCGCCGACATCAAGCCCGACGCGGCCAAGGTCGCGTCGTTCATGGCGGCTTCCGGTTACGCCAAGGACTCCAGCGGCATCTGGGCGAAGAACGGTGCCGAGCTGAAGATCAAGTGGACGGTGAACACGGGTAACCAGCGTCGCCAGGACACTCAGGCGGAGTTCATCCCGCTGCTGAAGGCTCAAGGGTTCTCGGTCTCGACCGACAACTCCAGCGCCGACACGTACTTCCAGCAGCGTCTCCCAACCGGCGACTACGACCTCGCGATGTTCATCGAGGTCACCAGCCCGGACCCGACGGTCACCGGCATCATGGCGTGCAGCTCGATCCCGAGTGCAGCCAACCAGAACCAGGGTCAGAACGAGTGGTGGTGGTGCAACCAGCCCGCCAGCGCGTTGATGGTGAAGTCGGACCTCGAGCTCGATCCCGCGGTGCGGGCGACCGAGATCCACCAGATCGGCCAGTACATCCGCGACGACTACGTCACCCTGCCCCTCTACGCCTTCCCGGCGATGGCCGTATGGCGGAGCGACAAGGTTGCCGGCCCGATCGCCGACTACATCAACAGCCCGGAGAGCAACTTGTGGAACCTCTACGACTGGTCAGCGAAGTAGTCACGAGCTGAGGCGCCGAGCTTCGGCGCCGAAGCGAGGAGCGGGGTCCGGGACGGCAACGTCCCGGACCCCGACGTCCTCTCTCTGCACCATCACGGAGGGTTGATGCTGCGGTTCGTTGTACGCCGAGCGCTGTGGGCGATTCCGGTGATGCTCGTCGCCAGCATCATCGTGTTCGCCGCGGTCCGTTCGGCGGTCGACCCCGTCGCCGCAGCAGCCCGGAACCCGCACACCACACCCCAGGCGCTGGCCAAGTTCAAGCACGACCTCGGTCTCGACAAGTCGTCGCTCGAGCAGTACTGGTTGTGGTTGAAGAGCTTCGCCTCGGGCAATTGGGGGCGCTCGCAGCACTCTGATGCCCCGGTCTTCCCCGAGATCCGCTCGGCGCTTGCCAACACACTGGTTCTCGGGCTCTTCGCGAGTGCCATCACGATCGTCGTCGGCATCGGGATCGGGATCGTCTCGGCGCTCAAGCAGTACTCCTGGTTCGACAACCTCTCGACGGGCGGCGCGTTTCTCGGGCTGTCGCTCCCGCCGTTCGTCTTCGGATTGATCCTCCAGATCATCTTCGGCACGTTCCTGGTGACCCGCCTCCATCGCTCGAGCCCGGTATTGCCGATCGCCGGCATGTTCTCGCCGGGATCGAGCGGATTCAGCCTCATGGACCGTGTCCGACATCTGATCCTGCCGGGCCTCACGCTCGGAGTGCAGGAGATCGCCGTCTACAGCCGCTACATGCGTACGAGCATGCTCGAGACCCTCAACTCCGATTACCTGCGCACCGCGCGGGCCAAGGGTCTCTCCGAGCGCCGCGTGATCGTGCGGCACGCGTTCCGCAACGCTCTCATCCCGATCGCCACCTTCGCGGCGATCGACATCGGCGCGATCGCCGGTGGCCTCATCATCACGGAGCAGATCTTCCAATACCCCGGCATGGGTGTGTACTTCATCAACGCGTTCGGCAACGGCGACTACTCCGCGATCCTGCCGTGGCTCATGATTGTGGTCGCGTTCGTGATCGCGTTCAACCTTCTTGCCGACCTCTCGTACGCGTGGCTCGACCCGAGGATCCGTCTTGACTGACGTGCGGCCGAAGCCGGCCGAGACCGAGATGCCCGGCCTGCCCGAGATGGGCAGCGGCATCGCGACGCTCGATGCCGCGGTCGGGCTGAGCTCGAAGCCGCTGACGCCCACGTTGCTCGCGTGGCGGCGGTTCAAGCGGCACAAGTTCGCGTTCGTGAGCGCGCTCATCCTCCTCGTGATCGTGCTGCTCGCGGTCTTCGCTCCGCTGCTCACCAAGTACCAACCGACCCAATCGGGAACCGGTGTTCCGTTGAAGGGCCCCAGCCGCGCGCACCTCATGGGTACCGACCAGATCGGTCGTGATGTGTGGACCCAGGTGCTCTACGGAGGCCGGGTCTCGTTGCTCGTCGGTGTGGCCGTCGCCATCATCTCGACTGCGTTCGGCGCGGTCGTCGGCGCGATCGCGGGTTACTACGGTCGTTGGATCGACAACGTCGTGATGAGGATCACCGACCTGTTCCTCGCCATCCCGCTGATCGTCATCCTGATCATCGGGAGCAAGCTGCCCGAGCGCCAGCATTGGGCGCTGTCGATCATGGGCCCGGGCAAGAGCATCCGGGCAGTGGTCACGATCCTCACGTTGTTCTTCTGGATGCCGGTCGCGCGCATCGTGCGCGGTCTGGTGCTCTCGTTGAAGGAGAAGGAGTTCATCGAAGCCGCGCGCGCCAGCGGCGCCTCCGACTTCCGCATCATGGCGCTGCATCTCGTGCCGAACTGCACGGGTCAGATCGTGGTGAACACAACCTTGAGCGTCGCGGCTGCGATCCTCACGGAGTCCGCGCTGTCGTTCCTTGGTTTCGGGGTCGATCCGGTGGTCACGCCCACGTGGGGCAACCTCCTCAATACCGGCAACGACTTCCAGGCGATTGCGCCGTGGATGATCTGGTTCCCCGGCTTGGCGATCATCCTCACCGTCCTGTGCGTGAACTTCCTCGGAGACGGCCTGCGCGATGCGCTCGACCCGAAGCAAGCGGGGCTGAGCGGGTGAGCGCCCTCCAGACATTCGACGAGGTGTCGCCCGAAGACGAGCCGAAGCCGGCCGGAGACGACACGCTCCTCGAGATCCGCGATCTCAACGTCACCTTTCGCACCGAAGAAGGCATCGTGCACGCGGTGCGGGGTGTCGATCTCGACGTCAGGCGGAGCGACGTGCTCGGCGTGGTCGGTGAATCCGGTTCCGGCAAGAGCGTCACGATGCTCGCCGTGCTCGGGCTCCTCCCGCGGAGCGCAAAGATCACCGGCTCCGCGAAGTACCTCGGACGCGAGCTGATAGGAGCGAAGGCCTCCGACCTTCGCTCGGTACGCGGCGCGGGCATCGCGATGATCTTCCAGGACCCGCTCACGGCCTTGAACCCCACGCACCGCGTCGGCAACCAGTTGATCGAGGCGATCCGCGCCCACCACGGCGACATGTCGAAGAACGACGCGTTGAAGCGGGCCATGGACCTGTTGGAGCTCGTGGGCATCCCGCGTCCCGCCCTGCGGGTGATGCAGTACCCGCACGAGTTCTCGGGTGGTATGCGCCAGCGGGCGATGATCGCGATGTCGATCGCGAACAACCCCGACGTCCTCATCGCCGACGAGCCCACGACCGCGCTCGACGTCACCATCCAGGCCCAGATCCTCGAGGTGCTCCAGACGGTGCAGAAGGAGACCAACTCTGCGATCGTGTTCATCACCCACGACCTGGGTGTGATCGCACGGATCGCCACGCGCGTGCAGGTGATGTACGCGGGGCGCGTCGCCGAGCTCGCGTCGGTCGACGAGGTGTTCGAGCGTCCCCGCCATCCGTACGCGGTGGGGCTCATGAACTCGCTTCCGGGGCTCGTCGCCGCGGGTGAGCGGTTGCGGCCGATCGGCGGTTCGCCGCCGAGCATGTTGAACCCGCCGAGCGGTTGCGCGTTCCACCCGCGCTGCAGCCGCGCCGAGGAGATCTGTGCGGGGGAACAGCCGGCGTTGCGCCTGATCGACGAACCGGATCACTTTTCCGCGTGCTACTTCGCCGAGCAGGTCGGCGACGACGTTCCGGTGATCTCGGAAGTACCGGTGATCTGATGAGCACCGCAGAGGTCGACGCCAGGTCGCTACCGATCGAAGAGCGCCCGCTGGTGCTCGAGGTGCGCGATCTGGTGAAGGAGTTCGCGGTCGGCGGAGGGTTCCTCGCCGGTGCCGGGATCGTCGTGCAGGCGGTGTCGGGAGTCTCGTTCGATCTCCGCGCGGGTTCGACGCTCGGTCTCGTCGGTGAGTCGGGCTCGGGCAAGTCGACGGTCGGCCGTTGCGTGTTGCGGCTCATCGAGCCGACATCGGGCTCGATCAAGTACAAGGGCCGCGATCTGCGTGGTGTTTCGCGCAAGCAGATGCGCGAGTACCGGCGCGAGCTCCAGATCGTGTTCCAGGACCCGTACGCGTCGCTCGACCCGCGGATGACGGTCGCGTCGATCGTTGCCGAGCCCCTCACCATTCACGCGGTGAAGGTCGACAAGAAGCAGCGCGTGCGCGAGCTGCTCGAGCTCGTCGGGCTGAACCCGGAGCACGGCAACCGGTACCCGCACGAGTTCTCCGGCGGTCAGCGCCAGCGGATCGGGATCGCGCGTGCGCTCGCGTTGAACCCCCACGTGATCGTGCTCGACGAGCCGGTCTCCGCACTCGACGTGTCGATCCAGGCCGGTGTGGTGAACCTGCTCGAAGACCTCCAGGACGAGCTCGGCCTTGCCTACCTGTTCATCGCGCACGACCTGTCGGTCGTTCGCCACATCTCCGACAACATCGCGGTGATGTATCTCGGCAAGCTCATCGAGACCGGGCCGTCGGGCGAGGTGTACGAGAAGCCGGGGCACCCCTACACACAGGCGTTGCTGTCCGGTATCCCGTTACCCGACCCGAAGCTCGAGCGCACGCGGCACCGGATCCTGCTCGAGGGCGAGATCCCGAGCCCCGTCGACCCGCCGAGCGGCTGCCGGTTTCGCACGCGCTGCTGGAAGGCGCAGGAGATCTGCGCGAACGAGGAGCCGGCGCTGATCGATCGTGGTCAGGGGCATCCCGTTGCGTGCCACTTCGCCGGGTTGCAGGACGGGCTCGAGGCGAGGGTGCTCGGCTGAGCGGGCGAGAGCCGCCGTCGGCCATCGAGGCCGTGCTGGCAGCGAAGGCGGCCGAGATCGCGGCCGAGATCGCCGGGATCACCACGCCGATCGAGGCGGGCTCCACCGTGCAGTTCGGCAAGCGGGCCGGCGACTCCACCGCGGTGGCTGCCGAGCAGCTGTCGCGGGTCTCCGCGCACGAGCAGATGCTGGCGATACAGGCCGAGGTGACCCGGGCGCAGGAGAAGGTGGCCGAGGGGACCTACGGCGTGTGCGACGTGTGCGGCGGGCCGGTGGGGGAGGAGCGGCTCGAGGCGCTGCCGTGGGCGGTGCGGTGCGTCGGTTGCGCTTCCCCGCACCGTGCTCCACGTCGTCGGTGAAGCCCCTCGGTTGGCTATGCTCAACGACCCACGTCGGAGTGGCGGAACAGGCAGACGCGCTAGGTTGAGGGCCTAGTGCCCGAAAGGGCATGGGGGTTCAAGTCCCCCCTCCGACACG
>DAIQOP010000149.1:0-9218 GCA_036787815.1 Actinomycetota bacterium
GACGACCGCCATCATCACCAACGGGATCCAGAGGTCGGGCACGGTGCGGACATAGCGCAGGCCCGCCCGCACCTGCGCCTTCGCCCGCGTCGCGACCGGGGGCGTGCGCAACTCGGCCGGGTTCATCTTGAAGAACGCCGCGAGGACCGCCAGGTACGAGACCGCGTCGAGGGTGAAGCACCATCCGTAGCCCGCGACGGTGACGAGCAGGCCCGCGAGCGCGGGGCCGACGATGCGCGCACTGGTCATGAGCGCGCTGTTGAGGCTGACGGCGTTGTTCACGTCGTCGTCGCTCACCATCTCGACGACGAACGCGCGGCGCGCGGGGTTGTCGAACGCGAGGGCGCACCCGCCGATGAGCGCGACCGCGTCGATGGCGAGGATCGGGGGCCGGCCGCTGAACGCGAGCGCGGCCAGCACGCCCGACTGGGCCATCGCAACGAACTGCACGATCACGAGCAGCCGCCGCTTGTCGGAGCGGTCGGCGACGAGCCCGGCCCACGCGCCGAGCACGAGCACCGGCGCGAACTGGCAGGCGGCGAGCACTCCGACTGCGAGCCCACTGTGGGTGAGCTCGAGGACGAGCAGGGTCTCGGCGATCATCGTGAGCCAGTTGCCGACCTGCGAGACCAGCTGGCCGGCGAAGAAGAGCCGGAAGTTGCGTACGCGCAGCGACTGGAACGTGGCGCGGGTCGCTCCCGCCAGTCGAATCCTCATGCGCGGGGCTCGGTGTCCATCGGCCACCAGTGTGCCAGATATTTAGTTAGCCTGGCAAACTACCTTCCCGGGAGCCGGCCACCGCGGCGGGCGGGAGGCGTCGGGGCGGGGCCCGCGGAGCCGCTCAGAACAGGGTGAGGTAGTCGACGCCGTCGCGCAGGGAGGCCAGGTCGATCTCGACGCAGGTGACCCCGCGGCTCTCGGCGAACACCCGGGCCTGCGGCTTGATCCGCTCGGCGACGAACACGCCGAGCGTGGGGGCGAAGCGCGAATCACGGTCGAGCCGCTCCTGGTAGCGGAGCAACTGCTCGACGCCCGCGATCTCGCCGATCCGCTTCACCTCGACCACGACGGTGCGACCGTCGGCGTCACTGCACAGGAGGTCGACGGGCCCGATGTCGGTCGGATACTCCCGCTTGATCAGCCGGAAGCCCTCCTTCAGGGCCTCGACGCGCGCCGCGATCAGCTCCTGCAACTCGGCCTCCACCCCGTCCTTCTCGAGGCCCGGATCGACGCCGAGCTCGACCCGCACGTCGGAGATCACCTCGTGCAGCTCGACGCGAAGCTCCTCGCCCTTGGGGTTCGTCGCGACGAGCTCGGTGGAGGTCTCGGTGATGCGACACGGCGGGCTCATCCAATTGAGCGGCTTGTAGGCCCCGCTGTCAGAGTGGATGGCGAGCGAGCCGTCGGCCTTGAGGACGATGAGCCGGGTGCCGGGAGCCAGGCGCGCGCCGAGGCGTCCGCGGTACTCCACCGAGCATTGGGCCAGCAACAGACGCATGGGCGCATTCTTGCCTGTGTTCATTCGCGCGCTCGTGCGGAGGCCATCCGGCCGGCGCCGACACTCGTTACGGTTGAGCGTGGTGTGGAGTCTGGACCGGCGGATCGGGGCGGCGGCGGTGATCGCGGGCGCGCTGGCGTTGGCGATCCCGATCGCGGTGGCCGACGCGCCGGCGCCCGCCGGGCGGGGAGGCGACCCCATCACGCTCGTGCGGGAGCTCGCCGCTCTCGCCAACCGCGGTGCCGGCGCGACCTGGATGGTCACCTTCGCGTTCAGCCGCACGACCGCGAGCGGTGGTCGCCTGCAGCAGACGCTCGTGCAGGCACACGTGACCTCGGCCGGCCGGCCCACGCTCGACGTCGACGGCGGCCTCGGGTCGCTGCTCGTCACCTCGGGCCGGAACACCTATTCGTGCACGGTGGTGCACGACCGTCCCGAGTGCCTGGCCCGGGCCGGCGGCACCGGAACCGCGCGGCCGGGAGACGTCTACGGCGGAGCGGTCGTCAGCGGGCGCTACGACATCGCCCGCCGCCCGACGGCGACGATTGCCGGCCTCACCGCGTCGTGCTTCTTCCTCCGGCTCCTCACCGGCGTGCCGGTACCGGGCCTCGGGTTCTCGTCGGAGCAGTGCTACTCGAGCGCCGGCGTGCCGCTGCGGTCGCGGGTGCAGGCCAGCGCGGCGGTCGACGAGCGCGTCGCGCTCACGGTGCGCCGGGTCGTGGGGCGGGCCGAGCTCGCGCCCGTGCTGTCGCAGTACGGCCTGGAGCGCCTCGCGCCGACCCGATGACGGGGCCGTCGCGGGGCGATCGGCGACCGCGATCGTGCGGTCGGTACGCTCCTGCGTCAATGAACTTCTACGACGAGGTACTGCGCGAGCTGGTCACCGTTCTCGGTGCCGCGCTCTTCGTCGCCAACGCCTGGGCGTTGGCGCGGCGCAAGGTGGATGCCGAGGTCGCGGTTCGCCGCACGGTCGCGCGGTCGCGGCCAGGGAGCCCGGTGCGGGGATACCGCCGAGACGCTGCCGGCGGCGATCTCGTGCAGGCCCCGATCGCCCGGTCGATCATCTACCTCCTGATCGGCCTCGTGGTGATGATCTGGGGGATCGCGTCGCTCGTCAGCGGCTGACGCGACGGCGGTACCCTGAGGCCGGAGGTACGACTGTGGCCGAGATGCACGACACGACCGAGGAGTACCTCGAGACGATCTTCGAGATCGAAGAAGAGGGAATCGTGCCGATCCGCGCCCGGTTGGTCGAGCGCTTGCGGCTCTCGGCCCCTGCGGTGTCGGAGACCGTGAACCGGCTCGTCGAGCAGGGCAACGTCGAGCTCCTCGACAACCGCCGATTGCGCCTGACCCCGAAGGGCCGCGCGATCGCGCGTTCGATCGTGCGGCGCCACCGGCTGGCCGAGCGGCTGCTCGTCGACGTGATCGGTCTCGAGTGGGAGAAGGCACATCGCGAAGCCGATCGGTGGGAGCACGCGATCTCGGCCGAGGTCGAGGAGAAGCTCGTCGCGCTGTTGGGCGATCCCGCGACCTGCCCACACGGCAACCCGATCCCCGGCTCGGCGCGCACCGTCGACCGTGCGGGCACGGTGCTGCTCTCCGACGCCGGAGAGGGCGCGGTCGTCGTGTCGCGCATCAGCGAACGGCTTGAGCTCGACGACGACGCGCTCACCCTGATCGCCGGGGCGCGGTTGATCCCCGGATCGCGTGCGACGGTGGTCGGCCGCGACGCGGGCGGCAACGTGCGCGTGGCTACCGAGGTGGGCGAGCAGGTCGTTCCCGTCGCGGTCGCGCGCATGATGGAGGTCGTTCCGGGGGGCGGAACCGACCTTCTGCGCGGCGTCGCCGTCGGCACCGGCGCGCCCGCAAACGTTGCCTGAGGCCGCCGTCTCGTCCGGGGTCGCGAATTCGCCCACGCTCCCGTACGATCGCACTGCCCGAGCCGGAAGGGGAGACATCGCGTGAGGCCGCGGCGCACACCGACGTCGACGTCGAGCTTCGGCGTCTCCCGACGCGAGAACCACGACTCGAGCTCCTTCTACGCGCGCTTCGCGCCCCCGGACCTCAGCGACGAGAAGGAGATCGCGCCCCCCCGCGCGCTCGACACGATCTATTGCGGCGACTCCCGGAACATGAGCGAGATCGCGGACAACAGCGTCGCGCTCATGGTCACCTCGCCTCCCTACTTCGCCGGGAAGGAGTATGAGAAAGCTCTCGGCGAGGGGCACGTGCCGGCGAGCTATCTCGACTATCTCGAGATGCTCGAAGGCGTGTTCGCGGAGTGCGTTCGTACGCTCGAGCCGGGAGGACGCATCGCGGTCAACGTCGCGAATCTCGGTCGCAAGCCCTACCGATCGCTCGCGTCCGATGTCGTGGCGATCCTCCAGGACCGCCTGCGGTTGCTCCTGCGCGGTGAGATCGTGTGGGTGAAGGGGCGCGGCAGCACGGGTTCGTGTGCGTGGGGCTCGTTCCAACTGCCCGGCAATCCTGTGCTCCGCGATCTCAGCGAGCGGGTGGTCGTCGCGAGCAAAGGACGTTTCAGCCGAACTCTGGACCCGAAGCAGCGTGAGAAGCTCGGCCTGCCGCACGACGCGTCGCTCACCCGCGACGAGTTCATGGAAGCGACCACCGACGTCTGGGAGCTGCCGCCCGAGCGCGCGACGCAAGTGAACCATCCCGCGCCGTTCCCGATCGCGCTGCCCGAGAGGCTGATCAACCTCTACACGTATCGCGGCGACCTGGTGCTCGATCCGTTCATGGGTTCGGGCACCACTGCGGTCGCGGCATTGCGCACAGGCCGACACTTCGTCGGTTACGACACCGACCCCGAGTACCTCGTCACCGCGAACACGCGTGCCGCGGCCGAGCGGGAGCGGTTGCGGGGCTCGACCGGGGGGCCGCCGCCGGTCGAGCGCGTGGTCGGAACGCGTGCCGCGGTCGAGGCCGACGGCGCGACCGACGCGGTCGACACCGCGTTGCGCGCCGGCCTCGCGGCGATCGACGTCGCGCGTCTCGCTATCGCCGAGGCCGGGTTCGTCGACATCGAGGCGAAGGCGCGCATCGCCCGGGGCGTGACCGTGAGCTATCGGGCGCTCGATCACCGGCAACGGCCGTGGTTCTTCGAGGTGGTGGGGGGCTACACGATCGGTTCGGCCGCGCTGCGTTCGGAGGCACTCTGGCGCGCGCTCGGTCGCGCCGCGGTCGCGCGCGAGCACGAGCCCAAGGCGCAGTTCGTGCTCCTGGTCACCGCACCCGTCGCCGGCGCCACCCCGGCCGGCGCCGCGGTCGTCGCTGCGACCGGGCCCGATCGGCCGATCACCGACGTCGTCGTGGTGCACGACGCCGCGGAGCGGGTTCGCCTCGCCGCGATGGCGAGCGAGCCGGACGCGTAGCGCCCGCTACGACACCTGGAGCACCGCGGCTCCGGTGAGGCGGTCGGCGGCGAGGTCGCGCAGGGCGTCGTCGGCGCGGTCGAACGGGTAGAGCGTGGTGGTCACGCGTATCGGGATCTGCGCCGCGATCGCCAGGAACTCCTCGCCGTCGCGTCGCGTGTTTGCGGTGACGCTCCGCACCTGGCGTTCGCGGAACAGGTGCCGGTCGTACGACAGGATCGGGATGTCGCTCAGGTAGATGCCGGCGATCGCGAGCGTGCCGCCCGCGTCGAGCGCCTCGAGCGCGTACGGAACGAGCTCGCCCGCCGGCGCGAAGAGGATCGCGGCCTGCAGCGGCTCGGGCGGCGGATCGTTCGAGTCGCCGGCGGTCGCGCACCCGAGCTCGAGTGCGTGGCGTCGCGCGGCGGGCGATCGCGTGAACACGTGCACGGTCGCGCCTTCGTGCATCGCGACCTGGGCCGCGAGATGCGCGGAGCCGCCGAAGCCGTAGATCCCGAGGTGTCCTCCGGGCGGGAGCGCGGCCCGGCGTAGCGCGCGATACCCGATGATCCCTGCACAGAGCAGGGGGGCCGCGTGCTCGTCGTCGAACTCCGGCGGGATCGCGTACGCGTAGCGCTCGTCGACGACCGCCATCTCGGCGTAGCCGCCGTCGGCGTCCCAGCCGGTGAACCGGGGCGCGACGCACAGGTTCTCGTCGCCCCGCAGGCAGAACCGGCACGCGCCGCAGGTGGCGCGGAGCCAGGCGATGCCGACGCGGTCGCCGACCGCGAAGCGCTGCGCCGATTCGCCGCGCGCGTCGACGACACCGACCGCCTCATGACCCGGTACGACACCGTGACGCCGAGGTGTGAGGTCGCCTTCGGCCAGGTGGAGATCGGTGCGGCACACTCCGCAGGTCGAGATGCGCACGCGTATCTCGGTGAGTGCCGGGTCCGGCGGGTCGCGGTCGACGCGCACGAGGGGAGTGCTGGTGGCGACCCGGCCGGGTTGGTCGACCATCCAGCTGCGCATCACGCCAGCTTGCCCGTCGCCGCCGGCGGAAGCCACATCGATCGGCGCCTCCTGCGGGCCTGCACCGAGGCGGCTACGTTCGGCCGCGCGCGAACCGTCGATCGGGGGCCCCGACAGCCGTGTTGATCAAGCGAGCGGTCCTCGACGGCATCGTCGACGGTCGGATCGACGTCGCGTTCCGGCGTTGGCGCCGGCCCACCGTGAAGCGTGGCGGAACGCTGCGCACGGTCGTCGGCGAGCTCGCGGTCGTCGACCTGCAACCGATCGCCGAGGGTCGGATCACCGCGCGCGACGCAGCGCGCGCCGGCTACGCGTCGCGCGCTGCGCTGCTCCGGGATCTGGCGAGCTACCGGGACGACGGAACCCTCTATCGCATCGAGCTCCGGCTCGCCGGGCCCGACCCGCGCGTCGCGTTGCGGGCACGGGCCGATCTCGACGACGACGACGTCGCCGAGCTGGCCCGGCGGCTGGCCCGGTTCGACGCCGCGAGTCGTCACGGGGCGTGGACGACCGAGACCCTGCGGCTGATCGAGGCGCATCCGGCGACGCTCGCGGCCGACATCGCCGCGAGCGTCGGGCGCGAGCGCGCGCCGTTCAAGGCCGACGTGCGCAAGCTCAAGGAGCTCGGCCTCACCGAGAGCCTCGACGTGGGCTACCGGTTGTCGCCGCGCGGCGAGGCGTATCTGGCGCGCGCCCGGCCATGACTCTCGAACGGGCTCCGGAACGGCCGGACCTGCTCGAAGGCTGCCGCGGTGGCTGAGCGCACCCGTTCCGGCGACCTCTCACACGAGCGCGGCGACGGCGTCGCGGAACACCGTACTGTGCGCGTCGACGTCGGCGGCAGTGGTCGCGGGCGACATGAGCGCCATGTTGTGGAACGGCGTGAGCAGGATCCGTCGGTTCAGCGCCCAGAGGTGCATGAACGAATCGAGCTCCTCGTCGACTGCGGCCGCGGCCTGCGCGCCGTTGCGCGGAGACGGCGAGAACCAGTACTCGGCGCGCGCGCCCAGCTGATTGACGCTCCACGGAAGATCGAACGCCGTGAACGCGTCGCGCACGCCGTCGGCCCAACGTTGCGCGAGCGGGATCATGCGCGCGTAGTCGTCGGCGAGGAGGGTCGAGGCGAGCGTCGCTCTGATCGCGGCGAGTGCGAGCGCGTTCCCGGTGAGGGTGCCGCCGATGCCGCTCACGTCGGTCTCGCCGGCGCCGAGCGCTCCGGAGAGGCGCGTCGCGAGCTCGGCCGTCATCCCGAACGCGGCCGCCGGCATCCCGCCGGCGATGGGCTTGCCGATGACGAAGAAGTCGGGATCGAGGCCCCACGCGCGCGTCGCGCCACCGGGGCCGACGCAGATCGTGTGGGTCTCGTCGATCACCAACAACGTGCCCGTGCGCCGCGTGATCTCGCGCAACGCGTCGTGATAGCCGGGGTCGGGGGCGACGATGCCGATGTTGGTGAGTGCGGGCTCGGCCAGCACGCACGCGACGTCGCCGGGTGTGAGCGCCGCTTCCAGCGCGTCGAGATCGTTGAACTCGACGATCTTGGTCGTGACCGCCGGGTCGATCGGTGGGCCGATGTCGCCGGGTCGCGAGCGCACCGCGCCGTCGACGAGGATCCCGAGGGTCTCGTCGACGGTGCCGTGGTAGCACCAGTTGAAGACGAGGATCTTCGAGCGCCCGGTTGCGTGACGCGCGAGCCGGATGACGAACCGATTCGCATCGGTGGCCGTCATCGCGATCTGCCAGAAGGGCAGGCCGAAGCGCTCGCGGAGCTGCTCGCCGACGACGATCGCGTCTTCGGTCGGGAGCATCGTCGTGATGCCGCGACGCGCCTGCCGCGCGATCGCGTCGGTCGTCGCCACGGGCGAGTGCCCGGTCATCGCGCCGGTGTCGCCCAGGCAGAAGTCGACGTAGCCGTGCCCGTCGACGTCGACGAAGTGCGCGCCGCTCGCCTCCTCGACGAAGATCGGCACGCCGCCGGGCCACCGTTGCATCCAGTTCATGGGCACCCCGCCGACGAGCGTCGCCTTCGCCCGTTCGAAGAGCGCGCGTGAGCGCGGGTGCTCGTCGAGGAACCGTTGTTCCTCCGCCGCCCGGAGCTCGCGCAACCGCGCGCGGTTCACCTCGGCCATGTGGTCATCCCCCGGTCTTCGAGAAGTGCTGGTAGTCGGGCGAGCCGGCCCAGCGGCCTCCCCAGAGCCAGCCGGCTGATGCGAACGCGCGGTTCAGCGCGGTGCCGGGCCCCGACATGCCCGGGCGAGCCCGGCCCCGGTCGGTGAACGCCACGCCCGCGGGTGGCTGTACCGTGCCGCCTTCGAGGTACGGGTTCTCGACCGGGTTCACGTCGATGGCCTCACCGTACGCGTGCACCGACCATCGCGGCGGGCCCGTCGCAACCGCGTTGCGGCAATTGAATCCAGAGGTGTTGTCGGCCGCCATCGATGCGGGATCACTGCCGCCGAACGCATCGACCGGCTTCATCGCGCGAATCGGGAAGCGCGCGGTGAAGAGCCCGGCGAAGACGCCGACTACCTGATCGGTCACGACGGCGTTGACGACGATCGTGCCGACGTGCGGGCGGCCGTCGAACCCCCAGTAGCCGAGTGTGAGCATGCGCAGAGCGGCGGGCCCGACGGGGCAGCCGGCGCGATACGTCGACGGGAGATCGGCCGCGGTCACCGGCGAGATGTGATGCGAGAACACGACGTTCGCCGGTGTGGTCGGAACGCCGGTGGTCGGCGCGGGCGTGGTCGGAACGCCCGTGGTCGGAGCGGCCGTCGTCGAGGTGGTGGCCGGCGCAGTGGTGGTCGGTGCAGTGGTGGTCGGGGCAGTGCCGGTCGGCGCGGTCGTGGTCGGCGGGCCGGCGGCGGTGTGGGCGGCGGCGGTGTGGGCGGAGGAGCACGCCCCGAGCACGATCGCGAGCACGAGCGCCAGGACCGGCAATCGGCCGGGAATCACGCGGCGTGCGACGGGTACGGGCACCGGACCTACGCTACCGACAGATGCGTCCCCGGCCCCCCGTGCTCCTCGCTGTGCTGATCGCGGCCGCCGTCGCCGGTGGGTGCGCAGCATCGTCACCACGCGCGAGCGTGTCGACGACCGCGCGCGCCGAGCGCTCGACGACGACCGTGGCGCCCACCACCGTCGCGTCGACCACGTCGACGGTCACACCCACGACCATCACGAGCACCACGACGGTCCCGCCGACCGCGGCACCCACGACCACGCCGCCCACGACCGCGGCACCCTCGACCACGCCACCGCCGGCCGCACCGTCGCTCGTGACCCGCCTCGTCGGGGTGGGCAACGCCGGTCAG
>DAIQOP010000008.1:0-30444 GCA_036787815.1 Actinomycetota bacterium
TCGATTGCCAGAACCATCCGAGTCGGGGGTGGCCCGACCGTCCGGCGGTGGCCGTCGACGTCGGCCTGGCCCTCGTGGAGGAGTGGCATGAGCACTGCGAGGTACTCGCGCATGTGCCGCAGCGGCTTGTCGAACGACATGCCGAACATGTTCTCGATCACGATCTGGTGCGAGAGGCCGATGCCGAGCACGAACCGCCCGCCCGACGCGGCCTGGGTCGTGAGGGCCTGCTGCGCGAGCATCATGGGGTGGCGCGGGTAGGTCGGCACCACCGCCGTACCGAGCTCGAGGCGCGGCACCTCGCGTCCCACGACCGCGAGTGTGCTGATCGCGTCCATGCCGAAGATCTGCGGCAACCAGTAGGACGCGAAGCCGTCGGCCTCGATCTGCTTCGCGTCGGCGACGACGTCGTCGATGGTGCGGCTCGCGGTGTCGCCGCCGAACATTCCGATGCGCATGGACCGTCTCCTCGGGGTTGAGCGCGGAGGCTAACCCGGCGTCGAGGAAGTCCGGCGAGGAGGGGGGAAGGTCAGGCGACGGCGGTGCGGCCGAGAGCCGCGAGCGCCAGGTACGCAGGCTTGGCCGTGCCGTTGCCGCGCCGCAAACCGAACCAGTCGCCCTGGTCCTTGGGGTTCACGCCCTTGTCCTGGTAGTCGAACCAGCAGAGTGGGCCGGCCCACGAGTACCGGTCGAAGAGGCGGTACGCGGTCGTGAGGATGTTGGCTTGGGCCGATTCCGAGGTGAAGTGCCGTGGGGACGTGCCGTTGGTCGGTGCGCCGTACTCCGTCGCCCAGATCCGCTTGGCGCCGTCGCCGGCCGCGACCATGAGCTGGCGGACGGTGAGCATCCCCGTCCATCCGCGCGTGCCGTTGTCCGGCGCCACCTGCGGGTACGTGTACGGGTGGTAGCTGATGCCGTCGAAGCATCCCTTCGCGCCGTCGGCGTAGAGGGCGCGCGCGAAGTTCGGGCCCGACATCCCGCTGGCACCGTCGCGGGTGCCGCCGAGCCCGCCGGTGAGCACGGTTGCGCGGGGGACGACGGCCTTCACCGCGGTGTAGGTCGCGCAGAGGAGCTTGGTGTAGCTGCGGGGATCGGGCTTCGGGTTGCCGGCCCGGACGTGGTTGGGCTCGTTGCCCAACTCGTAGGTGGTGACGCCGAGCGGTGCGTACCGGGCCGCGAACTTCGCCACGAAGCGGGCGTAGAGCGCGGGGTTCGGCGGGTAGTCGGTGACCTGTCCGGCCCGCGACCCGGGGACGGCCCATCGCGGCGCGCCGATCACCTGGGCGATCAGCAGGAGGTGGTGGGCCCGTGCCGAGGCGACGATCGAATCGGCGTTGCCCCAGCGGTAGCTCCCGGGTGCGCCGGCCTCGATCGCATCCCACGGGAAGACGGTCCGCACGTAGCGGACCCCGACGCGCTCCAGGTCGGCCAGCTCGCGGTCGCGCGCTCCCGGGTTCTGGTTCCAGAACACGGCTCCGGTGGCGACCCCGAGGCGGGTGGCGTGGACGGGTGCCGGCGCGGGTGCCGCGGTGACCGCCGCACGAGGGGCGGGGAGCGCAAGGGCCGTCGAGCCGAGCATCGCGGCCACGGCGACGGCGCCGACGACGGCGGTGCGGGCACCGCGACGGCACATCTGCGTCGCATGAAAGGAGCGTTGCATGTCTTGTTTGCCGATCAGCCGCCGTTTCCCCTACGTGATGGGCTTCGTCGCGTGGGGGCCCGCACTTGACCGCGATTCGCGCGCTCCGTGGTCGCTACCCGCTGAGGGGAGTAATCGACGGATGGCGTAGAGTGCCCCCTTGGCCGCCACCGATCTGCCCGGCTCCGAACCGCGCGGCGAGATCGTCCTGGTGGCCGGGCCACCCGGCTCCGGCAAGGGCACGCAGTGCGACCGGCTGGCCCAGGCGTACGGGTGGGGGCATCTCTCGAGCGGGGAGCTGTTCCGCAGCGAGATCGCCCGCCGCACCCCGTTGGGTCGCCGCCTCGCGACCTCGATGGACTCGGGGGACCTCGTACCCGACGACCTCACCGTCGACGTCGTCCTGGGTGCGCTCGACGCGATGCCGGCCGACCACGTGCTCCTCGACGGCTTCCCCCGCACCCTGCGCCAGGCTCACGCGCTGCTCGACCGGGTCGGCGGCTCGGGCGTCCGGCTCGTCGTCGAGCTCGTCGTGCCGCCCAGTGTGTCGTTCGAGCGCCTGGCGCTCCGGTCCCGCTCCGACGACGACACGGCCGCGATCCGCCTCCGGCTCGCGCTCTACGAGTCGCAGACCCGGCCGGCGCTCGACTGGCTCGCCGGGCTCGGTCTCGTCGTCACGGTCGACGGCGATCAGCCACCCGAAGTCGTCGGCGCGGCCATCGAACGCCGGCTCGCCGCCATCAATCCGGCGGAGTCGCGGCCCGGGTCCTCCTCGGCCTCGGCATCGAGCGCGTCGTCGGCGTGAATCGGCTCGGCCTCGCGGTGCTGAACCCCGACGCCGCGGAGCCCGTACATCGGGAATGAGCTCACGGCGAATGCGGTCGATGGTCGCGGTCTGGGGTCCTCCCGTCCTGGTCGGTCTGGTCGCGTTCGGGTGCAGCAGCGCGGCCCGGCGAACGCAGACGACGTCGACGACCGCCGGGACGACGGCGACGACGCAGGCACCTGACGTCCACGTCACGGCGGCCAGCTTCCGGAGCCTGAAGACGATGACCCCGGTACGCGGGTTCTTCGTCGCGAACCTGCTCGGCAACACCGCAGGGACGCTCGCGGTGGCCAACTCGAAGAACGGCGGTGTCTACCCGCCGGGGACGCTGCTACAGCTCGTGCCGCAGGAAGCGATGGTGAAACACCGCCCGGGTTGGAACCCCGCGACGAAGGACTGGGAGTTCTTCTTCCTCGACGTCTCGGCGACGGGCACGAAGATCGTGACGCGCGGCGTGCAGCAGGTCGTCAACCGGTTCGGCGGCAACTGCGCGTCGTGCCACTCGGCGGCGCAACCCAAGTTCGACTTCGTGTGCGAGCACAACCACGGCTGCGCGCCGTTGCCGATCGGCGACAAGATCATCCGAGCCATCCAGCTGGCCGACCCGCGGCCGGCTACCGGCCGCTGAGCTCCATGGGCTCGTCGATCCGGCCGTCGAGCACGGCCGCGACGAGGGTGGCCAAGTCGCACGGGTAGACGACCTCGTGGGTGGCCTCGAGCTCGTCGAGCGTCCACCAACGGTGTCCGATCAGCGCGAGCCGCTCGGTGTCGTCCCAGCCGTGACGCTCGGGGACGAACATCGCGACCTCGACCGCGAAGAACCATTCGCGTTGCCGGTAGTCGTCACCGGCGAACTCGAATTCCGTGAAGCGGGTCGCGACGACGGAACCGAGGCGTTCCGGCTCGATCGCGAGGCCGGTCTCTTCGAAGACCTCGCGCGCGGCCGCGGCCTCGATCGCCTCGCCGTCGTCGATACCGCCGCCCGGCGTCATCCACCACTCGTCGAGCTCGGGCCGGCCCGGATCGCGGCCCTTGATGAGCAGCACCGACCGATCGGCGACGAGCAGGACACGAGCGGCCGTCCGGTCCTTCAGCATGGATTCCTCACGAACGGCAACGCTAACGGGGTATCGTTTTCGGAGTCGCTGTGCCTGCTTCGCGAACGTCTGCCTTCTCGCCTGCGCCCAAGATCGAGTTGCACGTGCATCTCGAGGGCACGGTGCGTCCGCCTGCACTCCTGGAGATCGCGTCGCGCAACGGCGTCGCGCTGCCGGTCGACACGATCGACGGGCTCGCGGAGCTGTATCAGTTCACCGATTTCGACCACTTCATCGAGCTCTGGATGATGACGACCCACGCCATCCGGACCGAGGTCGACTTCCGGCAGGTGGTCGTCTCGTACGCCGAAGAGGCTGCCGCGCACGGCGCCGTCTACATCGAGGGCATCTTCACGCCCGCCGAACGCATCTCGGGCGGTGCCTCCTGGGACGAGGTGTTCACCGGCTTCTGCGACGGCGCCGACGAAGCGTTCGATCGGCACGGCGTGACCGTGCGCCTCACGCCCGACGTGCCCCGCAGCTTCGGGCTCGAAGCCGCGATGGACACCGTGCGGTATTCGCTCAAGTACCGAGATCGCGGGATCGTCGGAGTGGGGTTGGGCGGCCGGGAAGCCGCGTACCCTCCGGAGCTGTTCGAGACCGCCTTCCGCGTCGCCAAGGACGGCGGCCTCGGGTCGGTGCCTCATGCGGGAGAGGTGGCGGGGAGCGCGTCGATCCGGGGCGCGATCGACACGCTCCAAGCCGATCGCCTCCGGCACGGGGTGCGGTCGGTCGAGGATCCGGGTCTGCTGCGGGAGATCGCGGCGCGGGGGATCGTGTGCGACGTGTGCCCGGTGTCGAACCTGCGGACCCGAACCTACGCGACGCTCGACGACCACCCACTGCCGGCGATGCTCGCCGCCGGCGTGTCGTGCTCGATCAGCACCGACGACCCTGCGATGTTCGACACCGACCTCACGCGCGAGTACGAGGCGGCGGCGCGCTTGGGCTGCTCGCCCCGTGCCGCGTTCGGCGCCGGTACGCGCGGCGCACTGTGTGATGACACGACGCGCGCGTCGCTTGCCGCGATCGCGGAGTCGTTCCCGTGGGACGACCCGGCGTGAGGCGGGGTCGGCTCAGGACTCTTCTCCGTGCGGCGACGACGACAGCGTCGGGAGCTCGAGATCGGGCACGAGCCCGAGGAGCTGCACCCGCCGGAATCGGCCGAGGCCGCGCAACGTGAGGCTGCGCGTGTCGAGCACGCGGATCCAGGGTGGGAGTGCCGCGGGCGGGTAGCCGACGGCGAGCAGCTCGCCGGGGCGGGCGGCCTGGCACAACCGTGAGGCGAGGTTGGTGGGGCGGCCGATGTAGTCGTCGCCGTCGAAGATGAGCACCCGACCGTGGGCGAGACCGCCGCGCAATGCCAGGCGATGGCCTTCGTAGCGGGCGATGAGCTCGGCGGCGGCCGCGATCGTCGGGCCGACCTCGACGCCCACGAGCATCGCGCCGTCGCCCAGCCACTTCGCGACGCGTACGCCGCGACGCGTGGCCAGCTCGCGCGTGAGCTGCCGGAAGCTGCTCAACGCCTCGATGGCCGCGTACTCGCCGTGGGTCGCGATGAACTTCGTGAAGCCGCACAGGTCCATGAACGCGAACGCGCGCTCCACGAGCGGGATCGCATCGGCGAGCTCGCGTGGCTGCTCCGTGCCGCTGACGGTGGGTGCGGTGCCGACCGTGCCGTGTCCGGCCGGGTCGCCGACGTCCCACGCGTGGCGATGCTCCGTCGGCTCCACGGGTTCAGAATGATCCCGACGCGGTGACATCACTCCTCGTTCATCGTTCTGGATCGCCGTTCGTCGGGTGGTCGTTCGAGCCTTCACCGGCGGGGGACGTGCCCCGCCGGACTCTACGACGCAGCTGCGCGATCCCGGGGTATCCACGGGCTCTCCGGCCCGCGTTCACCTGCCTCGCGGCTGTGCACCGCTCAGCCGAGTGCGTGCACCGGGTCCTGTGCCGTCTCGAGCATCGCGGTCGCCGCCTCGGCCGTCAGGGGGCGGGCGATGAGGTAACCCTGCGCGATGTCGCAGCCCATCGACCGGAGCGAGGCGAGCTGCTCGGGGACCTCGACGCCCTCGGCGACGACGACCCGCCCGAGCGAGTGGGTGAGCGCCACGATCGAGCTCACGATCGTCGTGTCGGATTCGGGTGGTGCGAGGTCGCGTACGAAGCTCTGGTCGATCTTCAAGATGTCGAACGGGAACTTGCGGAGGTACGCCAAGCCGCTGAAGCCGGTGCCGAAGTCGTCGATGGAGATGCGCGCGCCGAGGCGCTTGAACTCCTCGAGGGTCGCGAGCACCTGTGCGTCGTCTCGGATGATCATCGACTCGGTGAGCTCGAGCACGAGCGAACGAGGAGAGAGGCCCGAACGCGCGAGCGCGTCCGCGACCGTGGTCGTGAGGGTCGGTTGATCGAGTTGGCGGGCCGAGAGGTTGACCGCGATGCTCGGCGCGGGCCGGTCGGGGAACGCGTCGCGCCACCGGGCGGCCTGGTGACACGCCTCGTCGAGCACCCACGCCCCGATCGGGATGATGAGTCCGGTCTCTTCGGCCAGAGGGATGAAGTCGTCGGGGGCCATGAGCCCGAAGCCCGGACGCTCCCAGCGCAGGAGGGCTTCGAAGCCCTCGATGTCACCGCTCACGACGTGGATGAGTGGCTGGTACAGCACGCGCAGCTCGTTGCCGCCGAGCGCCTGTTGCAGGGCGGCCTCGGCGGACCGGCGTCGTTCGACGAGCGAACGGAGATTGCCGTCGAAGAGCTCCCAGCGATTACGGCCGAGCTCCTTGGCCCGATACATCGCGGCATCGGCTTCGCGGAGCAGCGACTCCGAGGTCGTGTCCACGGTCGGGCGCGCGATGCCGACGCTCGCCGAGACCACCACGATGCGGTTGTCGACCTCCATGGGCTGCTCGATCGCTCGCACGATCCGTTCGGCGATCTCGACGACGTCTTCCGCGTCTTCGAGCGCTTCGCACAAGACGACGAACTCGTCGCCGCCGATGCGCGCAACGGTGTCGGACGGGCGGATCGCGGTCACGAGACGCCGGGCGACGGTCGAGAGCACGCCGTCGCCGGTGCGGTGGCCCCAAGCGTCGTTCACCGGCTTGAACCGATCGAGGTCGATGTACAGCAGCGCGACTCCGTCACGCCACGCCCGCAGGCTCAACGCGTGGTCGATCCGTTCGATCAGGATGGGCCGATTGGCGAGGCCGGTGAGCTGATCGTGGGTCGCCTGGTACGCGAGGGTTCCCTCCGCGGCTTCGCGGGCGTGTACGACGAGCGCGAAGCGCACCACGACCAGGACGCTGATGACCATCGAGATGCCGATGAGCACGCCGGGAGCCGAGCGCCCGCGGTTCGCCTCGACCAGCGCAACGGTCGGGCTCGCGAGCACCGCGATCCCGAGGAACACCAGGCGGGCCGGATGCATCGTGCGGGGCGCGGAATTCGCAGGCTCGACGATATCTGCGGCGTCCGGTTGGAGCACGGCGAGCGCGAGCAACGCGTACGCCAAGGGGTAACTGTTGCCGACGACCGTGTTGAGCCACCCCGACTGCACCGTGTCGAAGAGCACGTCGAGGACCAACGTGCATCCGAGTGCGCCGAACAAGAAGTAGGTCGCGCGGCCGCGCCGGCCCGGCGCGAACGCGATCCACGCGAGCCCGGCCAGCAGCAGCACGTCGCCGAGCGGGTAGGACGCGAGGGTGACGCGCTGCACGAGCGACAGATCTCTGGTCGTGCTCGGTGCGATGAGGAAGTCCCACGCGACGATCGTGCTCGCAGCGGCGAGCACCAGGCCGTCGAGCAGCCCGTCGCGATTCGCGCCTGGGGTCCGGCGGTGCAGCATGACGAGCAGGCCTGCGGCGATCAGTGGGTAGCCGGCCAGGTAGCACGCGTCGGCGGCGGACACCGCAGGTTGGCCCCCGGCGAAGATGTCGTAGCAGTCCCAGACGATGTCGCCGACGACCCACAGCGCGGTCCCGAAGGTGACGAGGAGCCACGCGGTCCGTGCCACCCCCTGCAGGCGGAATGCCGCGAGCACGGCGATTGCGGTGATGGCGGCCGCGCCCCCCTCACGGGCGATGTCCGGCACGATCAGGCCGTGCAGGAACTGGCTCGCGACGCAGCCGGCGGCCGCAATCGCGATCACAGCTGTACCAACCCGATGTCTCACAGGCCCATATCGACCGATCCGGACCCGGCCTTGATGGCCGCCTGCAGGGCTCGGCAGGGCGTCGCGGTCGCTCGGCGGAGCGCCGTATCCTGAGCCCCATGGTCGATCCGGTGCTCCAGACCGTTCCGCTCGGAATGCAGTGGCCCACCGTCGACCCGTTCCTCTTCTGCGTCCACCACCTCGACCGGTATCCGGCCGCCAACGAGCACATGGGGCCGGCGGCATCGCTCGAGGCGCGCGACATCGGCATGGACTTCGCGGGCGCCGACGGGTGGCGCATGTACCACGGCAGCACCGTGCCCGGATTTCCCCAGCATCCGCACCGCGGATTCGAGACCGTGACCTTCGTGCGCCAGGGCTATGTCGACCATTCCGACTCGCTCGGCGCGACGGCACGCTTCGGTCGAGGCGACGTGCAATGGCTGACGGCGGGCGAGGGGATCGTCCACTCCGAGATGTTCCCCCTGCTCGATCGCGACGGCCCGAACCCGTGCGAGCTGTTCCAGATCTGGCTCAACCTCCCGGCCGCCGACAAGATGGTCGAGCCGTACTTCACGATGTTGTGGAACGACGACATTCCCCGGCGCCACGCGCTCGACGACTCCGGTCGCACGACCGAGATCACGGTCGTCGCGGGCGAGCTCCACGGGCTGCGTCCGCCCGCGCCGCCCCCGAGCTCGTGGGCCTCTCGACCCGAGGCCGATGTCGCGATCTGGCACCTCGCGATCGAGCCGCACGCGCGGTGGACTCCGCCGCCCATCGCGCATCCGGACACCGTGCGCACGCTCTATGTCTTCGAGGGATCGGTGGAGATCGGCGATCACGACCTGGCGGCGTCGACGGGCTCGGTGCTCCGCGGCGATACGCCCGTCGCGATCGTCGGCGGCGGATCCGGAGCCGAGGCGCTGCTGCTCCAGGGTCGCCCGATCGGCGAGCCGGTCGCGCAGTACGGGCCGTTCGTCATGAGCGACGACGCGGGCATCGAGCAGGCGTTCGCCGACTACCGGGAGACGGGCTTCGGGGGCTGGCCGTGGCCGACCGACGATCCGGTGCACGCGCGCGACGCACAGCGCTTCGCCCGCCACGCCGACGGCCGCGTCGAGCAGCCGGCGTCGGTCTGACCGACGGGTCGCGGCCGGTATCGTCGCGACCATGACCGACAACGACGAGTACGCACCGAGCCCGGCCGGTTGGGTGCGCGGCCAGGTGGAGACCTACGAGGCGTCCGGTGGCGCAGGGGGCAACACGCTCCTCGACACCGGGCTCCCGATCATCATCGTGACGACGCGCGGCAACAAGACCGGGAAGATCCGCAAGACACCGTTGATGCGGGTCGAGCACGACGGCGAGTACGCGCTCGTCGCGTCGATGGGTGGGGCTCCGAAGCATCCGGTCTGGTACTACAACCTCGAGGCCGATCCCGACGGCGTTCTGATCCAGGACGGCCCGGAACCGTTCGCGGTCACGGTTCGCGAGCTGAGTGGCGACGAGCGCGCGATCTGGTGGGAGCGATCGGTCGCGGCGTATCCGCCCTACGCCGAGTACCAGACCAAGACCGAGCGCGTCATCCCCGTGTTCCTCGCGACGCGGCGCTCTTGAACAGCTGCTCTTGAACGAGCCGCTCTTGAACGAGCGGTTCTCGAACGGGCGGTTCTCGAACGATCACGCGGGAGGCGGCGTCGGGAAGATCACCCGGAACGTCGCTCCGGAACCGGGCGCGGTGTCGAGCTCGGTGCGCGCACCATGGGCTTGGGCGAGCGCGGCCACCACGGCGAGGCCGAGCCCGGTGCCGCCGTGGGATCGCCGCCGTGACGGGTCGGCCCGGTAGAACCGTTCGAACACCCGCTCGGCCTCGGCGGCCGAGAGCCCCGGGCCGTCGTCGGCGACCTCGAGCACGATCCCGCGGGCGGTCGCGAAGACGCGCAGGCGCGCCACGGTGCCGGCGGGAGTGTGGCTGCGTACGTTGGCGAGGAGGTTGTCGACGATCTGGCGCAGCGCGATCGGATCTCCGATCACCTCGACGGGTCGGGGCGCGCTCATCGTCAACGGCCATTCGGGCCCGAGCAACACCGCGCTCTGCATGGCTTCGCCGGCGATCGCCACGAGATCGACGCGCTCGCGCCGGCGCAAGCCGCCTTCGTCGACGCGGGCGAGCACGAGGAGCTCGTCGATCAGGGTGCTCAGGCGCTGCGTCTCGCGGCGAATCCCCTGCATCGCCCGGGCGAGGTCGTCGGGGCGGTCGCGTGCCCCGCGCTCGAAGAGCTCTGCGTACGCGGCGACCGCGCTCACCGGGGTGCGGAGCTCGTGCGACGCGTCGGCGACGAACAGCTTGAGCCGTTCCTCGCTCTCCGTGCGGCGGCGGAACGCGTCCTCGATCCGTTGCAGCATCGCGTTGAGGGCCGTCCCCAATCGGCCCACCTCGGTGCGGGTGTCGGCCGGCACCCGCTGGGTCAGGTCGCCGCCGGCGATGCGGGCCGCGGTCGCTTCGATGTCGCGCAACGGGCGCATGCCGATACCGACCAACCACACACCCATGGCCAGCGCGGCCAGCAACGCGGCGAGTGTCACCACGATCTCGATCGTGAACAGGGTGCGCAGGGTGTGGGCCACGTCGTCGAGCGAGAGCGCGACGAACAAGGTGCCGCCGTCCGCGGTGCGCTGCACACGCACGCGGAACCTCGTGCTCCCTCCCCGCGCGCCGACCTCGAAGTACCTGACCGATCCCGCGGTAGTGAGGCCCGTCACCTGCGTCGGGTAGCTGGGCGTCACCGTCGCGAACTTGCGGCGCGCCGAACCCGTCAACACGACGTGTCCGGTCTTGTCGCGTAGCTCGACGTAGGCGCCGGGCACAACTGCGGCGAACGCGTCGTCGTAGCGCGTCGGGTCGGTCTTCTCCTCGGCGCTGAACAGCACGTGATCGAGCGAGTGGTCGGCCGCGTCGAGACTCGAGTCGACGCGGTTGACGAGGAACGAGCGCAACGAGAAGTACGTTGCGACGTCGGCGATCAGCAACGTGGCGAACACGACGGTTGCCGTCGTGAGGAGCAAGCGGCGCTGGAGCGAACGCGGCCCGCCGCGACGAGCGCGTGGTGGCGCCGGATCAGGCATCGCTCTCCCGCAACGTGTAACCGACGAGCCGGATCGTATGGATCAACGGTGGGCCGTGCGCGTCGAGCTTCCGGCGCAGGTAGCTCACGTAGGTCTCCACGACGTTCGGGTCGCCTTCGAAGTCGTAGTGCCACACGTGGTCGAGGATCTGCGACTTCGAGAGCACGAGGCGGGGGTTCTCCATGAAGAAGCAGAGGAGGTTGAACTCGGTCGCGGTGAGCCGGAGTGATTCGCCGCCCCGCCACACTTCGTGCGTGTCGACGTCGAGCTCGAGGTCGGCGAACACGAACCGGGAGGTCGACGCCGCGTTGGCGCCGTACGTGCGGCGCAGGATCGCGTGGACCCGGGCGATGACCTCGGCCAACGTGAAGGGCTTGGTCACGTAGTCGTCGGCGCCGGCGGTGAGCCCTTCGACACGGTCGTTCGGCGAATCGCGCGCGGTGACGAAGAGGATCGGCGTCTCGACGTGGGCGAACCGGAGCCGGCGGGCGATCGAGATGCCGTCGATGTCGGGCAACATGACGTCGAGGATCACCAGGTCGGGCCGGAACTCCTCGATGAGCTCGACGGCGGTGCGGCCGTCGGCCGCCGTGGCCACGGAGAAGCCCTCGTAGCTGAGCGCCGTCGCGATCGTGTCGGTGATCGACGGCTCGTCGTCGACCACGAGAACCCGGGCGCCGGAGCCCTCGGCGTCGGTCCTGGTGGGCGCGGCCATGCCCGAAGCCTCGCGCGCCCGACTGAGACTTGGCTGTGAAAACCACTCAGCGCGGTGGCGCTCCCAGCCCGCTCACAGATTGATCCGTCACACTGCCAGACGTTGCCGCCCGCCCGGTCACGGGGAGATCGCGTCGGCGGCCGCCCGAAGCTGTTCTTACCAGCCCCCCCGAAACCCGTCACCCGAAGGAGGCTTCATGTCGGTGCATCGCCGAGTCGAAGCGCGAGATCGAGGTCTGTATCGCGTCTCCCGGCTGACGTCGCTGACCCTCAGCGGGGGGCTCGTGCTCTCCGGCGGCTTCGCAGTGCTCGCGGGCCACGCCTACGCCGGCCACAGCAAGCGCGTGATCCCGACCGGCGCCGGGCGCGTGGCGTCACGCAGCGCCCTGCCTCGCCCGACGGGCTCGGGCCTCGCCCCCGCCACCACGACCACGACGGTCGCACCGCTCGGCGCGCCGCAGACCGCGCCGCAATCGGTTCCGCAGACGTCGCCGCAGACTTCTCCCCCCACGGTTCCGCAGACGATTCCGCAGTACTACCCGCCACCTCCGCCGGTCGTGTCGGGTGGCTCGTGAGCGACCCCGCTCGCGTTGACTTTCGCGCCCTCGGCACCGGCTGTGTCCTGCTGGTTGCCGATCCGGCCGCCGTCGACCGCGCACGCGCGTGTGTCGACGCCGAGCTCGACGCGGTCGACCGAGCGTGCAGCCGGTTCCGCGACGACTCCGAGCTCACCGCGGTGAACGCGGCGGGCGGGGCACGCGTCGTCGTGAGCGAGGTGCTCCTCGACGCGATCGAGCTCGCGCTGCGCGCCGCGCAGCTCACGAGCGGCGATCTCGACCCGACCATCGGCTCGACGCTCCGGGTGCTCGGCTACGACCGCGACTTCGCCCAGGTGGCCCCCAACGCCGGCGGTGTGCTGACCGTCCGCGCCGTGCGCGATTGGCGGCGGGTGCAGATCGACCGCAATGCGATGTCGGTGAGCGTCCCGGCCGGGGTCGAGATCGATCTCGGCGCGACCGCGAAGGCATGGGCGGCCGATCGCGCGGCTGCGGCTTCGGCGAACGCCGTCGACTGCGGGATCCTGCTCAGCCTCGGCGGCGACATCGCGACCGCCGGGCCGGCTCCGGTGGGTGGCTGGCCCGTCCGCATCGCCGACTCGCACGCCGACTCGCCCGATGCGCCGGGCGCGACCGTGACGATCAGCTCCGGCGGCCTCGCGACCTCGTCGACCACGGTTCGGCGTTGGACGCGCAGCGGCACCGAGCTGCATCACATCATCGATCCCGCCACCGCGCTGCCGGCGCGCGAGGTGTGGCGCACCGCGACGGTGGTCGCCACCACCTGTGCCGACGCGAACATCGCGTCGACGACCTCGATCATCCGCGGTGAGCAGGCGCTCGGGTGGCTCGGCGAGGTCGGGCTCCCGGCCCGGCTCGTGCGCGTCGACGGCGGCGTGGTCGTGTGCAACGGTTGGCCCGAAGACGGGGCGGCGGCATGACGGCGGCGATGCTCGCGACGTCGTCGAAGCAGGCCCTCTGGTTCGCGTCGCGCGGCACCGGGATCGTCTGTCTGCTCCTCCTGACGACGTCGGTGGTGCTCGGCATCATCACCTCGGTGCGTTTCGAAACCCGTCAATGGCCCCGGTTCGTGCTCGAGCGACTGCACCGGAACGTGTCGCTGCTCATCCTGGTGTTCATCGGGATCCATGTCGCAACGACGGTGATCGACGGATACGTGCCGATCGGTTACGTCGACGCGGTCATCCCGTTCCGCTCGCCGTACCGGACGCTCTGGCTCGGTTTGGGTGCGGTCGCGCTCGACCTGCTGCTCGCGTTGGCGATCACGAGCGTGGTGCGCGTCCGCCTCGGCTACCGCGTCTGGCGCGCGGTGCACTGGCTGGCCTACGCCTGCTGGCCGATCGCCCTGATGCACGGCCTCGGAACCGGGAGCGACGCACGGCAGGGATGGATGGTCGCGCTCGACGCGCTTGCACTCGCATCGGTGTGCGCGGCGGTCGCGTGGCGGCTCTCGACGACCTGGCGTCCCGACCTCAGAGGCCAGTGGGGCGTGCTCGCCACCGCGGTCACGGTGCCGATGGCGGTCGCAGTGTGGGCGCTGGCCGGGCCGCTGCAGCCCGGATGGGCGAAATCACACCACGCCACGGCGACGGTCGCGAACATCGCGGTCACGGAGCCCGAGAGCGCCGGTTTCGCCGGTGCCGTCAGGGGCGCGCGCACCACGAGTGGGTCGAGCGGAAGCTCCACCGAGACCGTCTCGATCCGCGGCAGCGCGAGCGGGCCGCTCGGCCTCCGGCTCGACCTCGAGCTCACGGGTCGCCCGCTCGATCACGGCGTACAGCTGAGTGCCGGCGGGTTGTCGATCGGTCCGGCCACGGCGCCAGCGCGCTGGCGCGGCCGCGTCGTGAGCCTCGACGGCGGCCACGTCGAGGCCCAGGTCGTCGACGGGTCCGGTCATTGGCTCTCGGTCCGCATGGACCTGCGCATCGACGCGGCAGGCCGGGCGGTGACGGGCACGGTCACGGCGCGGCCCGTGAGCGCCGGATCGACATCGGGGAGCGGCTGACCATGAGCACCAACGTCATGCGACCGACCCCGGCCGCGATCGACGCGCCGACGGGTGTCCGGCGGCTCCTCGATCGCACCGATCTTCCCCAGACGACGCTGCTGCCGGGGCACCGTCAGATCTACACGCGACCGGGGTCGGTGCGCCGCGGACGCACGCACCTCATCAAGCTGGTCGAGCAGGCCGGGCTCCGGGGTCGCGGGGGAGCCGCGTTCCCCACGGCTACGAAGCTGCGCGCGGTGGCCGAGGGCGGTCGGCGCAGTGTCGTCGTCGTCAATGGCACCGAGGGTGAACCGGCGAGCCGCAAGGATGCGATGTTGTTGCAGGTGCGACCGCATCTCGTGCTCGACGGCGCGACCCACGCGGCGGCCTCGGTGGGTGCATCGGAGATCTACGTGTGCATCGACCGGCAGAACGGCGCGTGCCTCCAGAGCGTCGGCCGCGCGCTGCAAGAACGGCGCCAGTACGAGCCCGACGCCGTCGCCGTCACCCTGCTCGCCACTCCGCCGCGCTACGTCGCCGGCGAAGAGACCGCACTCGTCCACTGGATCAACGGTGGCGACGCGAAGCCCACGAACACTCCGCCGCGTCCGTTCGAGCGCGGCGTCGGTGGCCGCCCGACCCTCGTCAGCAACGTCGAGACGTTCGCGCACGTCGCCCAGATCGCGCAGTACGGTGCCGGTTGGTTCCGTTCGATGGGCACGACGGCGGAGCCGGGCACCGCGTTGGCGACCGTGACCGGTGCCGTGGCCAAGCCGGCGGTGTACGAGGTGCCGATGGGGCTGCGGCTCGCGAGCCTGATGCACGCCGCCGGTGCCGACGACGCGATCGCCGGGGTGCTGATCGGCGGCTACTTCGGCAGCTGGCTCTCGCCCGCCGTGGCCGCGCAGATTCACCTGTGCAACGAGGATCTCCGTCCGCTCGGCGCCGGATTCGGCTGCGGCGCGGTGGCGGTGCTGCCCGAGAGCGGCTGCGGTGTGGTCGAGAGCGGGCGCATCCTCACGTGGCTGGCCGCCGAGACGGCCGGCCAGTGCGGCCCGTGCGTCAACGGGCTCCACGCGATCGCCACGACGTTCAACGATCTCGCCCGCGGCGCCGCCCGCGCCGACGACATCGCACTGCTCCGGCGCTGGGCGACCCAGGTCGAGGGTCGGGGCGCGTGCCGGTTCCCCGACGGCGCGATCCGTTTCCTGCGCAGCGCGCTCGACCTCTTCGGCGACGACCTCGACCGCCACGCGCGCGGGTATCCGTGTGCGGGGGCGCGGCGGCCGCCGGTGCTGCCCGTGCGCCCGAGCTCGGGAGGCTGGCGATGAAGAAGCGGATCGTGGTCGATCCGATCGCGTGTGTCGGCCACGGCCTGTGCGCCGAGCTGCTGCCCGAGCGGATCACGCTCGACGATTGGGGCTTCCCGATCATCGACGCCCGCGAGATCGGGAGCGACCTCGCGGCGCACGCCCGGCGCGCGATCGAGGCGTGCCCGACGCTCGCGCTACGCCTCGCGGCCGTCGACGCGCGCCGATGACCACCACGACCACGCGGACGGCGAGGCCGGCACCGTCCGGTCGCGTCCGGGGCGACCGGGGCGACCGGGTCGGGCAACCGCGTGTGGTCGACCGCGCGTGGGTGGTCGAGATGGTCGTCGCGATCAACGCGGTCGTCATCGTCGGGATGTGGGTGCGCCACGGCGGTATCAGCTCGGTGGGCGGGCCCGGCGGGGTCGCGAAGGCGGCGGGCCAGATCACCGGCCTGCTCGGTACCTACGCCGTGCTGATGCAGCTCCTCCTGATGGCACGGCTCCCGTGGCTCGAGCACCACGTGGGGCTCGACCGGCTGGCCGTCTGGCATCGCTGGAACGGCATGCTCTCGGTGTACCTGCTCGTCGCGCACACGGTCCTGATCACGGTCGGCTACGCATCGGCGTTCCACACGACGCTGTGGGCGCAGACCCGCGACTTCGTGAACAACTACGCCGACGTGCTGATGGCGTTCGTCGGCCTCGGCCTGTTCCTCGCGGTGGGTGTCACGTCGGCGCGTGCCGCGCGGCGAAAGCTGCGCAGGGAGACGTGGTACTTCATCCACCTCTACGCGTATCTCGCGGTCGCGCTCGGCTTCGCGCATCAGCTGGCCGTGGGCAACGACTTCATCACCGACGCCGCCGCGCGCGCGTATTGGGTGGCGCTCTACCTCGTGGTCATCGGGATCCTCCTCACGTGGCGGGTGATCGTGCCGTGGCGCTTCAACGTGCGTCACGCGCTCAAGGTCAAGAACGTCGTGCGCGAGGCGCCGGGAGTGGTGACGATCAATCTCACCGGCCGTCATCTCGGCACGATCAACGCGCAGCCCGGTCAGTTCTTCCTGTGGCGCTTCCTCACCCGCGACGGTTGGTACAAGTCGCACCCCTTCTCCATCTCGGCCGCACCGACCGCGAAACGTTTGCGCATCACCGTCAAGGATCTCGGCGACACGACGCACGAGCTGCAGTCGGTTCGACCCGGCACCCGAGTGCTCGCCGAAGGTCCGTACGGCACCTTCACCGCGAAGAAGCATGCGGGGCGGCCCACGCTCTTCATCGCCGGCGGGATCGGCATCACACCCATTCGTGCCATGCTCGACGAGTCGAGATCGCGTTCCCGGAGCACGCTCCTCTACCGCGTGAACACCCCCGAAGACGTCGTGTTCGCGAAGGAGCTCGACGACATCGCGACGCGCAAGGGGGTCGACGTCCATCTCCTCACCGGGCTCGACATCGGCGACGATCAGACCGACCAGCTGGGTATCCCCGCGATCACGCGGCTCGTGCCCGATGTTGCCGAGCGCGAGTGCTTCGTCTGCGGGCCGCCGGCGATGATCGAGGCCGTCCGCCGCCGCCTCCGGGCGATCGGCGTTCCCGACGCGGCCGTCCACTTCGAACGTTTCGAGTTCTGAGAAGGGTGGACGATCCGACATGAGACGCGCGCTTCCCGCACTGTTGGCGACGATCGGCGGCCTCGCGCTCCTCGCGAACTTCCACACCGCCGCGCCCGTGAAGGCGGGCGCGAGCTCGGTGCCGACCGCCACGACCACGCCGCCCTCGGGAGGCACGCCGCCGCCGTCGGGACCGAGCGTGTCGACGACGGTGCCGGCCGTGGGCGGCAACCGCACCGGGCAGTTCGACGGTCCGGCGATCCCGACCCAGTTCGGCAACGTGCAGGTTCGGGTGATCCTGAAGAACGGGCGGATCACCGACGTGCAGGGGCTCCAGATGCCCTTCGACCATCAGACGTCCGCCGAGATCAGCCAGCAGGCCCAACCGCTCCTGCACGACGAGGTGCTGCAGGCGCAGAGCGCGCAGATCAACCTGCTGTCCGGCGCCACCTACACGAGCGACGCGTACCAGCGGTCGCTGCAGGCCGCGCTCGACAAGCTCCGCTGATGGAGGTCGGCGCGGCTCACGAGTCGGCCGATGCTCCGGCGCAGTTGAGTGTTCGGCCGATCTGGGGGACCGTGATCCGGATCGAAGTTCGCGATCCGGTCACCGACGCCGCGCTCGACGACGTGTGGACATGGTTCGCCCGGGTCGACGATCTCTTCAGCACCTGGCGCGCCGACAGCGAGATCTCGCGGCTCGCCCGGGGTGAGCTCGACATCGCCGACGCGAGCCCGGAGCTCCCGGTGGTCCTCGACCTGTGCGAGCGGCTCAAGGTCACGAGCCGCGGCGCGTTCGACATCGGCTTCGCCGCGTCGGTCGATGCACCCGACTGGCCCGGCCGCTGCGCGATCGACCCGACCGGTGTCGTGAAGGGATGGGCCGTCGATCGTGCGGAGGCCATGCTGCGCGCGTGTGGCGCGTCGCACTTCTCCGTCAACGCGGGCGGCGATGTCTTGGTCGCGGCACCTCCCGGAGCCGAGCCTTGGCGCGTCGGGATCCAGCATCCGTGGGAACGCGACAAGATCGCGCTGGTCGTCGAGCTGACGACCGGCGCGGTCGCGACATCGGGTGACTACGAGCGCGGCGAGCACGTGATCGATCCCCGCACGGGCCGCGCGGCCGCGGGTCTCGCGTCGGTCACGGTCGTCGCATCCGACCTCGCGACGGCCGACGGTGCCGCGACCGCGGCGCTCGCGCTCGGCCGCGACGGCATGGCCTGGTTGGCGACGCTGCCCGATGTGGTCGCGATGGGGATCACCGACGACCGGCGCGTGATCAAGACCGACGGCTTCGACGCCTACGTGGCGCGCTGACGGCCGGTCGGCAACCCTCGGTTCGTCAGTCGAGCTCGGCGAGCACCTCTCCGATGATCTTCGTCGCCTCGTGCGCCGGGAGCGGGTCGCCGCCCTCGGCCTCGGCGACCTCGGCGGCGAAGCCCTCCACGGAACGCACCCCGCCGACGAGCACGTGGCGGAGCGCTTCCCCGCTCGCTTCGGGATCGTGGAGTGCCGCGACTGCCGCCGCGACCGCGTGGTCGGGGGAGGTCGCCACCGCATGCACGAGGCTCATCGCCTCGTGGCGGCCGTCGGCCGTCGACACCACCGGTGCGCGATCGGGGTTCTGCTCGAGGTCCCACTCCGCGAGGGCCTCGTCGTAACCTCCTTCGCCGGGGTGCAGCACCCGCGTCGTGTCGCCCGCGGTCGCGGGCGCGGAGTCGCCGGCCGGAGCGCCGTCCGCATCGTCGGTGTCGTGGCGTCGTTCCGGTTGCACGGGCACGACGAGGGTGCCGTCGTCATTTCGAACGATGTCCATGGGGGGTTCTCCTGGGGTGGACGACGCCGGAAGGCGCCGATCACCCTCGTTCCTACCCCAAACCGGCGGATTTCGATGTGTCGCGCGGCGCGATCCCACACAGAGCGGTGCCAGGGACGCCGCGAGCGCCTACGGCAGGTTGCGCAGGTCGTCGAGGGTGCCGGCGTACTGCTCCTCGCGCGGGTAGCGGGAATGTCCCTCGATCGCCGGGTACACGGTGTCGCCCGGGGTGACCGTCGACGGGATGTCGACCACGACGTCGACGTGCTGCGGGTTGCCGACGGTGGGCTGCCGGTCGGCACCGCGACGCGCGAACACGGACGCGCCGATCGGGTCGGTCAGCCGGTAGAGGTTGCGCCAGCGCCCGTCAGGGGCCGGCACCGGTTGCGCGCCCGGCGTCTCCTCGTTCGTGGTGAGGCGTGCGAGGAGGGTGCCGAGCGTGTTGCCGCCGAAGTACGAAGGGAAGTAGCGCGCGTACAGCCGGTCGAGCGGGCACCCGTAGGTGAGCAGCCGCAGACCGGTCGTGTCGCGGAGCTGGAGCAGCGCGGCGGCCGCGATGATCGTTCCCTGGCTGTGGGCCGAGAGCACGACCTGGCGTCCACCCTGTCCACCCTGTGCTTGGGCGCGCACTTCGTCGGCCGTCTGCGCGGAGTCGTCGAAGCGCAGCGGGCCGTACCGATGGAACGTGGCGCGCGCCGCGTATTCGGGGACGGTGCGTTCCGCGTAGCACGGCGGCCCGAGCGGATGTGCGCTGCGCGGCCAGAACGAAGCGAGATCGAAGATGATGCCGACTTGCCGGCGTTTCCCGACGTCGCGGTACGCGCTGAACGCGAGGCCGACGAGCGCGGCCGCGAAACCGACGAGCAACCACGATCCGGTCGACGCGGTCCACGTGCGCCACGCATTGCCCTGCGGGTCGTTGAGGAAGCCCCAGAGGCGGTTCGAGTCTCCGAGGAACGCGAACGCGGTCGCGGTCGCGGCGAACACCAGGGCGGTGCCCGCCGCCGGGCCGAGGACGAGCCCGGCCCGATCGGTCAGCTGCGCGATCGCGATCGTGCGGCGAACCTTCTTGGTGCGCTGCTCGCCGGCCGCGGCGCGCAGCTTCTCCGTCACGGGGTCGGGAAAGAGCGACATCAGCGGCCGGTAGTACTCGCCGGCGAGCTTCTTCGCGTACCGGTACTGCACGACGCCGACGACGACCGCCCAGAGTGCGATCACCACTGCCGCGGCGACCGCGCCGCGCGCCATCCACGTGAACGCGTCGGGCGTGACGATCTGGCCGAGCGTGCGGGATCCGATCTCGGTGCGTGGTCGCGGCGAGCCCAGGAGGTCGGCGACCCGCATGATCGTGCCCGTCGAGAACGCGCCGGCGAGCACCAGGGAGATGACGCAGAGGGCGGGGCTCGTGCAGCCCTTCAGACCGATGGCGCGCACCGGACGAGGTGACTGCATGTTCGTCGCCGCGCCGACTGCCCACAACGCCAGCACGATCGCGAGCTGCACTGCGATCAGGTTTGTCACGACCTGGGCGATACCGGGGAGCTCGGCGGGCAAGCGCGAGACGGTCGTGCCGGTCGGTGTGGTCGCGCTGTGCCGGAGCTCGGCGAACCATGTCGTCGCGAGCGTGCCCGCCATCACCGCCGCGGCGGCGATGAGCAAACCCCGCGCCCACGTACGTCGCCCGGGAATCGAGGTGAACGCCACGACGGTCACCACGGCCGCGAGCACGAGCAGCGCGACGGTCGTCAACAGCGGCACAACCGGCTTCGACCAGCCCTGCGGATGAATCGCGATCCGCGCCCACAGGACCATCGCGCTCAGACCCGCGAGGCACCCGGCGATGTGCAGGTGGCGCAGCATCTCCGCGCGCTCGCTCCCGTTCCAGAACGCGGGGTCGTCGAACGGTGTGCGAGTTGCCTCTTCGCGCACCAAGCCGTGCGCCGAGCCCACGGGGTACGTCTCGTAGCGCTGCCACGACTTGCGGGCGAGGAACCACACGATCCCGAGCACGACGAGCGGGCCGAGCATCGTCACCACGACGTGGCGCGCCGGTGTGTCGAAGAAGTGCCACGAGAGGAAGTGGGTGTAGGCGGTGTGCCTCGTGCAGAACGGCTTCGGGTGCGGCTGGTTGGGGTCGAGCGGGTTGCCGCACTGCCAGCCGACGATGTCGACGCTGGCGATGTAGGCGGTCAGCACGAAGGTGAGGCTCAACGAGAGCGCAAACCACCGCACGAGCGTTCCTTCGATGCCCGGCGCGATGCCGCGGCGGTCTTCGGGCTTCGACGTTCCCGGCAGGTGCGCGGCGGCCGCGGCGTTGACGAGCGCGAACGGCGCGAGGAACACCCAGACCGCGGCGGTCGTCGCACCCGACGTGAGACCGCCCCAGCGGTAGCCCTCGAGGACGGTGCCGTTGCTGCTCGGGATCTCACCGTCGCCCACGTCGCCGCGCCGCCAGAACCCCGCGTTGTCGTCGCCGGCGACGCGGTGCACCGTGCTGACGTCGAGCATCGCCTCGACGGGCGTGCCGCTGACGCCGTGGATCCGAAGCTCGATGTCGGCGTTCGGGTGACCGGAAGCCGTCATGATCGCCCTCGGCTCAGTGCGAGTGATCGTGGTCGTCGGCGCTGATCGTGCGCCAGGCCTGCAAGGTGATGCGCAGGATGAGCGCGGTGATCGCGAGGCTGATGATCGGGTCGGCGATCTTCACCCCGAGGCCGACGACCGCTGCCGACGCGACGACGCCGAGCGACACGAACCCGTCGACGCGCGCGTGGTGCCCGTCGGCCATGAGCGCAGGGCTGTGGAGCCGCGCTCCGGCCCGCAGGCGCACTTGCGCGGCCGCCTCGTTTCCGAGGAAGCCGACCACTCCGGCGACGGCGAGCGGCACGAGGTAGTGGAGATGTTGCGGATGCACGAGGCGGTCGATCGCTTCGCCGGCCGCGACGACCGCGGACACGAAGATGGCGAGCACGACGGCATATCCGGCCCACCGCTCGCCGCGTTCACTCCGGGCGAGGAACGCGATCGCCAGCGGGATCGCGGTGAGGGCGTCGCCGCCGTTGTGGATCAGGTCTGCGAGCAACGCCACCGAGCCGGAGAGGGCGAACACGACGGCTTGGAGGGCAGCGGTGACGGCCAGCACCGCGAGGCTGATCGACACGGCCCGCACGCCGGCACGAGACCGGACGATCGAGCGGTCGACCCGGCCGTGCGTGTGTCCGTGCTCGCCGTGCGCGTGCTCGCCGTGCGCGTGCTCGGCGTCGTCGCGGGACCGGAAGAGGAGGCGGGCGTGTCGATGGGGCCCGTGGTGGTGGTGCTCGTGCGCCCAGGGACCGTGCCTGTGCGCCAGCGTGCCGTTCACGCCTCCGAGGCTACGCCGAGCGTCGGGTGGTCGGCGCCGTCTGAGCCTCGCCTGCGGTACCTCTTCGCGAGTGAAGCCCCGCAGTGGGGTGCGGGGCTTCACTCGGTCCTGTGGCCCGGCTTGGGCGGTCGGGTCTTGGCGTGGTCGATACTCAGACGCTCGCAGCGCTTGCGAGGTGAGGACGACGAATAGGACAACGCCATCTTCCACCCGTCGCCGCCGCGAGTCGAGAGGGAAATCGCCCCGCCCGGATCGTTACCTTGCCATCCCGACCGGGGGAGTCGGCTGCTGCTCTTCGGCGTCGTACGCCAAGACGACGCGATCGCGCCCTTGCAGCTTCGCCGCCGAGAGTGCGCCGTCGGCGACACGCACTACTCGACACGAACCCGACCGGTCCCAAGGCCCAAACGGCCGCCTCGGAACTTCTCGCGGACGCAACCTCCCTGTGGACGCTCACGCAGGCATCGGGTGAAGGTCGCGTGGTGTTCACGGCCGCGGACCTGAAGGCCAGATCGAGCCTCGGTACGATCCTTGCTCCCCGGCCGTCACCCAAAGGGAGCACGTCGATGTCACGCATCCAGATCAAGCCGCTCACGATCGGGCTGGTCCTGCTGGCCGCACTGTTCGTCATCGCCGGGTTCGTGTACTTCACGACCGCGGCGAAATCGCTCCCGGCCTTCTTCCCCGGCCATGACGCCCATCTGGCGAGCAAACACACGAAGCACGGCATCGCGATGATCGGCCTCGCGGTGCTGTCGCTGATCGGCGCGTGGTTCACGACCGCACCCAGCGAACCGGCCGGCTGAAGATCACGGATTGCAGCTGCTGTTCACTGGAGTGACTGGCGTGTCAGGTAGACACTGGGCTCATGCAACGAGAGAACGTCGCTCAGGCTTCGGGCATGGTGTCGGTCCAGGCTCACTGCACGCCTGACCAAGCGCTCGTGCTGATGACCGAGCGGGCCGAGGTAACCGGCCAGAAGGTCGAGGAGATCGCGAAGGCCGTCGTGGAGCGCCTGATCCGGTTCGACTGAGCCGCCGAATAGCGAACCATGTGTGGGCTGGAGCCTCGGGCACGGGGGAGACCCCGAGCGCGAGTCAGGCGGCCCCGAAGAGCCGCCTGACCTGCACTTCTGTGGAGCGGACGACGGGATTCGAACCCGCGACCCTCACCTTGGCAAGGTGATGCTCTACCAGCTGAGCCACGTCCGCGTAGGGCGCCAAGATACCAAGCCCGGGCCGACCCCGGGAACCGTGCCCGCCGAGACCTTCGTCAAGTGACGAAATGCGCGGGCTGCGCGGTCGGGCGAGGGCTGAGTTGAGCCTGTAGTCGAGGTCGAAGGTTCGAGATCCTCACGGGCCGGGTTAGGACGCGATCTCCTCGCGCACGCGCCCGACCGCGCGCTCGCCGGCGTCGCGGGCACGGTCGACGAGCGCAGCGGCACCGCCCACGAGGTTGCCGGGAGGCTCGTCGGGCAGCATCGGGTGCGGGCGCGTCGGCGCGGTCTTCTTCGCGCGCTCCAGCGCGTCGCCGAGGTCACGTAGCTCCGTGCGGCTGAACACCTCGCGCAGCTTCGGGAAGAAGTCGCCTTCCTCTTCCTTCACGTGGTGCCGCACGTTCTCGATGAGGACGGTCACCTTCGCGTCGAAGCGCTCGTCGCTCGGGTCGAGGTGCGCGAGAGCGGAGAGCTCCCACTTCACGATGAGATGCTCCTCGAGCGCTTCGAGCACCATCGCGTCGTCGGCGAGGGCCGCGCGCGCAGCCGGGTAGAGCACTTGCTCCTCGATTGCCGCGTGCACGCTCAACTCGCGCGAGATGCGGTCGACGGTCGCGCGCTTCGACTTGTGCGCCCGCGCTCCGAGCTGTTCGTACTTGCGGAACAGTGCCTGGACGGTCTTGTGATCGTTCTTCAGCAGGGTGATGGCATCCATGTCGGCTCCTCGCGACGCGGGCGGAAGGTTCCGTGCGCGCGCCGAAAGGAGTTCGTAGCGCGCCCGGTCCTCTTCAGTTACCCGCGTCGACGAGTGGCAAAACGATCACGCGCGATGAACGCCGTCGTTCAGAGCGCCTTCTCGATGGCCTCGATGAGCTCGGGCGCCTCGGGGTCGACCATCGGGGAGAAGCGAGCGATGATCTTGCCGTCGCGACCGACGAGGAACTTCTCGAAGTTCCAGCGGATGTCGCCCGAGTGGCCTTCGCTGTCGGCTACCGCGGTGAGCTCCGAGTAGATCGGGTGACGGTCGTCGCCGTTGACGTCGATCTTCTCGAACATCGGGAAGGTCACGCCGTAGGTGGTGCTGCAGAACGTGGCGATCTCGTCGGGCGTGCCCGGCTCCTGCGCCCCGAACTGGTTGCACGGGAAGCCGAGCACCGCGAAGCCGCGGTCCGCGTAGAGCTCGTGGATCTTCTCCAGGCCCGTGTACTGCGGCGTGAGCCCGCACTTCGAGGCGACGTTCACCATGAGCGTCACCTTGCCCTGCTGCTCGGCGAGGTGGCCGGCCGTGCCGTCGAGCGAGCGGATCTCGGTTTCGTAGAGCGACATGGTTCCTCCAGGCGGGCGTCTGCGATCAGGCGACACCGTACTCTTGGGCCCCGACGGCGCGTCCTCGGGGGCGAGGCGCGCGAGGAGGCGGACGTGACGCAGATCGACGGGGCGCGGCTCAACCTGCTCGACGGCGAGTTCTACGCCGGTGATCCGTGGCCGACCTATCGGTGGCTGCGCGACGAGCATCCCGTGTACCGCGACGAGGTCAACGGCATCTGGGGCATCAGCCGCTACCACGACGTGGTTGAGATCGAGAAGCATCCGGGTCGCTACAGCTCGGCTCCCGGCTCGCGGCCCCGGGTCGATCCGCAGAACTCGATGATCGACAGCGACGACCCGGTCCACCAGGCGCGCCGCCGCCTCGTCGCCCGCCGGTTCACGCCGAGAGCCGTCAAGCAGGCCGAGGACGACATCCGCCGCGTGGCCACCACCCTGATCGACCGCGTCGCGCCGCTCGGCGAGTGCGAGGTGATCCGCGATCTCGCGGCGCCGCTTCCGGCAGCCGTCATCGCGCAGAAGCTCGGCTTCGGCCCCGAGCTCTGGGACAAGTGCGCGCAGTGGTCGGAGTCCACGATGCACGACGGCGGGCAGTACCCGACCGACGGCTCGGCTCCCGAAGCCACGGCGCGGACGATCGACGCCGTGCTCGAGTTCGCGGTGGAGACGATGAACCTCGTGGCCGCGCGCCGCGAGGCACCGCGCGACGATCTCATCTCGGTCTGGGCGAACCAGGAGCTCGACTGGCCCGACGGGTCGCGTCGGCGGATGACCGACGACGAGATCGTGAGTGAGGCGCTCCTCGTGCTCGACGGCGGCGCGGAGACGACGCGTTCGGTGATCGGCACCGTCTGCGCCGACCTCATCCGGCATCCTGATCAGCGGGCCGCACTGCTCGGCGATCCGTCGATCCTCGCGACGAGCGGCGTCGAGGAGTTCATCCGTTGGGTCTCGCCGCTGCTCAACATGGCCCGCACCGCGACCGAGGATCACGAGCTGCACGGCGTGGAGATCAAGGCCGGCGACGAGATGCTGCTCATGTACGCGTCGGCGAACCGCGACGAGCGCGTGTTCAGCGACCCGGATCGGTTCGACGTCACGCGACCGCACAACCAGCACGTCGCGTTCGGGTTCGGCACGCACTTCTGCCTCGGTGCATCGCTCGCACGGCTCGAGATCCGTGTGATGTTCGAGGAGCTGCTGCGCCGGATCCCCGACATGCGGTTCGCGCCGGGTGCCGAGCCGCGCATCGTGCCGGCCGCGTTCTCGCGGGCATACGACGCGGTGCCCGTCGAGTTCACGCCGACCGCGGCCGACTGATCCGTTCCCGCACGCGACGGAGGCGGGACCCGAAGATCCCGCCTCGGTCGAGAGGTGTGGACGACTCGGTGAACGCGTAGGTTACGCGGCGGCCGCTGAGGGCTTGGCGGCACCGCGGGTGAAGTCGACGAAGCGCTGCGCCGCCTCGGGGAGACGGGCCTTCAACTTCGCGGCCCGCGCCGCGTCGAGGTGGTGGTTCGCGACCGCCTGGTCGATGCGGGTGTCGCCGGCCGTGACGAGTGCAGCGACCACGGTCTTCGGGTCGACGCCGTGGGCCGTGGCAACCGCCGACACGCTCTGACCAGACGCGATCGCCGCGCGGAGCGCGTCGGGCGTGACGCCGATGGTCTTCGCGGCCACGTCGACCGCGGCCTTGCGCACGCGGTGCTTGCGGAGATCCTGCGGCTTCGCGTCCACGACCTTCGGGGCGCGGGTCGCGACGACCTGCTCGAGGTGCGCGGCCTGCGCGCTGGTGATGCGCCCGCTCGTGGCGGCCTGCTGGATGCGGGCGTCGAGGGTGCTGACGATCGCGTCGACGACCGTCTTCGGGTCGACGGAGTGCGCGGTGGCGACCTCGGCGATCGAATGGTCGCCCTTCATCGCGGCGAGGAGGTCGGCGGGGGAGATGCCGATCGTCTTGGCTGCCGTCGCGAACGCGAGCGCGCGCAGCTTGGCACCGGCGGCGCTGCCGACCGTGACCTTGGCGGCCGTCGACGAGGCGGGCGTAGAGCCGGGGGAGCTGGTGGCGGAGGCGACCGCCATGCCGCCGGCTCCGATCACCGTGGCGGCGACGAGTGTGGCGAGAATCTTCTTCATGGGGCGTCCTCTGATCTCGTTGGGGGGAACTGATCTGAGTGTCGCCCCGGATTGTCAGGGAAGTGTGAGGTCGACGCGAGGGTGCGACGACGGCCGGCGCCCGGCGGCTACAGCACGGGCCCGAAGCGCTCCCGCACGCGGTCGAGCACGCCGTCGACACCCGCTCCGTGGAGCGTCATGCCGCCGTCGATCACGATGTTCTGACCCGTCACGAAGCGGGCGAGATCGGAGCAGAGGAACACCACGACTCCTGCGATGTCGTCGGGTTCACCGATCCGGCCGAGCGGCGTCTTGACGATCATCGCGTCGCGTTCGTTCAGCCCTTGCTCGACGAGGAGCAATTCGGTGAGCGGTGTGTGGATCATCCCCGGCGACACCGCGTTGACGCGGATCGTCGGCGCGTACTCGAGCGCGGCGTTGGCGGTGAGCGCGACGATCGCGGCCTTCGACGCGGAGTAGGGCGCCTCGCCGGCCGACGGCCGCGTGCCGGAGATCGACGCGGTGCTCACGACGGCACCACCGCCACCCGCGAGCAGATGGGGAATGCCTGCCTTGAAGCCGTGGAACACACCCGTGAGATTCAGATCGACGATGCGGCGCCATTCCTCGAGCGACCACTCGTGCACGTTCGCGAGGTTGCTCCCGCCCGCGTTGTTGTAGAGCAACGAGAGCCCACCGAGCTTCTCGCTCGCGTCGTCGACCGCGGCGCGGACCGCGTCGAAGTCGGTGACGTCGACGGCGTAGGCCAGCCCGTCGAGTTCCTTCGCGAGCATCTCGGCGCCGTCGCCGTTGACGTCGAGGATCGCGACGCGCGCGCCCTCCTCGGTCATCCGCCGGCTGGTCGCGGCGCCGATCCCCGACGCGCCCCCGGTCACGATCGCGCGGTGTCCGTCGAGCAATCCCATGTCGACCCTCCTCGCCGGCCCCGGATGCTACGGCCCACCCGCTGGTGCGCCCGCCGGTTCGCCGTGGTCACCGCGGCCTCGGAGCGCGGCAACTGATCGAGCCGGCCGACGCATTGGGTCACCACGGTCGATCAGTTGCTCCGGTGCGCGCTCGTAGTGGCGGAAACGGCAAGAGGATGACTACTATGAGTGGCGGGCAGCAGGGCGGAGGGCAGGGATGCGCCGGCTAGTAGTGGGTCTGGTAGCGCTGATCGCGTTCGGCGCGCTCGGTGGGTATGTCGCCGGAGCGGTGACGAGGACGGGTTCCGACTACGCGTCGGGCGCCGCCAAGGGGAGCCTCGCTTCGCTCGTGGTCGTGCGCTCCGATGCGCAGCGTGCGGTCGACGTGTCGAAGCCGGTCGCGGTGGCGAGCGCGAACTTCCTCCTGACCGTGCCGAACGGCCATCAGGATCTCTTCGACGTGCGGTTCTCGGGTGTCGTCTCGTTCCCGGGCGGGGGCGTCGTCCCGGTTGCGGTCGACGTCACGGTCGACGGCATCGCGATGCCCCCTTCAGGGTTGCCCGCGTGGCAGAACGCGACCGCGTCGCCGGTGCCGTTCCAACTCGAGCGGGCGATCGGTCCCCTCGCGTCGGGGACGTACGAGATCGGGATTCAGCTCACCGGCAAGAATCACTTCGACCACCGGTTGGTGCAGTTGGTGGGTTGGACGTTGGTGGCGCAGCGCACGAGCGAGGCCGCGACGCACGCGACCTCGGCCGCCTGAGCCGGCCGCCACACCGAGGGCCGCACGGACCGTTTGGTACGCTCCGCCCTCCGCCGGGCCGTTAGCTCAGGGGGAGAGCACTTCCTTGACACGGAAGGGGTCAGAGGTTCAAATCCTCTACGGCCCACCGGTAGATGTGCAGGTCAGGCACCCTTTCGAGGGTGCCTGACTCGCGTCGCGGAGAGAGTCAGGCCGCGGCTAGGACGCGAGCCGCGTTCCTAGGTCAGCCTGCCGACCTTCCGTGCCCAGCGTTCAACATCCTTGCGTTTCCACACGCGACCGGTGCCGGTCTGACCGAGCGGAGCCGGAAAGTCCTCGGCCTTCGCCCACTTGCCGGCGGCTTGCCGCGTCACGCTGAACATGCGGCCGATGTCCGCGAGAGTGAGCAGATCCTCCACGTCGCGCAGATTAGTAGTTGACGCGCGCAACCGCAACGGTCTAGGTTGCGCTTGGTAACCAGCAAGTGCAGAAGTGGCCCCGGCGGTGCGGAAACACCCCGGGGCCCGGCCAGCACCCCATGGAGGCACTGACAATGACCAAGAGTACCGAGACCACACGCGACGTGGATTGGCAGGACCGGCTCATCGCGCTCGAAACGCGCCTCGACGCGCTCAGAGACGAGGTCCGTACCCGGCGCGTCGCCGTCGTCGACGACCGCGGGGCGGAGCGATGCGCGATCGGCGTCGACCCCTCCGGCGAAACGGTCGAACTGCGGCTCACGGCACCAAAAGGACGGTCCGGTGTCCTGGTCACTTCGCTCGGTGACGCGGAAGGCTCGGGCGCGTTCGCGACGCTCGACGATCGGGGAGACATCGCCGTGATGCTCGACGACAGCGGCCTCAGGAACATCGACGAGATACGGGCCCGCCGCCTCGTCGTGATCGACGATGACGGCTTCGAGCGGCTCACGGCCGGAATGTTCAACGACTCGACGTTCCAGCTTCACGTCCGGTGCACCGACGACGAGACCTACCTCACGATCCAAGCCGACAACGAATCCGACGTCGATGTCCACGAGGCGGGTGTCTACCTCTACAGCGGCGACCAAGTCGGCTCGTTCGCGACGTCAGGCGGAGAGACCGGAGTCGAGATCACCCGGTCGGACACCCAGCATCGCGACACTGCTCGGCTCGACGAGGAGGGGGTCCACTTCGTGCCTTCGGACCGCTTCGCGAACGGCACGGTGAAGGCCGACTACCTCTGAGCCTTCCATCACCATGGTGTGGGCCCCGGCATTCCCGAGAGATGGGGAGCCGGGGCCTCGTCGCGCGTAGCGGCGAAGACCTCAACTGACGGCGCCAGCGATCGGCAGATCCTCAGAGCGCGTGCCGCCTCGCTTGTCGAGAACCCACCGAGTCCACTCGGTTCCATCCCACCACCGCAGTGGATGACGACCAGATGGGTCGTCGATCCAACCCTCAGTGGTCCCGGCCGGCAGCGGTGCCAAGGCGAGAAGCTGACTCCCGCAGTGCGGACACACCTTCGCGGCCGGGAGGATCGCCTCGGCGCAGAACGGGCAGGGTTGCCTGCCTTGCGCTTTCGGTGTCGGCGAAAGGAACAGGGCGAACGCGACACCCAGCCAACTCAACAGCAGGCCGAGCATGAAGCCCGCGCCCGCCTTTCCCTTCGCGCCGCCGATCATCCATGCGAGGACGACCGATGTCCCGTAGATCGCGAGATATGCACCCATCGTCACGATGGGTGTCGAGCGTCAGTTCTACCCCCTCGATTCGCTGGGAAGTCGCTCAGGGGCGCTAGAGGCCCTGCAGTCGTAGGCGGGCCTCTCGGGTCCATCGACCTAGGTCCCCGGCCGGCTCAGGTACGGGCGGGCACCCGAGCCAGACCGAGAACTGGCTATTGCAACCCGATCTCCCGCCCG
>DAIQOP010000346.1:0-2508 GCA_036787815.1 Actinomycetota bacterium
CTCGAAGGTCGCGTGTTCCGGATGCCAGTCCGGCACCGCAGTCACCCGCGCCAGCGTCAAGCGCTCGATCGACGACAACGTCGGAAGCGACACGACCACGACAGTAACGCCGACCTCGCACTGCCCCCCGAACGCGGGGGTCGGCGAGACATACGTCATGCCACGTCGCGAACCTTCTGTGAGGGCACGCCGGACTTAGCCTCTGGATAGAGCGCGCCGACGCGTAAAGCGAGAAGCCCGCAGAGTTCCCAGTTTCGAAGCGGGTCTCTCCGCATCCCTCACACACGGGTGAGTTCACGGCGACCTCAGTTCTTGCGGCCTCGACCGCGACGGCGACTCTCGTTCAACATGCGCTTCCGGGTCATCGGGTCGTAGCCGGCCACGCTCATCGAGACGCTGTGCATGTCGAGCTGGTGAGCCTCGTCGATGAGCTCGGCGGCGCGCGGCGAGCTCGGCGCCAGGCGGCGGAGTTGCTCCCCCGCCTCGGTCAACGTCTTGTGGGCTCCGTCGTAGTCGCCCTGATCGGCGAGCCGTGTGGCTTCACTGCGGGCTCGCGCCGCCCGGAGCAGCACGACCTCCTCGCCGACCTCGTGGTCGAGGGCCTGCGCGGCGGCTTCGTCCGCCGCGACGAGGTTCACCGTCACGGGCACGACCGATTCGTGCGCCGCGACCTGAGCACCGACGGTCACGTACCGCACCACGATCTCGGCGACCCGCGCCGGGCCGAGCTGAGCCAACTCCGGAACATGGAGCTGGAACACGACCCGGCGATGCTCACCGCCGTACGCGTCGCCGAGTTGCACCTGCAATCCGCCCGGTACAGGCACCACGGGATACTCGTTCAGGACCTCGACGACGTCGACCCGATCACTCGGGCGGATCTCCACGCTCAGGTTCTGCGCCATCAGCGACGTGAGACCCTCGAACTCTTCCGCGAAGATCGCCGGGGCGTCGTCGGGCGTCTCCGCAAAGTGGGCCGCGCCGCCGGAAGCGTCGGCGATCGCGGCGAGGAGATCCTCGTCGAACCCGTCGCCGAAGCCGACGGTCGACGTGGCTGCCCGGGTCTTGGTTCCGGCCGCGATCGATGCGAGATCGCTCCCGCTCGTGATGCCGACGTTCGCCTGTCCGTCGGTGAGCAGGATGACCCGGCGAACTCCGTCGGTCGTCCGGTCGAGCTCTTCGAGGCCCTTGAGCCAACCGCCGGAGAGATTGGTCTGGCCGCCGACGCGGATCGCACCAATGCGGGCCAACGTCGCGGGTCCGACCGGCGCGAGCGGCTGCACCAGCGTCACCTCGTCGTCGTAGGCGATCACCGCGAGCTCGTCGGTCGGCTGCAGGCGCCGGGCGAGGAACGCCGCGCACGCCTTCGCGGCCTCGAGCTTGGGCCCGTGCATCGATCCCGACCGGTCGATCACCAACGCGATCCGAAGCGCCGCCCGCACCGGGCCATCGGCGAGCGGCACGTCGAGCTCGAGCATGCAATGAACGGCGTGCTCTCCTTCGAGAGCGAGGAGATGGTGGTCGAGCTTGATCTTGGCGTCCATGCCGTGCCTCCACTTGGGTGTCATCAGATGATCGAGGGGTTCGCGACGGCGATCGCCGCGAAATTCCTTCTGGCGAAGACGACCGAACGAGCATCGGCTCTCCGAGGTCCTGCGGCCTGCATTACGCGGCGCAGGCGACCTCCTGCCTCGCCGTTGTCGACTCGAAGAGGCGGATGCTGAAGCCCTGGCCCTGCAGCGCGCCCGACAACGAGTCGCTCCGGGAGACGACCGTCACCTGCACACCGAGGTTGCGGATCATCCGTGCCCGCGTCGCGAAGATGTGGTCGCCGCTGCCGATCACGACCCGCCCGAACCGCTTCGCCACCCACTCCGGCGGCGCCCCCGCGAGGAGGTACAGATCCGCCGCGTCCTGGCCACGAACGGGTCGCAGCGCACATTCCGAGCCCGATTCGAACATGAGCTCGCGCAGCAGACCCGGGTTGGCGATCAGATTCTCCAGATCGATCAGATGAAGCGTGCGACTGCGAGTCGTCGAAATCTGCGTCGTCGTTGCCATGTCGAACCCCTTCACCGAAGTAACGACTCCAGCATCCCAAGGGGGTCGGACGATTACAGGCGTGTAGTTCGCACGCGGCTCATCGCTGCCGGAGACACAGTGCTTCTCGTCGGTCCTGCCGCGCCAATGTGCCGTGCAGTGAGGACGCCGGTGCCTCTTCGTCATCACGCGTCGAGCATCTCGACGAAAAGGCTGCCGATGGTGGAGACGTCGTCGGGTTCGGTCGCGGCATCCCCGGAGCCGCCACTGAGGTTGATGAGCCTTGCGGTACGCGTCGAGTCGGTGATGAGCCAGCGCTCGGCTTGCCCCGACACGAGCGCCGCGAGATCGAACGGCGCGGACGAGAACTGCTCGGCGACCGCTCGCGACCGAACGAGGTCGCCGATCAACCGAGCCAAGTCGAGGGCATCGCTTTCGCGCTTCTCGCTGCTGGCATCCCGCCGGTCT
>DAIQOP010000150.1:0-6111 GCA_036787815.1 Actinomycetota bacterium
CGTCAAGGGTCCGGCTCTCGTTGACGCGTTGATCCATGAAACGGCGATTGAACTCGTCGGCAAATCGCAGGTAGGCGCGATCGGTCTGGGAGAGCGCGGCCTCTCCGAGTAGCTCGGTGAGTTCGCGTACGTTACGGGCTTTGGCAAGGAGGGCGACAAGCTGCGCGGCGAGCTCGAGGTGGTCGTCGCGGGTGCGGCCAGGTCCGGCGCCGCGGCGCATCAACCGCGACAGCGACGCGAGCGGTTCGATTGGCGGGTAGATGCCCGCGGTGTGCAGCTCGGGGGAGAGCACGAGTTGTCCTTCGGTGATGTATCCGGTCAGGTCGGGGACCGGGTGGGTGATGTCGCCGCCGGGCATGGTGAGCACGGGAACCTCGGTGACCGACCCGCTGCGGCCGCGGATGCGACCGCAACGTTCGTAAATGGAGGCGAGGTCGCTGTAGAGGTAGCCGGGATAGCCGCGCCGGCCGGGCATCTCGCCGCGTGCAGCCGAGACCTGGCGCACCGCTTCGCAGTAGGCGGTCATGTCGGCCATCACGACCAGGACATGACGATGCGTCGCGAACGCGAGATGTTCGGCGACGGTCAGCGCCACCCGGGGGGTGACGATGCGTTCGATCACGGGATCGTCGGCGGTGTTGAGAAACAGCGCGAGCTCACCCGACGCGGCGCGTTCCTCGAGCGCGTCGCGCACGGCGTCAGCGTCTGTGTGCGTGATGCCCATCCCGGCGAACACGACCGCGAACGGTTCGCCACCGGCATGGGCTTGCGCGGCGATCTGGGTCGCAAGCTCGAGATGAGGCAGTCCACCGACCGAGAAGATGGGCAGCTTCTGGCCGCGCACCAAGGTCGTGAGTGCGTCGATGGCTGAGATACCGGTGAGGATCGCGTCGCTCGGAGTATCGCGGGCGGTCGGGTTGAGCGGCGCACCGTTCACATCGGCGAACGCATCGCCGAAGATCGGCGGACCGCCGTCGAGGGGTGTACCCCGGCCGCTGCACACGCGCCCCAGCCAGGCCTCGCCGACGCCGATCCGCATCGGATGGCCCAAGAACCGCACCGCGGTCCCAGCGGTGGCGATTCCCGCGGTTCCCTCGAGCACCTGGATCACGGCCAGGTCGCGATCGCGTTCCAGGACGACGCCGTGCCGTACACCGTTGTTGTCGAGGAGGATCTCGGCGTCTTCATCCCACCCGACACCGTCGACACCTGCGACGACGAGGAGGGGGCCTTCGACCCGACGGATGTCGGTGTAATCGACGGGGAGGTGGCTGCTCATGGGGTTGGAAGCATGGCGAGAACTTGGTCGCAATGCTTGGTTACGGTGTCGACGTCGTCGGGGCCAGCGTCGTCGCGTGCTCGGATCAGCGGGGAGAAGTCGACCTCGTCGAGCATCGACGCGGGGAGCCCTTGGGAGATCAGTTCGAGGCAGCGGTCATGGACGACCAGGACGGAATCGGCGATCGCGGCCTGTTTGAGCGGTGCTGCATAGCCGTCGTTGGGACTCAACGCGCTCTGCTGGAGGACCGCTTCGCGGATGAGGCGACCGGTGAGCAAGATGACGCGTTCGCGGCCGGGAAGCGCGCTGATCCCGACCAGGTCGGCGATGGGTTGGAGCCGGTCCGCTTCGGCGAGCAGCCCGGCAAGACGGGCCCGCCGATCGGGCCAGCTGGGATCACCGTTGGCGACGTGCCACGCGGCGAGGTCGTCCGCGTCGCGCGAGAACGATGAACGCCACGTCACCGCGGGATAATGACGGGCATACGCCAGGTCGCGGTCAAGGGTCCACACCGTGCGCACGAACCGTTGGGTGTGGGCGGAGACCGGCTCGGTGAAGTCCCCGCCGGGCGGCGAGACCGCAGCGATCACGGTGACGGATCCTTCGGCACCTGCGAGCGTACGGACACGTCCGGCGCGTTCGTAGAACGCGGCGAGCGCGGACGGCAGACTCGCGGGGTAGCCCTCCTCGGCCGGGAGCTCGCCGCTGCGTGAGGCGAACTCGCGCAGCGCTTCGGCCCAGCGGGATGTCGAATCCGCGATCAACGCGACGTCGAGTCCTTGATCCCGGAAGTATTCCGCGACGGTCATGGCGGTGTAGATGCTTGCTTCGCGGGCCATGACAGGCATATTCGAGGTGTTCGCGATGATCACCGTGCGTTCCCAGAGTGCCCGACCCGTCCTCGGGTCATCGAGCGAGCGGAGCTCGTCCATCGCGTCGGCTAACTCGTTGCCCCGCTCGCCGCAGCCCACATAGACGATCACGTCCGCGTCGCACCATTTCGCGATCTGTTGGAGTAGCACGGTCTTGCCGGTACCGAAGCCACCGAGCACCGCGGCGGTCGAGCCTTTCGCCACCGGTTCGAGCAGATCCAGGACCCGTTGTCCGGTTACGAGGGGCACCGGGTCGCCGAGCCGGGCGCCATGCGGCCGTGGCTGGCGCACCGGCCACAGCTCGGTGATGCCGACCGTAACGCCGTCGACGGTGGCGATCGGATCCTCGGGCCCGTAACTGCCTGCGGGCGCGAGCCAGCTGACCGTGCCCGAGAGACCTGCCGGGAGCGGCACCTCGTGTGAGATGCCGCGGGCGTCGGTCGCGTCGACGAGGACTGCACCGGCGGAGAGAACCTCGCCGGCCCGCGTTCGTGGCTCGATCGCCCATTGCCCCGCGACGGCCCCAAGTGCGCCGGGTGCGAGCCACTCGGGCCCGTCGAGCAGGGGACGTAACAGTCCGTCGAACACGCCGCCGAGCAACCACGGTCCCAGCGCGGCGGAGAGCGGACGACGATGACCGAGTACCGGAGCGCCCGGCCCCAACCCGCCCGTGTACTCGTAGACCTGGACGATCGCGCGGTCCCCGGAGAGCGCGACCACCTCACCCGGCAAGCAGTCCTCACCAACCTCGACGAGGTCGAGCACCGCCACCGCGCCGCTCAGGCCTTCGACATCGAGCAACGGGCCGTTGACGCGCACGACGCGACCGGTGGTCGTGGGGTGCGTGCGCTGGCTCACGTCCATAGCGTCGCAACATCAGCGCCGAGCCCGTCGACGGCTCGGTCAGCGAGTGTCACGAGGCGGCAATCGACGCGACGGTGCCCGCCGCTCGCGATGACGCCCGGTTCACTCTCCGGGTCGACGCTGATCTCTGCGTCGGGCCCGAGCTGCACCGCGGCAAGCATCCGCAGACGGTCCAGTAGGTCCTGGTAGCTGTCCTCATGAGCCAGTCCACGCACAGCGGTGCGGGCGCGCTCGCGTAGCTCGTCGAGCGTCCGACGCTTCGCGGTGAGCACGATCTGGCGAGCTTCGCGGCGGGTAGCGGCGCGCTGACGGGCACCACGCTCGGCGGCCTCGCGCGTTCCTTCGCTCCGGGCGGTCTCCATCAATGTGGCGGCTTCCTCGTCGGCGCGGGCGAGCCGATCCTGGGCGTCTCGGTCGGCCTCGGCGAGGAGCAACTCGGCGTCCGCGTGTGCGTCGGCGATCAGCGCCGCCCGCACACTGTCGAGGTTCACGCCGGCAACACCACGCGCAGCGGCCTCGCCTGGACCACGGCTTCGAGTGCGCTCGCCGCCGCGGGTGTGAGTACGACCACCTCGACATCGTCGGGGAGACGCGCCCACGCATCCCTGACCGCGTGCGCATCAGCTGCGACGAGCACGAGCGCGCCGGCCAACGCGAAGCCCTCCACGCGATGGGACTCGCCGAGCGCCGCGATGCCACTCATGCTTTGCCGATGAGGATGACCGCAACGATCAGGCCGTAGATCGCGATTCCTTCCGCCAGACCGACGATGACCATCGCCCGACCGAAGATCTCGGGCCGCTCGCTGATCGCCGCGAGCGCCGCCGATCCCGTATATGCGACCGCGATCGCCGCGCCGAGCGACGAACCTGCCACCGCGATCGCAGCTCCGATCAGCGCCGATCCGTTCGCGGCCGCGCCGTGTACATTCGCTGCGCTTGTCGCAGCCGACCCCGCGCTGGCCATGAGCGTGACAAGCAGCATTGCGAGGCCGCCCGCGAGCAGCACCCCGTTCACGACCCGTAGCACTCGGACCGTGGAACGGGCACGGCGCCGGAGCGCCACCGCCGTGACCAGCGATCCCGCCACGAAAGCGGGTACTGCGACCAGCCATATCAGCATCGTGTCTCCTCTCGGGCGACCGGGACGTACCACGGGCGAAAGGGGCGGCCTTCGCCCACGAAGACCCGGGAGAACAGTTCGTAGTACTCGAGGCGCAATGCCTGAACTCCGGCGACGAGGGCTTCGAGCGCGAACGCCACTGCGTGACCGACGGCAAAGACCACGACGGCCGCCGCGGCCGCGGCCGTGCCCGACCCCCAGAGGCTCCTCGTTGCATCCCACACGACGGACGCGATCGCGGCGTGCATGAGGCCGAAGGCGGCCAGGCGGGCGAACGACACGACATTCGATCCGAGGCGCATCGTCAGGTCGAACGTCTCGACGCCTGCCTGCATGAGTCCGGCACCGCCGGGGCCGGCCTGGCTCCGCAAACCCACTGCGGCCAGCATGAGACCGACGACGGCCATCACGAGGCCACTGCCCCAGAGCGCCGGTGAGGACCACACGACGCCGCCCACGACCAGCGCGAGCCCGACGAAGAGCGCGGCACCGGCAACCCCGGTGGGTGCCCACAGGGCTCCGCCGGGTCCGCTCTCGCGCCAGCGGTTGACGATGCCGATGCCGTACGCGCCCGCAAGCAGGACCGCGCCGACGCCGACGCCTGCCAGCAGCAATTGCTCTGGCTCGTCGAGGGGAGCAAGCCACACCGTTGGCACGAGCCCGGTCGGACCGAACGCCTCCCCGTAGAGAATGCCGAACACGGCCGCCATCGCGCCGAGCGCGAGAACCAAGGGCCAGACGCGGCGGACGCCGGCAAGGCGCGGACCACGGCTCCGGCGAAGCAAGAACGCGCCCACCACGAGCAGCAGCCCGTCGCCGACGTCGCCGAACATCATTCCGAACATGGTCACGTACGCGAAGGTGGCGAACCACACGGGGTCGACATCCCGATAGGGGACGGTCGCGTACGTGTCGACCAACGGTCGCAGCGCCCCCGACGAACGGCGTCGAGGCAACGCGGTCGGGACGTCAACCCCGGCGGGGCGGGGCAACTCGACCACCGAGCCCCCCAGCGGAGCGAGCCGCGCCCCCAGCTGCTCGATCGCGCCGGCCGGTGCCCATCCGGCCAATGCGGTGACCTGGTCCTGGTGCAACGCCGCGTTGCTGACCCGCGCCAGCTCCGCTTCTCCCGCGACGAGCTCGAGGCGACCTGCCGCGCGCATCGTCTCGATGTCCGCGCTGTCGGGGGCGAGACGCGGCGAGCTCACTGCAGCCGCCGACTCCGGCGCCGAAACCGGCCGATCCGACCCTGGAGCCCGCAGCGCCACTTCGGGTTCGATCATGCCGCTGTCGGCCACCGCGACCAGCACGCTGCGCCACCGGCGCGTTGGCGCAACCACCGCGATGCGGCGCATCGGGATCGGGCCGGGCACCTCAGGCCACGGCATCGAACGCCTCCAGCCCGACCGGCCCCCACGCAGCAGCCTCCAACGCGCCACAGACTCGCTGTGCATCCGCGAGCAGCAGCACCGCCGACCACGCGACAACGGCCTCGCCGGTACTCGCCCGGCCGACCTGACTGGCCGCCTCGTCGCCGAGCCCACGCCACCACGCGGTCTCGGCCCGCCACAACCGAGCCGCATCGGCTACGTCGGCGAACACCCACCGGGCGTCGGCTGGAAGGCCTGCAGAGAAGGACCCGAAGCTGGTGCCGGCCCAACCTGGGCCCAGAAGCCGCCGGGCGTCGATCTCCGCCGCCGGGCTCAGCTCTCGACCGTTCCCGAACCGCTCACCGGCCACCACGATCGCCGCGCCCGCCGTCGCCCACCGGCGAAGGTCCGGGATCCACTCGGCGTTCCGGCGGGCCCACGCCACGCGCAGCGCGGCGGCAAACGAAGCCCGCTCGTTGGTCCCAGGATCACCCCATGGTGACCTCGCCAGCACGGCACGCACCTCCGCAACCGAACGAGCCCCGCGCACCCGCGGCCACGCCGTCGCAAGCGCGCCGAGCTCGAACGGGTCCGCGTGGGGTCC
>DAIQOP010000150.1:6121-9174 GCA_036787815.1 Actinomycetota bacterium
TCCTCGGCGGCCTGACCGAGAGCGCCACGAGCCTGCTGCGCCAGCTCGTCGACGTGCGCCTCGACGTTGGCGATCTCATGTCCTCCCGCAAGCACCCGAACGACGTCGCTTCCCCCGGGAGGCAACCAGCCCGCGAGGACTCGCAGATGCCACAACGTTGTGGCACGAACGCCACGTTCGGCATCGACTAAACCCATCTCGCTCTTGACGCCTCGCCCGTACGGTGAAGCTGTCACCAATCCCACGGCGCCGCGCACCGAGCCCGCAGCCGCGACCGCACGGGTCCCCGCCTGCCCGAGGCGCCGGTTCGCCAGCAACTGTGCCCGCACGCTCCCGGCTACCCAGCCCGGCTTCACCGCGCGGGCTCCCGATCAGCGCCCGTCGCGCGCACCTCGGCGACGACTCGATCCACGAAGATCGGCATCCGCTCGGCCGCGCGGCCTGCGAGGTCCTCGGCGTCGCGTCGCGCGCGATCCAGCAACACCGCACGCTCATCAACCGCCGCCTCAACCGCTGCCGCCGCGGCCGCTGCCCTTTCCACCTCAGCGCGCTGGCGGGCATCGGCCAGCAGCTCCTCGGCACGTCCTGCAGCGGCAAGTCGTCGTCGCTCAGCCTCGCGGTGGGCCTCAGCGACCAGGTCGACCGCCTCCTGGTTCACCGCCCGCAGCTCCTCGAAGACCGGCGTCAGCTCCGCGGTCAGCTCCGAGACACGGTCAGCCGGAACACCCGCGGGCGCGGCCGCACCCGGAGCCCCAGCCGGACGGAACCGGCGGACGAAATCGCGCAACGTTGCCATCGTGCTCCTCACCACCTGCAGGCTGTCTAACTGCACGGTACGGCCCCGACCAGGGTCCTCGGGCCCTTTCCTTCCTGGACGCGTAGAACCCCGAACGGCACACCCCCGCGACCCGGCACAGATCCGTGACCCGATATTCGGCTTGCTGATCGTTGACGAACCGGAAGCCGATCACCGGTTGGTCTCCCGAGCGAAATACGGCTTGATATGCGGGTGCCTTGCGGAGGATCTCGAGATCGATCGCCTGCTGCGCGGTCAGCTTCCGAAACCGTTTCAGCTCGGCGAGATCCGACTCGGAAAGCGCGTTCGGATCGCTCGCACGCTCGGCCGCTCCGCGGTCAGCCTTCACCCAGTTCCACAAGGTGCCTTCCGCGATCCCCGGCGACCAGGCCACCTCGGCGACCGGCCGATCCGAACCACGCACCAACGCGACCGCCTCACGACGGAACTCCTCCGGGCACTTCGCTGGACGCGCGGTCGGTCACGACTTCGACCGCTTCACCGTGAACGCCGGACGCGGTCTCGAAGAACTGGCGTGCAGATCGCGTGTCGCGTTTCGATGAGACGAATACATCAATGATCTAGCGGTCCTGATCGACAGCGCGGTAGACGCTCCGCCACCGGCCCGCGACCTTCACGTACGTCTCGTCGACGAACCAAGAGCGGCGTGAAGCACTGCACCCAGCGAAACGAGAGGAAGGTTTCATCCCGGTTGTGGCGGTAAGCGAGCAGGCGTGCGAAGCTGGGTTCGTGTTCGAGCGGGACCGAGAGACGCGCTTTCATCCGCGCCTCGTGCTCGGCGTGCTCCTGGCGGGGCTTGTCGTGGTGTTCATCATCGAGAACCCTCGGGAAACGAAAATTCGCTACCTCATCCCGCAGGTGACGGCGCCACTTTGGATAGGGCTCTTCATAGCTGCGCTACTCGGCGCATTGGCGGGCGCACTGATCGCCCGACACATCGCCGCACCCGAACTGCGGCGGCTACGCGGGCAACGGCACCGACCCAGCAAACCCCCGCAATGAAGAGGAAGGCTGCGGCAGCGGCTGCGCAGCACGGGTTCATGATGCAGTAGCGGCTCTGTCGCGGCACGCTATTGCCAGAAGCACCGATCGGTCTGCGTCGCGACCGACTGCGAGAGCGCTTGGCCGTCGCGGCCGATGTCCCGCTCGAGACTTGCGACGAACGTCGAGCGCACGGCGATCCCGAACCTGTGGGTGCCGGAAGCTCGTTCGGGCCTTTCGGCGGACGTTCTTCACGTCGGAGGGATCGACACCCGCACGGCTCGTTCGTTCTTACACTTTCGATATGCATCGGCGGCTTCGGCGCGGGAGAGTTGAGCCTCATGGATGACCTCGATCTGCCGGCGCTGGTCGCGCGTCGTTTCGAAGGAGTCATGTTCGATTGGGACGGTACGGCCGTCGCCGATCGGACTGCGGATGCGAGCGCTGTCCGCAACGTCGTTGAGCGGTTGTGCGCGTGCGGTGTCGATGTCGCGATTGTGAGTGGCACGCACGTCGAGAACGTTGACGGCCAGCTCGGGGCTCGTCCGTCGGGGCCGGGGCGGCTGTTGTTGGCGCTCAATCGCGGTTCGGAGCTCTTCGAGGTCGGAGTCGATGGCCCACGTCTTCTCGCGCGGCGTGAGGCGACCAGCGAAGAAGACATGGCGCTGACGAGGGCCGCGGAGCAGATCGTTTCCCGGCTCGCGGCGCGCGGGCTCGAGACCCGCATCGTGTCGCAGCGGTTGAACCGTCGCAAGATCGACCTGATCCCGCTCCCGGAATGGGTTGACCCGCCGAAGTCTCAGATCGGTCGACTGCTCGCGGCGGTCGAGCAGCGACTGCACGCCGCCGGCGTCGACGACCTCGCGGCGGTCGCCGCGCTCGCGACCGATGTCGCGCGTGAAGTGGGGCTTGCGGATCCGCGGGTGACGAGTGACGCCAAGCACATGGAGATCGGGCTCACCGACAAGTCCGACTCGGCGCGTGCGATCTTCGCGCAGTTCTGGGCGGACGGTATTGCTCCCGAGTTGGTGCTGATCGGCGGCGACGAGTTCGGGGCTATCGGCGGACTGCCGGGAAGTGACTCGTTCATGATCGTCGCCGAAGCTGTGAATGCGGGAGTGTGCTCGGTCGGGATCGAGCACAATGGCGTGCCTGAAGGCGTCGTGTATCTCGCGGGTTGGCCTCGCCGGTTCCTCGAACTGCTGGGAGACCAGGTGCGACGGCAGCCAGGCGTTCACGTGAAGGGGTTCGTGAC
>DAIQOP010000009.1:0-10541 GCA_036787815.1 Actinomycetota bacterium
GATCTCGCGCGTCTCGGGGAAGTGCACGATGTACTTGTTGTCGGCGTTGCACGGCCAGGCGACGTCGGCCTGACCGGGCTCGAGCGGCGCGCCGACCGAATGCACGCACGGCACGAAGTGCGCGTCGGTCCCGAGCACCTCGAGCGCCTCGCGACCCATGCGGGTCATGATCTTCATGCTCGCGGCGACGTAGGCGGAGTCGGTGAGCTCCACACCGATGTGCGCGATCGGCGAGCGCAGCGGGCCCATCGAGAAGGGCACCACGTACATGGTGCGGCCACGCATCGCGCCGCGGTAGCGGCCGCCGAGCTCGGCTCGCATCTCGGCCGGGTCGCGCCAGTTGTTGGTGGGGCCGGCATCGTCGGCCTGCTCCGAGCAGATGAACGTGCGGTCCTCGACCCGGGCGACGTCGCCGGGATCGCTGCGGGCCAGGAACGAATCGGGGCGCCGCGTCGGATCGAGCGGCAGGAGCGTTCCCGAGGCCACGAGCGCCTGGCACAGTCCCGCGTATTCCTCGTCGGATCCGTCGCACCACTCGACGCGATCGGGTTCGAGCACGCCCCGCCAGTGCTCGACCCAGTCGAGGAGCGGCTGGTGCCGGGTCGGAGGATTCGTCGAGCTCATCGGTGCCGTCCTCGTCGACATCCCGATCCGTCCGTACGCGGGTCGGGAGGGTTGATGAGTGTATGCCGAGGCTCTCTCGATCGGTCCAAGCGGGCGCCGGCATTGCCCGGTGCGCGCCCGCGGCCCGGCCGTTAGCATTCGCCAACCCGCTCCGAGGAGGGCCGCATGGCCGTCAGCGCTTACATCCTCATCCAGACCGAGGTCGGCAAGGCGTCGAACGTCGTCGAGGAGATCCGTGCGTTGTCGGGCATCGTCGAGGCCGACGACGTCACCGGGCCCTACGACGTGATCGTGAAGGCTCAGGCCGACACGATGGACGAGCTCGGCAAGATGGTCGTGTCGCAGGTGCAGCTGGTGGAGGGGATCACCCGCACCCTCACCTGCCCCGTGGTGAACCTGTAAGCACAGCCGCCGCGCCCCTCGTCACCGTTGCCTCCCGGCGCGGCGGGCGCGCCGCTCGTGCCGGTCGAGCGCGAGGTCGACGAGGCGGTCGAGCAGGGCCGGGTACGAGAGCCCCGACGCCTCCCAGAGCTTCGGGTACATCGAGATCGGGGTGAAGCCCGGGATCGTGTTGAGCTCGTTGACGAGGAACCCGCGGCCGCCCGGGCCGTCGTCGAGGAAGAAGTCGACCCGCGCCATCGCCTCGCACCGGCACGCGTCGAACGCGCGGACCGCGAGCGAACGCACTTCTGCGGTGCGCGCGTCGTCGAGCGGCGCCGGCACGAGCAGCTCGGCCCGAGCATGCTCGTACTTGTCGGCATAGGAGTAGAACTCGTCGCCGGGCACGATCTCGCCGGGGAGGGACGCCTCGGCCGGATCGTCGCCGAGCACCGCGACCTCGATCTCGCGTCCGACGACCGCTTCCTCCACGACGCACCACTCGTCGTACTCGAACGCGAGCGCGATCGCCGCGTCGAGCTCGGCGCGGTCGTGGGCCTTGCTCACCCCGACCGACGAGCCCAGGTTCGCGGGCTTGACGAACGCCGGCAGGCCGAGCTCCGCCTCGACGCGCGTCGCGAACGCGTCGCGATCGTGACCGGGCCCGGCGCCGTCGCGCAGCTCGAGGTACCGCGCCTGCGGGAGGCCGCTCGCCGCGAACGCGCGCTTCATCATCGCCTTGTCCATGCCGACCGCCGAACCGAGCACGCCCGCTCCGACGTACGGGAGCCCGGCCAGCTCGAGCAGGCCCTGCACCGTGCCGTCCTCGCCGTACGGGCCGTGCAGCAACGGGAACACGACATCCGGAGCGAGACCTTCCGCGCGCTCGATCTCCGACCGCGGTTCGCCGCCGGGCTTCGCGAAGCGCGGCACGATCTCCTGGTACGCGGGCACGCTGGGGGGCCGCACCGGCTCGCCCTCGACGGCGAACGCCGTGGGCAACGCGGTCGCGCCCTTCTCGAGCGCGGCGCGGGCCTCGCCCGCGAGCAGCCAATCACCCTCGGTCGTGATCGCGACCGGCACCACTTCGTACCGCTCCGGATCGAGCGCCCGGGCGACCGCGACGGCGGTGACGCACGACACGTCGTGCTCGGCCGAACGGCCGCCGAACAGCAGCAGCACCCGGAGGCGCCGCGCCGGGCGCGGCATCAGTGCACGACCTGCAACACCGCACGGATGCCGCAACCCATGAGGAACAGGCCGACGAGGCCGTACCACATCTCCATCTTCCCCTTCATCGCGTACCGGTAGGAGTACGCGAGCCCCACGGTGATGAAGGCGACGAAGCCGTAGAACATGTGGAAGCGCGGCGCTTCGTACTTCTTGCTCGACACCATGATCACGCCGACGAGCACCTGGAGCATGATCGCGCCCTCGGCGGCGATCGTGGCGATCCACACGTGACGGCCGCGAAAGCGCGGCTTCTTCCACGCGATCAGGCCGATGATGCCGGCGAGCGCGTTGGCCACGATCGCGACGTAGCCCCAGACCCGATGGAAATCGAAGAGTGCTCGGATGGGTCGCTCCCTCTTACAGGGCGGAGTCGTCGGCGACCGCGAAGGCCGACTCGCCCCCGCGAAGCAGGTTCTTCAGGACCTTGCCGGCCGGGTTCCGCGGCAGCGCATCGGAACGCATCTCGACGTGCTCCGGCACCTTGAAGTCGGCGAGATGGATCCGGCAGAACGCCCGGAGATCGTCGGCCGTCACCGCGGCTCCCGTCTTCACCTGCACGACGGCCTTCACCTCTTCACCGAGCACCGGGTGCGTCACGCCGACGACGGCCGCGTCGACGACGTCGGGATGCTGGAACAGCACGTGCTCGATCTCGACACACGCGATGTTCTCGCCGGCGCGGATGATGAGGTCCTTGGCCCGGTCGACGATGTAGACGAAGCCGTCGGCGTCGACCTTGCCGATGTCGCCGGTGTGGAACCACCCGTCGGTGAACGACAGCGCGTTCGCGTCGGGCCGGTTCCAGTAGCCGTGGGCCATGACGTTCGGGCCCTTGATCCAGATCTCGCCCGGCGATCCCGTCGGCTGCTCACGGTCGTCGTCGCCGACGATCTTGAGCTCGACAGTCGGCGCGGGCCGGCCGACCGACCCGGGATGCGCGAAGTAGTCGTCGCCGCCGTGCGCGGTCGCGACCGACGCGGTCTCGGTGAGCCCGTAGGCGGTGGTCAACGTCTTGCGCAGGTTGGGGAACGCCTCGGCGATCCGATCCACGAGCTCGGGTGCCGCCGGTGCCCCGCCGTAGCTCGCGCGTTGCACCGAGGAGAGATCGAAGTCGGCGCGCTCGGGCGCGTCGATGATCCGCCACATGATGGTGGGCACGCCGCCGATCGACGTGACGCGCTCGCGCTCGATCACCCGCATCGCCTCGACCGGGTCGAAGCGCCCGGGGGGCATCAACACGAGCTTGGCTCCGGTCGCGTAGTTGACGGTCATCGTCGAGAGGCAACCGGTCACGTGGAACAGGGGCACGACGAGGAGCGACGCCGACTGCACGTCGGCCTTCGCCTCCGGCGGCGGGGTGCCCCGCATCGCCTGGGCCACGCCCAACACGATGATGTTCTGCAGGTTGGCGATGATCTGGCGATGCGTGATCGTGGCGCCCTTCGGCCGCCCCGTCGTGCCCGACGTGTAGAGGATGGCGAAGATGTCGTCTTCGTCGACCTCCGCGCCGACGGCCGCGTGTGCGGAGTCGCCGAGCAGCTTCGCGAACGGCTCGACACCTCCCTGATCACCGTCGGCGCCGATCACGAACACCTGCTCGAGCTCCGGGAGCGCGCCGAGGATCGGGCGCACCAGCTCGAGGCGCTTCGCGTCGGTGACGAGCACGCGCGCCCCCGAGTCGGTGAGGCCGAACTCGAGCTCCTCGGTCTTCCACCACGCGTTGAGCGGTACCGCGATGGCGCCGATGAGCGCGCAGGCCCAGAACATGACCACCCACTCGGGGCAGTTGGCCGACACGATCGCGACCCGGTCGCCCCGGGCGATGCCGAGCGCCTGGAGGGAGCGCGCGCACTCGCGGGCCGCGGCGTTGTGCTCGGCGAAGGTGAGCCGCCGGTCGCCCTGGACCAGCCAGGTGAGGTCGTCCCGGCCGGCACTCTGCTCGAGCACGTCGCCGAGGGCCCGCATCCGCCGGCGGTACACCTGCGTGGGCTTCCCGAGGACGTCCTCCACGACGATCTCGAACGGACCGTCGGGCCCGGTCAGCTGGGCGATGACGGGATCGGGCTCGCGCAACTGCACCCCTCCTGGACGATGAGGGGGCCATTCTCTCCGGCCGGGACACCTCACGCGCAACCAGCACACGCCGAAGCGGCGGGCCGGCCGGGCCCGCGGCCGGCCTCGGGAGGCTCAAGTGGGGTGATCGCCCGGCCGATTGGGGGGAAAGGCCCGAGTGCGCCCGTCGGAAGGACGACCGTGGGAGCCACCGAGACGAAGCACGCGCAGACACCGCCGCCGCCGCCGGGCCCCGTCGACGAAACGTGGCACCGCCCGCGCGACGCCCGGAACGACGCGATCCTCCACGACCTCGAGGAACCCCTCGGCGAGCTCGTACGCGCGCTGAACCGGCGACAGCTCTACCGGCTCGTCAGCGACGTCGAACCGCCCGACCACGAGCTGCTCGGACGCGCCCGAGCGCTCGTGCACGACCTGGAGGACGTCGTCGGCGAGCTGCTCGACCGGTCGGTCGTACCAACCGACCCGCGCGAGTGGCACGACACGTTGTCGATGCGCTCGGCGTTCGAGGACGCGGCGGCATCGGCGAAGGACTCGCTCGCCGGTCGCGGCCTGATGATCGACGCGCCACCCACGCTCGCGATCACCAGCCACGCTCCCCGGCTCCACGAGCTGCTCGTCGAGCTGCTCGGGCTCGCGGGTCGCCTCCAGCCTTCGGCGTGGAGCATCCGCGTGAGGGTGGAGCGCAACGACGGTGAGATCACGATCATCGTGCCGAGCACCGATTCGTCCGACGCGTTGTCCGTGTCCGACCAACGGCACGTGCACGATCTGGCCCGTTCGTTGGGCGGCCGGCTCGACGTCATCGGCCATCCCGACGCGCTCGCCGGGCTCCACGTCCGGCTCCCCCAGCAGCGGGCCCAGGACACGCGTTCCGCGTAACGCGACGCGTCAGTCCATGCTGAGCGTGAACATGCGCTCGGCGTCGATGCGCGCGTACACGGGGCCGGAGTCGAGGAACTGCTCCCATTCGGCCCCGTACCTCGGGACGTAGACCTCGAGCAGCGTCGCGCGGAACTCGGCGTGCTCCGCGGCGCCCGTGTCGATCGGGACCGCCCGGCCGTGCACGGTGACGGCGAGCTCTTCGCGCGGCAGGTGCGTCGCGCTCACCTGCGGGCGACTGCGAATGTGACGGAAGCGCATCGAGTCGGGCGAGGATCCGACGTGGAACGCGCCACGGAAGAAGATGCCGTCGACCGGCCCGGCGAACGGCCGGCAGTCGCTGCTCACCGTCGCCAGCGTGAGCAACGACATCCCGGTCAGCCGGGCTGCGAGGTCCTCGGCCCGCAGCAGGCGATCCGGTGTCGCGATGCTGCGCAGGTGCGCCCCCGCATGCTCGTAGCTCCGGTCGAGGAGCGCCTGCAGGGCGCGGAGATCGTCGGCGGTCTCGTGCACGGGCTCCTCCCGGCGGTCGGCGGCGACGAGCTCCGCTACTGCTCGTCCTGGTCGGGTTGCGACCGCAGGAAGCGCTCGATCTCGGACACGAGCTCGTCGCCAGACGGGACATCGCCCGTCGCGGCCTCGAGGCGTTCGACGAGCTCGGCGACATCCTGGCGTTGCGAGAGGCCTTCCTCGACGCGCGTCGTGTACTCCTCGCAACGCGCGTCGAGCGGGTCGAGGTCGACGGTGAGGTGCGCGATCTCCCTGATGCGTCCGAGCAACGCGCGCACCGCGGGCGGCGACGGCGAGCCGGCGACGTACTGCGGCACCTGGGCCCAGAGGCCGAACGCGGGGATGCCCCGCTGCCCGAGCTGGTACTGCACGACCGTGTTGAGCCCGGTCGGGCCCGTGTAGTCGGGCCGCAGCTCGCCGAGCTCCTGCGCGAACGAGCGCGAGGTCGCGGTGGCCGACACCGAGACCGGATGACGATGCGACGCGAGCACCGGCATGCCGCCGACCGAGACGCCAAGCGTGACGCCGAGTCGCTGCGCGGCGTCGGTGATCTCGGCCGCGAACGACGCCCAGCGCAGCGACGGCTCGGGCCCGTGCACGATCACGACGTCGCGTCCGGCGTTGCCCGCCCACAGCTCGACCGTGGGCCACTCGATCGCGCGCACCCCACCGTCGGCGATCCGGACCGTGGGGCGCGTCTGTTGCAGGTCGAGCAGCTCGCTCAGATCGATCGAGGCGAACTTCCGCGCCGAGCCCAGGGCCTCGCCGAGCGCGGCGATCGTGCCCGAACCGGCGAAGCCCGCGTCGACCCAACCGGTGAAGGCAAACACCATGACCGGTTGGCGGAGCTCGGGCCACTGTTCCACTCGCAACACGCCGTCCACCTTAGGTGCTGTTGCCCCGCGGGCGGCCGCCGCGCGGAAGTCGCGCGGTAGCGTCGGCTCCATGCGTCTGCGGATCTTCACCGAGCCCCAGCAGGGAGCCCACTACAGCGACATCTCGGCCCTCGCCCGCCTCGCCGAGGAGCTCGGGTTCGACGCCTTCTTCCGCTCCGATCACTACATGGCCTTCGACGGCGACGGGCTCCCGGGGCCCACCGACGCCTGGCTCACGCTCGCCGCCCTCGCCCGCGACACCACGACGATCCGACTCGGCACGCTGGTGAGCCCGGTCACCTTCCGCTACCCGGGCCCGCTCGCGATCTCGGTCGCGCAGGTCGACCAGATGAGCGGCGGGAGAGTGGAGCTCGGACTCGGCACCGGGTGGCACGACGGCGAGCACGCGGCGTACGCGATCCCGTTCCCACCGATCGGCACCCGCTTCGCGCAGCTCGAAGAGCAGCTCGAGATCGTCACCGGCCTCTGGGCCACACCCGTCGGGGAACGGTTCTCGTTCAGCGGGAGCCACTACTCCGTGACCGACTCGCCGGGATTGCCCAAGCCGGTGCAGACGCCGGTGCCCGTGATCGTCGGTGGCTACGGAGCGAAGCGCACGCCGCGCCTCGCGGCGACGTACGCGGCCGAGTTCAACCTGCCGTTCGCGTCGGTCGAGCTCTTCGCCGCCGCGGTGACGCGCGTGCGCTCGGCGTGCGAGGCCATCGGACGCGACCCGGCGACGTTGACGACCACCGTCGCGCAGACCGTGTGCTGCGGCGCGAACGAGGCCGAGGTCGAACGGCGCGCCGCAGCGATCGGGCAGACGTCCGCGAACCTGCGCGCCAACAGCCTCGGCGGACTTCCCGGCGAGATCGTCGACCGCATCGGCGAGTATGCCGCGGTCGGTGCGGATGCGATCTACCTCCAGGTGCTCGACCTCGCCGACCACGACCACGTGCGGCTCGTCGCGTCCGAAGTCGCGCCGCACCTCTGACCATGACTGTTCGCTTCGGCGTGCACACCGGGCTGCAGAACACGAGCCTGCACGAGCTCCGCCCGCTGTGGGCGCGCGTCGAGGAGCTCGGCTTCGACTGGATCTCGATCTGGGACCACTTCTACGCGGCCGACAACACCGGCGATCCGTCGTGCCTCGAAGCGATCGTCAGCCACGCCGCGCTCGCCGCGAGCACGAGCCGCGTGCGGTGCGGCAGCCTCGTCTACTGCGCCGGATACCGCCATCCGGCCGTGCTCGCCAACGCGATGGCCACGCTCGACGAGCTCGCCGAGGGCCGCGTCACGCTCGGCATGGGCGCGGGCTGGGCGAAGCTCGAGTACGACGCGTACGGGATCCCGTATCCGTCGGCGGGGGTTCGCCTGCGGATGCTCGAAGAGAGCCTCGTGTGCGTGCGTGGGCTGCTGCGCGACGACCGCACCGACTTCGCCGGCGAGTTCTTCACGCTCACCGACGCGCAGTGCGAGCCCAAGCCGCTCCAGCACCCGCTCCCGATCTGGGTCGGGGGCGGCGGAGAGAAGGTCACGCTCAGGCTCGCCGCGCAGTACGCCGACGGCTGGAACGTGCCCTTCATCGCTCCCGACGCGTGGGCGCACAAGTCGCGCGTGCTCGACGAACACTGCGCACGCCTCGGCCGCGACCCCTCGACGATCGAGCGGGGCGCGAACGTCGGCATGGCCTTCGGCGACGAGGAGCTGCGCACACAGTTCGGCCGACTCGCGGAGCTCGTGCGGCCGGGCGTGCTCACGGGCAGCGTCTCCGAGATGGTCGACCGCGTCGGCGCGTACGCCGACGCCGGAGCCGATTGGGTGATCCTCGCGATGCGCGCGCCGTTCGATCACGAAGGCCTGGAGCGCTTCGCGGCCGAGGTGCTGCCTCAGCTGCGTTGATCGGCCGCCGACGTGCGGCTCACCGGCTCGCGCCACATCGTCCAGAGCGTCGGGCCGTCGGTGGGGACGGCAATGGTGCCGGTGACCGCGAATCCGTGGTGCTCGTAGAACGCGACGTTGCGTTCCTTGGTGCTTTCGAGGTACGCCGGGATGCCCTGCGCGTCGCACCGCGCGAGCACCGGTGCCAACGCGGCCGAGCCCAGGCCCTGACCCTGGCGCGGCGGATCGGTTCCGAGGCCGGAGAGATAGAAGTGCGGCTCGGCGGGATGCACCTTCGTGATCGCCTCCCACGAGCGTCGCATCCAGGGCAGCCGGTCGCCCACGATCATCGCCATGGGCTCGAGCTTGTCCGCGGTATGGCTGTCGACGATCCAGCGGCCCGGCGGAGCCCAGAGCGCCCCGACCGACCGGGTGTCGTCGGTGTACGACTCCCCGAGCGGGAGCGACACCACCCGGATCATCATCTCGAAGAGCCTCGTGAGCACGTCGATGCGCGTCGAGGCATCGGGCAGCGCCCATACCTGGAGCGGGTCGTCGAAGAAGGCGCGGGCCTGAGCGGCGGCGAGCGGCGACACGTCGTCGGCGCGCAAGGCTCTGATCACGGGCGTCACCGAGGCAGTATGGCCCGATGGAACCCGGCGGTCCCGAGTCCGGCGAGGCGATCACCCTCGTGAAGCCCGACTCCCACGAGCTGCGCTTCGACCGGCTCACGGGCGAGTGGGTGCTGATCGTGCCGCATCGGCAGGCCCGGCCCAACCTCCCCGACCGCGGTTGCCCGTTCTGCGTCGGCGGCCTCGAGGCGCCCGATCCCTACGAGGTGCGCGCGTTCGAGAACCGGTGGCCCCCCTTGATCCCGGGAGCACCGATCCGCCTGCCGTTGCCGGGCGAGGGCATCGACCACGCGCCACCGCGGGGCGCGGCGGAGATCGTGCTGTTCTCCCCCGATCACACCGCGTCGCTCTCGACGATCGGGATCGACGGTGTGCTCCGCGTCGTCGACCTGTGGATCGAGCGCACCGAGACGTTGCTCGCGCGTGACGAGATCGAATACGTGTTGGTGTTCGAGAACCGCGGTGCCGCCGTCGGCGCGACGATCCACCATCCGCACGGCCAGATCTACGGCTACGCGTTCGTGCCGGCCGCGCCCGCACGCGAGATCGTCGGCACCGAAGCCGAGGGTTGCCCCGTGTGCCGGGACCTCCGGGAGGAGACCGCGGATCCGCGCCGCGTCGTGTTCGACGACGGCGAGTGGATGGGATGGGTGCCGTTCGCGTCGGCGAACTCCTACGGCCTCCGGCTCGCGCCGCGCACCCACGTCGGGCGGCTCGCCGATCTCGATGGCGCGGGCCGCCGTTCCCTCGCCGCCGCGCTCACCGACGTGCTCGGTCGCTACGACCACCTCTGGACCCGCACGCCCGACGAGGGGCCCTTCCCGTACCTCATGTGGTTCCACCAGGCGCCGGCGCACCACGACGGCGAGTACCACCTGCACGCGCACATCGCGCCCCCGCTGCGCGCGCCCGGCGTGCTCCGCCACGTCGCGTCGGGCGAGTTGGGCGGGGGTCTGCTCGCGAACCCCGTGCTGCCCGAGCAGGCCGCGTCGGAGCTGCGCGCCGCGAGCGACACCGACACCGGCACCGGCACCGACACCGACGCCGGGGCGGGCGGTTCGTGAGCCCCCCGATCGGTCGCCCGGAGGCCGGCGACCCCCGCTTCGCGTTGATCCGCGAGGCGCTCGGAGCCGCGCCCGCGGCCTACCTGCGCGCGCCGGGACGGGTGAACCTCCTCGGCGGTCACGTCGACTACCACGAAGGTCCCGTCGTCGCGATGGCGATCGACCGCGACGTCGTGGTCGGCATGCGCCGGCGCTCCGATGCGCGCGTCGTCGTCAGCTCCCTCGATCTCACCGGCACCGTCGACGTCGCCGCCGACGGATCCACCGACGCGCGCACCGTCGAGCCGGCATGGGGACGGTCGGTCGCGGGCGTCGTCGCCACGCTCGCCCGCTCGGGCCGCCCCCCGGTCGGCATCCGCGCCGCGAGCTGGGACTTCTCGCAAGGCACG
>DAIQOP010000009.1:10551-15923 GCA_036787815.1 Actinomycetota bacterium
CGCCCCCCGGTCGGCATCGACGCGGTGGTCGCCACGAACCTCGAGATCGGCGCGGGTCTCTCGTCGAGCGCGGCCTTCGAGGTCGCGATCGCGCTCGCGCTCTCGGGGGCGGCGGAATGGAGCACCGACCTGCGCACCCTCGCGCGCGCGTGCCAGCAGGCGGAGCTCGACGCGACCGGAGTGCCGTGCGGCATCCAGGATCAGCTCGTCGCGCTCGCCGGCGTTCGCGACCACGCGCTCGTGATCGACTGCCGAGACCTCGCCATCGAAGCACTCCCGCTGCCGCCCGGCGTGGCCGTGCTCGTCGTGCACTCCGGTGTGCCGCGCACGCTCGAGGGCAGCCCGTGGGCGGCCCGCCGCGCCGAATCGGAAGCCGAGGCCACGCGACTCGGATTGCGGGTCCTGCGCGACGCACAGCCGTCCGACGTCGCCGATCACCCGCGCGCCCGTCACGTCGTGACCGAGATCGCACGCGTCGAGGCGTTCGCGTCGGCGCTGCGGGACGGCGACGTCGACGAGCTCGGAGCGCTCATGCTCGCCGGCCATGCATCGCTCCGTGACGACATGGAGGTGTCGACTCCGGAGCTCGACGCGCTGGTCGAATGCCTGATGGACGCGGGCGCGTTCGGCGCCCGCCTCACGGGTGGGGGCTTCGGCGGTTGCGCGGTCGCGCTCGTCCCCGAAGAGCGCGCCCGGTCGATCGCCGAGCACGTCGGCGCGAGCTACCGGGCCCGCAGCCACCGCGAGCCTCGCCCGTTCCTCGTGCGCGCGGCGGCCGGCGCAGGTCCGGTCGAGGCGCGCTGAGCGCGACGATCGGCCGAAGTGATGGCGAAACGCCGTCACAGAGGGGCCGAATCGCGATCAGTTCGCTTACCCTCGGGTCGTGGCCGTCTTCGACACGCTGATCGACGCCGTCGGCGCCGACGCCCGGCTCTGGCGCGCACCGGGGCGCGTGAACCTCATCGGCGACCACACCGATTACCAGGAAGGTCTGTGCCTGCCGATCGCGATCGACCGCGAGGTCGGCATCGCGTTCCGACCACGCGACGACGCGCGCGTGGTGGTTCGCTCGCTCGACCTCGACGGCACCGTCGAGGTCGCGGCCGACGGCACCGACGAGCCGGGCCGGGTCGAGCCGGTGTGGGGGCGACTCGTCGCCGGAGTCGTCCGCGTGCTCGCGTCGCGCGGGCGGCCGCCCGTCGGCATCGAGGCCGCGGTCGCGTCGACGGTGCCGATCGGTTCGGGGCTCTCGTCGAGCGCAGCGTTCGAGGTCGCGCTGGCCGGCGCGCTCGCCGACGCCGCCGGTTGGTCTCTGGGCGGTCTGCCCCTCGCCCTCGCCGCGCAGGAATCCGAGCACGTGAGCACCGGCATGCCCTGTGGCCTGATGGACCAGCTCGCGTCGGTTTCCGGCCGGGCCGGCCACGCACTCCTGATCGACTGCCGCTCCTTCGAGGTCGACGCGATTCCGCTCTTCGACGCGCTCGGGATCGTGGTCGTTCACAGCGGCCTCCCGCGCGCACTCGAGTCGAGCGGGTACGCGCAGCGGCGGGCGGCCTGCGAGTCGGCCGCCGCCGCCCTCGGTCTCCCGTCATTGCGCGACGCGACGCCGGTGCAGGTGGCCGACGATCCCTTCGCCCGGCACGTCGTCAGTGAGAACGCGCGCGTGCGGGAGTTCGCCGTCGCGCTGCGCCGGCACGACGCGGCGACCCTCGGCCGCCTCGCGCTCGAGAGCCATCGTTCGCTCGCCGACGACTTCGCGGTGTCGACGCCCGAGCTCGACCTGCTCGTCGAGCTCGCGGTCGAGGGTGGCGCATACGGCGCGCGGCTCACCGGCGCGGGCTTCGGCGGGTGCATCGTCGCCCTCGTCGGGCCCGGCTCGATGGAAGCGATGGTCGCGTACGTCGTCGACCGCTACCGTGCGCGAACCGGGATCGGCGCCGCCGCCTTCGCCGTGCACGCGGTCGAGGGTGCCGGACCGGTGTCACGATTGCCATGATCGGAGAGGTCACATGCCGAGCATCTTCACCCGCATCATCGAGGGAGAGATCCCCGGCCGCTTCGTGTGGAAGGACGACCAGTGCGTCGCGTTCCTCACCATCGAACCGATGCGGCCGGGGCACACGCTCGTCGTGCCGCGTCAACAGGTCGATCACTGGATCGATCTCGGCACCGAGCTCTGCGCGCATCTCTTCGAGGTCGCGCGCCTCATCGGACGCGCGCAGTACGCGGCGTTCAACCCGCGGCGCATCGGTCTGCTCATCGTCGGCGACGAGGTTCCGCACGCGCATCTGCACGTCGTCCCGATCGACACCGCGGCGCAGCTGAGCTTCGCCACGATCGACCGCGATCCGTCCCCCGGAGCGCTCGACGCCGCGGCCGAGGCGATCCGCGATCGTCTCCGCGCGATGGGGCGCTCGGAGGTCGCGGGCTAACGAGCTGTCGACCCGCCCGCCTCAGCGCTCTCTCATCGGCGTGCGCAGCCCCGGGAGCGAATCCCGCAGCCGCTCGGCGGCCGCGGGAGTGCGGATGCCCCACCAGAAGAGATCACGGCCGTCGACGAGCACCGTGGGCACGCCCGGCACCGCGAGCTCGATCTCGGTGACGTGCCGGGCGGCGAACGGGTACGGCTCGCTCGGGAGCACGACGAGATTCGGGGCGCGCGTCGCGACCTCGTCGAGGGTCACTTCCGGGTAGCGGTCGCCGGCATCGGCGAACACGTTGCCCACGCCGAGCAGATCGAGCAACGACGATCCGTACGTGTCGGCGGCGAGCGACATCCACGGCCGGCGCCACACCGCGACGAACGCCTCGTACCAGCGCGGCGTGAGCATCGTCGTCAGCCATGCGTGCCACGCATCGGGCCCGAAACCGTCGGGAATCTCTGCACCCACGCGCTCGGCGAGGGTCACGACCACCGCACCGACGTCCTCGACGGTCCGCGGCGACATCGAGTGCACGGCGAGCCCGGCGTCGAGCAACACGGCCGCGTCGGCGAAGCGGTTCTCCTCGTCGTTCACGACGACCAGATCGGGACGCAACGCGACGATCGCCTCCAGATCCGGATCCTTCGTCCCACCGACCGTCGCGATGCCGGGCTGCTCGCAGAAGCGGGTGCACGCGACGGGCACGACGCCGATCGCGAGCAGCGTCTCGGTTGCCGACGGGACGAGCGAGACGACGCGCACGGCCGCAACCGTAGGGCGCACGCCGCCGTAGGCGCGACCGCTACATGCGCTCGAGCAGCTGGGCCTTCTTCGCCTCGAACTCCTCGGGGCTGATCACACCGCGGTCGCGCAGACCTGCGAGCTGCTCGAGCTGCTCCGGGATCGAGAGCTCGGAAGCCCCGGGCGCAGCCGCGGGTGCAGCCGCCGGTGCCGGCGCCGCGGCCGGTGGTTGGCTCCACCCTGCGCGCTTGCGCGCGTAGAGCTCCATCTGCTTGTAGAGCTCCTGCTGCACCGCGTCGGGATGACGCACGTCGTTGAACGTCGACTGGCCGTCGCGTCCGGCGGACTCGATCTCGAGGTCGCCCGCGCCGATCATCCGCTCGAAGATCGTCTGATGGAAGTTGATGTTGCTCACCCGTTCCAGCGGTATCTCCGCGCCGTGCTTGGCGAGCACGCCGGAACGGAACACGACCCGGTCGGTCGTGATCACGAAGTGGGTGAAGTTCCACTTGAGGTACTCCAGGCCGAGCCACCCTGCCCACACGAGAGCGAGGACCCCCCAGGCCCACATCAACAACCGTTGGACGTCGCCGCTGGGCCCGATCCGGATCAGGACCAGGAGCACCAGCAACGGGACGCCGGTGAAGATGTGGTTCCCGAAGAACCACCAGTGGGGTCGGAGGTCGAGACTGACCTCCTCACCTTCGTTGAGGAGCCGGCGCGGGAACGGCATGGGCCCGATGCTAGGTCGCGTCGGCCGCGACGTCTGCCACCCCGAGCTCTGGCACCCCGAGGTCTGCCACCCCGGCGATTCCGCCCGTCGCCTCGATCGCGTCGCCGTGGTCGGCCGCCTCGGTCAGGTCGAGGTCCACGTCGACGTCGACGGGAGAAGGATCCGGCTCGTCGGGCCCGAGGTCCTTCGCGATCAGGAACCCGACGGCCCGTTCGGCGCGGGGGTAGCGCGCGACGAGCGCGTGGAAACGCGGGCCGTGGTCGGGGACGGCGAGATGCGCGAGCTCATGGACGATCACGTAGTCGAGCACCCAGGTCGGGAACGCCGCGAGGCGCCGCGACACGCGGATGAACCCGTCGGCCGGGTCGCAGCTTCCCCACCGAGCCTGCTGGCGATCGGACCATTCGACGCGGACGGGAAGCGGCAACTCGTATCGACGCGCGAGCGCGCGTGCGCGCGCCGCGAGATCGAGTCGATCCGACGCGACACGACGTTCCATGCGCGCGCGCAACTCTTGCGCGATGCGTTCGGCCTCGGCGCGACTCATGCGCGGCGGGTACGCCACGCGCAACACGTCGCCGACGAGCACACCTTCGACGTGGCGCCGGCGACGCGTTCCTACGACGAGCTCGACCTCCATGACCGAGGAAACGTAGTGGCTTTCGACGCGACTCCTCGGGTCAGGCGAGACGTCCGACGCACTCGCGCGAGCCGGGCGCGAGACCCGTCGGCGCCACCGCGCACACGTAGCTCGCGACGTGTCGACGCGCAAGGTCGACGGCGCGAATATTCCGCTTGACCGCGCACCTCGACGGTCGTACTGTGATCTTTGCCGACCACGGCGGGCACATCTCCCGGGACGCAGCGCACGGGCAACCGAGCGAAGCACCCGGAGCAGGCTCGAAGTGGGAAGGCAGGGTGGCAGGCTTTCGGGTCGGTCACTCGGTCGCCGAAGGACGGCAGGTGAAGCGAGTCCCGCAAGGGGTTGGCCGAGCCCACCGGACGAGGTGACGCAGGGACCCCGAGGAGCTCGGAGCCGCGAAAGCGGTGAGGACTACTCGGGGTCTCCTCGCGTCCGGACCGCTTCCTCACTTCACCACGTTGCCCGGGTGCCGGACGATGCCTGTCGGCGCGCCTCGGTATGGTCGCGACGTGAGCCATCCCCTCCTCGCCGACCTCGACGCGTCGCAACGCGCCGCGGTCACCCACGAGGCACCCACCCTCGCGATCCTCGCCCCGGCCGGATCGGGCAAGACGCGCGTGCTCACGCGGCGGGTCGCGTGGCTCGTCGACCAACGCCGGGCCTCGGCCGGCCACGTGCTGGCGGTCACGTTCACCCGCAAGGCCGCCGGCGAGCTGTCGCAACGGCTCGGGCGCCTCGGTGTGCGCCAGGTCACGGCGGGCACGTTCCACTCCCTCGCCCTCGCGCAGCTGCGCCGGCACTCCCTCGACCAGGGCCGCGAGCCGCCGGCCGT
>DAIQOP010000009.1:15933-26780 GCA_036787815.1 Actinomycetota bacterium
GATGGTTTCCGAGGAGCCTGGAGCGAGCAATCCCCGGCCGTGCTCGGCGCGAAGGGGCGCATCATCGGCCCGATCGTGGGCGGCCGCGGGCCCGGCGCCCGGGTCGCGGTGATGGAGATCGCGGGCGAGATCGAATGGGCGAAGGCCCGGCTCGTCGGCCCGGGCGACTACGCGGCGACGGTGCTCGCGGCGGGGCGCATCACCCCGCGGCCGGCGCCGGAGATCGCGGCGATCTACGAGCGCTACGAGCAGGAGAAGCGCAAGCGTCGGCTCGTCGACTTCGACGACCTGCTCCGATGGTGCGCGTACACCATCGAGACCGACGACACCTTCGCTGCCGCGCAGCGCTTCCGGTTCCGCTCGCTCTTCGTCGACGAGTTCCAGGACGCGAGCGCGGCGCAGCTCCGCCTCGTGCGGGCCTGGCTCGGCGACCGTCCCGACCTCTGCGTCGTGGGCGACGACGCACAGGCGATCTACTCCTTCGCGGGCGCCGACCCGGCTCCGCTGCGCCAGTTCGGCGCGCACTTCCCCGGCGGTGTGTCGGTTCGTCTCGACGCGAACTACCGCTCGACCGCGCCGATCGTCGCCGCGGCCGCGGCGGTGCTCGACCGGGCCCGCCCCGCGATCGCCGCGCCTCGGGGCGAGGGGCCCGCGCCGGAGATCGCGCCGTTCGACGACGAGGATGCCGAGGCGGCCGGCGTCGCCCGCCGGCTCCAGCAGGCGCACGCGCGTGGCGTCCGGTGGTCCGACATGGCCGTGCTCTACCGCACCAACGCGCAGTCGGTGCCGTTCGAGACGGCGCTGCCCGCTGCCGGAGTGCCCGTGCGCGTCCCCGGCGCCGGCGGTTTCGTGAACCGACCCGAAGTGCGCGCCGTGCTCGACGAGCTCCGCACGATGGAACGCACGACGCCCGGTCGCACCCTCGCCGACCAGCTCGCCGACCTCTCCGCGGGCGAGCACGTCGGCGGCGAGGAGCGGCGCGAACACCTCGACGCCATCCTGCGGCTCGGCCAGGAGTACCTCGCGGCCGACGGGAGCGGCGGATCGGCGGGCAGCTTCGTCGCGTGGCTCGAGACCTCGATGCGCGGCGACGACGATCCGGGTGCCGGCACCGACGCGGTGCAGCTCGTGTCGTTCCACCGGTCGAAGGGCCTCGAGTGGGAGTTGGTGTGCGTCACGGGCGTCGAGCGCGGGCTCGTGCCGATCTCGTACGCGTCCGAACCCGATGCGCTCGCCGAGGAACGGCGGCTCCTGCACGTCGCCCTCAGCCGCGCCGGCCAGTACCTGCACATCTCGTGGGCCCGGAAACGCACCGTCGGCGGGCGGGTGTCCCGGCGCACACCGAGCCCATGGCTGGAGGCGATCGAAGCCGCCAACGCCGGCGCGGCACCGCCGGCCGATCCGTCCACCCGCCTGGCATCGGTACGCGCCGGGCTCCGGGCCCACCGACCACCCGACCTGCCGGCACCCGATGACGCTCTCTTCAACGCCCTCAAGGAGTGGCGCCGAGATCTGGCCCGGGCACGCGGTGTGCCGGCCTACGTGGTCTTCCGCGACGTCACGCTCGTCGAGCTCGCCAGTGTCCGGCCCGAATCGGTCGCCGGGTTGCTCGACGTGACCGGCATCGGCCCCACGAAGGCCGAGCTCTACGGCGACGACGTCCTCGCGCTCGTGGCCCGCCACGTCCAGACCCAGCCGTAAGCACGCACTCCCCGATCGCTGCACACGCGCCCGCGTCGCGAGCGCGACCATGGTCCCCGTGCATCACTACGACGAGCTGACCGACCGCATGGCTCGCGCCGTGTTCGAGTACACCCAAGCGCGGTTGCGGTTGCACCCGGTGCCGATCGACCATTCGGTGCCCCGCGACGAGTTGGAGGCTCGAGCCGGCAACCTGCTGAGCGCGGAGGGAAACGATCCGATCGACGTCCTGCGCATCTTCGAAGACGTGCTCGCGCCGGCGGTGATCTCGTGCGACAGCCCCCGGTTCCTCGCGTTCATCCCCGCCGCGCCGACCAAGGCCTCGTTGCTCTTCGACATGGTGGTGTCGGCGTCGTCGTTGCAGGCGATCTCGTGGCTCGAGGGCGCCGGTGCGGTCTACGCCGAGAACCAGGTGCTGCGATTCATCGCCGATCTCGCCGGGTTGCCCGAGGAGGCCGGTGGGTGCTTCGTCGCCGGCGGCTCGGCGGGCAACCTCTCGGCGCTGGTCGTCGCCCGGGAGACCGCGAAGCGGCGGGCCGCGACGCCCCCGGCGCGGTGGCGGATCGCGGTGAGCGAGCAGACCCACTCGTCGGTCGCCAACGCGCTGCGCATCATGGATGTCGATCCCCTCGTCGTCGCGACCGACGACGAGCGTCTCACCGGCGCAACGCTGCAGGCGGCCCTCGACGCCGACGGCGACCCCGCATCGGTGTGCGCGGTGGTCGCGACCGCCGGGACCACCAACGCGGGCATCGTCGACGATCTCGACGGCGTCGGTCGGGTCGCGGCGAGCTTCGGCATTTGGTTCCACGTCGACGCGGCCTACGGCGGCGCGGCGCTGCTCGCACCGAGCGCGCGGCCACGGTTCGCCGGTATCGAACGCGCCGACTCGTTGGTCGTCGATCCGCACAAGTGGCTGTACGCCCCCTTCGACTGCGCCGCGCTCATCTACCGCCAACCCGGTCTCGCGCGCGCCGTCCACACCCAGAACGCGTCGTACCTCGACGTGATCCACGAACGACCGAGCGAGTGGAACCCGAGCGACTACGCGTTCCATCTCACGCGCCGGGCTCGCGGCCTGCCGTTGTGGTTCTCACTTGCCGTCCACGGCAGCGACGCGTACCGCGACGCGATCGAGGCCGTGCTCACGACCGCCCACGCCGTCGCGGCCCGCATCGCCGCGACACCGAACCTCGAGCTGGTACGGGAACCGGAGCTCTCGATCGTGATCTTCCGCCGGAAGGGCTGGGGGCCGGCCGACTACCAACGCTGGTCGGACGACCTGCTCACCGCGCAGACCGCGTTCGTCACCCCTTCGAGCTGGCACGGCGAGACCGTCGCCCGACTCGCGTTCCTGCATCCCGACACGTCGCTCGAGCTGGTCGAGGAGATCCTCGCGACCATGTCGTGAACGAGACGGCCTCAGCGCACGGGCCTCAGAGCACCGACGGTCAGCACGCGCCCCACAGACCGCGCCGGTCGCGTCGGGCGGCGAGCATCTCGGTGAGCATCGCGCGGGCGTGTGCGCCGTTGGGCGCGATGACGAGGAGCCGCGCGAGACCGCGACGCAGCAGGTCGTCTTCGTAACGCTCGCGGCCGAGGAGCACGTACGCGAGGAGACGCCCGTAACGGTCACGCCGCTCGACGTCGAACTCGAGGCGCACCGACCGCCCGGTGAGGTGCGCCTTGGCGTACGCGGAGGCCTCGGGCCCGAAGCACTGCACGGGCTTGCGGGGGTCGACCGTCTCGGGTGTGTCGACGCCGAGGACGCGCACCGTCTCGGTGTGCCCGTCGGCGAACGCGGCGACGAGCGTGTCGCCGTCGACGACGTGCACGACCGTGGCGGGGACGACGGCCGGTGCCGCGCCGCCGAGCCACCACCCGCCCGCGATGCTCCCGAGCAGGGTGGCGGCCACGGCGGCCACGACCACGGCCCGGGAGCGGGCCATGAAGGTCAACCTAGCGGCGGCGTGCGACACCCACCACCCTCCGCGCTCACCATCGGCGGAAACCCGGCATCGCACGACTAGCTTGTCGGGGTCATGATTCACGTCGCGCGGCGATTGCTCGGCGCGTTCGTCGTGCTGGCGATCGTCGCGGGGGCGACGCTCGCGCTCAGTAGCCGGCCTCGCCTCAAGACCGACCGCACCGCCGTCGAACGCAACTGGCAGGTCGTCCGGCCCAAACTCGACTCGCGCTACCGCCTCGTGAACGCGCTCGCCCACTCGATCGACGCCACGGGCGGGCCGGCGAACCCGATCGTCGAGGAGGTCGGCACCGCGTTCGCGAGCTGGAACGCGCTCACCCCGACCTCGTCGGTCGCCCGCTCGATCACCACGGCCAACACGCTCGAAGGCCTCGCTCGGCGCCTCGCCGCGACCGTGACGGGCTCACCACTCCTCGCCGCCGACCCGAACGTCACCGCTGCGCTCCGTGCCGTGACCGACTTCCCGATCCCCACCGGCGTCACCCCGCTCGACGATGCCATCTCCAGGTACGAGAAGGATCGTGGCGGCCCGCTGCGCCGGCTCGTGGCCGGGCCCCTCGGCTTCTCGGCGATCCCGCGTCTCGCGCTCGCGACCGGTGCCTGAGCCGACCATCAGCATGAGTGTCGTACCCGGCTGGCACCATGCGTCACAGATGGACGACACGGGAGGCAGCCGATGATTCTGATCGTGATCGGGGTGATCGCCGTCGTGGTCGGCTGCGCCGGTGGGCTCGTGGGCGGCTCGCTGCTCGCCGGCCGCACCCGTGACGCGTCGCTCTCCCGTGAGATGCGCCGCCTCACCGAGGAGCAGCGCCACGCCAGCGAAGAGGGCCGCGACGCGGCGATCCAGGCCGCGGTCCACCAGGTCAAGGAGCTGCACCAGCTGCTCCTCGAAGGCGAGCGCGCGCGCTCGAGCGCCGAGCTGGATGGCAAGAAGGCGCTCATCGACCAGGAGCTGCACGCCACGCGCGACGGCATCACCTCGCAGATCAAACGGGTCGACGAGCTCGTGCGTGAGCTCGAATCCGATCGCGAGCGCAAGTTCGGCGCGTTGAGCAGCGAGCTCGCCCGCCAGCGAGAGGGCATGGACAAGCTGCGCGAGAGCACCCAAGACCTGCGCGAGGCGCTGGTCAGCACCAAGGTGCGCGGTCAGTGGGGCGAGCGCATGGCCGAAGACGTGCTGCACCTCGCCGGCTTCATCGAGGGCGTGAACTACCAGCGCCAGCGCACGCTGCCCGGCTCGGGCGGCCGCCCCGACTTCACGTTCCTCATGCCCAACGACCTCGTCCTCCACATGGACGTGAAGTTCCCGCTCGACAACTTCGTGCGCTACATCGAGGCCAACTCCGACACGGATCAGCGCGTCGCGCGCGACGCGTTCGTGCGCGACGTGCGCGACCGCGTGAAGGAGCTCACCGGTCGGGGGTACCTCGACGCCGGAGACCGCACCGTCGACTGCCTGCTCCTCTTCATCCCGAACGAGCAGGTGTACGCGTTCATCCAGGAGCAGGACGCCGACATCCTCGAGCACGCGTTGCGCAACAAGATCGTGCTGTGCTCGCCGCTCACCCTCTACGCGGTGCTCGCGGTGATCCGCCAGTCGGTCGACAACTTCCGCCTCGAGCGCACGAGCAACGAGATCCTCGGCCTGCTCGGGCAGTTCGAGCTGCAGTGGCGTCGCTACGTCGAGTCGATGGAGTCGGTGCAACGCCGGTTCGAGGGCGTGCACAAGGAGTACGAGGCGCTCATGGGCCGCCGCCACCGGGCGCTCGAACGCCCGCTCGACCGCATCGCCGCGCTCCGCAAGTCGCACGAGCTCTCCCTGGTCGACGACGACCCCCCGGTCGCGCTGGAGGCCTGAGGGTGCGGATAGGTCCGGGAGCAACGTGAGCAACGAGTCGTCGACCGTCGCGGTCCTCGGCGGCGGGCAGCTCGGACGCATGCTGGGCCTCGCCGGCGTCGCCCAAGGCCTGAGCTTCCGGTTCCTCGATCCCTCGCCCGACGCACCTGCGGCCGCAGTCGGCGCCCTCGTCACGGGGGCGCTCGACTCGGTCGTCGGGCTCGACGAGGTCGCGCGCGGAGCCGGCGTCGTCACCTACGAATGGGAAGGTGTGCCCGCCGACTCGGCGCGCCATCTGGCGCGCACGCACCGGGTCGCACCCGGCATCCGCGCGCTCGAGGTGTCGCAGGACCGGGCAGCCGAGAAGACGCTGTTCAGATCACTCGACATTCCGACTGCACGGTTCGTCACCGTCGACACGCTCGGCGAGCTCGCGTCGGCCATACCGGAGTACGGCCTGCCCGCGGTGCTCAAGACGAGGCGGGGCGGCTACGACGGCAAGGGACAGTACGTCCTGCGCACGGCGGCCGACGTCGAGCCCGCGTGGGCGCAGCTCGGCGGCGTGCCGCTCATCCTCGAATCATTCGTCCCGTTCCGACGCGAGCTGTCGATCGTCGCGGTGCGCGCGGCCGACGGCACGACAGCGTGTTGGCCCGTGGTGGAGAACGAGCACCGCGATGGCATCCTGCGCGTCACCCGCGCGCCGGCGCCGGGCTGCACTCCCGCGTTGCAGGCCGCGGCCGAGAGCCACGCGATCGCCGTGCTCGACGCGCTCGAGTTCGTGGGCGTGGGCTGCGTCGAGCTCTTCGAGACCGACGACGCGTTGCTGGCCAACGAGCTGGCACCACGCGTGCACAACTCCGGCCACTGGACCATCGAGGGCGCGCAGACCAGCCAGTTCGAGAACCACCTGCGCGCCATCCTGGGGCGGCCGCTCGGGTCGACCGCGCCGATCGGCGTCGCCGCGATGGTCAACTGCCTCGGGTCGATGCCCGACCCGGCCGCGGTGCTCGCGATCGAGGGCGCGCACCTGCACGACTACGGCAAGGCCGCCCGGCCGGGCCGCAAGGTCGGCCACGTCACCGTCACCGCGGCCGACGAGTCGGCCCTCGCACCGCGCCTCGCGGCGCTCCTCATCGTCATCGACGACTGACGCGATGCGCCGCTCGGCGCAGGCCGGCCGGCGCCGAGCGGTCGGCAGGGCGGGTCAGCGGAGGGCGCCGGCGTCGCGGAGCTTGGCGATCGCGTCGGGCTCGAAGCCCCAATCGCGCAGGGCCTCGTCGGTGTGCTGGCCCGGCCAGGGTGCGCTGCGCCACACCTCGGCGGCCGTGCGCGAGAACCGCGGCGCGGGTGCAGGCTGGTCGACACCGTCACGGTTGATGACCGTGCCCCGATGGGTGATGTGCGGATGCTGCGCGGCTTCCGACATCGTGAGCACCGGAGCGAAGCACGCATCGGAGTGCTCGAGGATCGCGCACCACTCGTCGCGCGTCTTGGTCTTGAACAGCTCGGTGAACTTGTCGCGCAGCACGGGCCAACCGCCACGGTCCATCTGCGCGGGGAGCCCGGCGTCGGTGAGACCGAGCCGGGCGACGAGCTCCGCGTAGAACTGCGGCTCGAGCGCTCCGAGCGAGATGAACTTGCCGTCGCTGGTCTCGTAGGTGTCGTAGAACGGTGCGCCGCTGTCGAGCAGGTTTTCGCCCATGGCTTCATCCCAGAACCCGATCGCCTTGAGCCCCCACATCATCGTCATGAGCAGCGCGCTGCCGTCGACCATCGCCGCGTCGATCACCTGGCCCTGCCCCGACCGTTGGGCCTCGAGCAGACCGCACACGATGCCGAACGCGAGGAACATCGCGCCGCCACCGAAGTCGCCGACGACGTTGATCGGCGGGGTCGGCTTCGAGCCGGCGCGGCCGAAGTGCGCGAGCGCGCCGGCGAGCGCGATGTAGTTGATGTCGTGCCCCGCGGCCTGGGCGTACGGGCCTTCCTGGCCCCAGCCCGTCATGCGTCCGTAGACCAGGCGTGGGTTGCGGGCGAGGCACACGTCGGGGCCGATGCCCAGGCGCTCGGTCACACCCGGCCGGAACCCCTCGAGCAGCGCGTCGGCCGACTCGACGAGCCGCAACACCGTCTCGACGCCGTCTGGGTGCTTCAGATCGACGCCGATCGAGCGCCGGCCGCGGTACAGCGCCTCGAGGTTGGGCTTCGAGAAGTCGCCCGTCACCTGCTGCGCCCGGTCGATGCGCACGATGTCGGCACCCATGTCGGAGAGCAACATCCCGGCGAACGGGCCCGGCCCGATCCCCGCCAACTCCACGATCTTCATACCCTGCAACGGTCCCATGCGCCGACCTTACGCGGACGGTGTCCCCGGTCGCATGCTCGCTCGCCGCGGCACGGAGCTTCCAGCCGGTTCCCTGCCGACCGCTCACCTGCTCCGTTGTCCCCGGTCGCATGCTCGAGCCCGACGGCGTGAATCGTCAGAACGCGAGCGCGAGTCCGGGGCGGGGCCAGCGGAACGAGACGATGGTGCCGGTGGCCGAGCACGTGACGTAGGCCGTGCGCAGATCCTCGCCGCCGAAGCACACGTTCGTGACCATCAGGTCGCCAAGCGCGATGTGCTCGACCGACGCGCCGTCGGGCGACACGACCGTGAGTCCCCCGTTCACGAGGGTGCCGACCACCACGTACCCCTCGCTGTCGACGGCGAGCGAGTCGAAGAGCTGAAAGCCCGGGAGCCCCGCGAGCAATGCGCCGCCGTTGCCGATCGGCCCGCTGCTGTCGACCTCCCCCGGTGCCGTCACCTTCCACGACCACAACCGCCCCGTGAACGTCTCCGACACGTAGAGCGTGCTGCCGTCGGGCGAGAGGCCGACACCGTTCGGCGAGTCGAGCGGGTAGATCACCTCGCGGATCGAGGAGCCGTCGGGGGCCGCGTAGTACACGCCTCCGTGATCGCGTTCGCGATGGCGGACCTTGCCGTGATCGGTGAACCACATCCCGCCCGCGGCGTCGAAGACGATGTCGTTCGGGCCCATCAGCGGGTTCCCGTCGCAGTCGCGGTAGAGCACCTGCACCTCGCCGGTCGCGAGGTCGACGCGCTCGATGCGACCACCGGAGTAGTCGGCCGGCTGATGCGTCGATGTGATCCGGAAGCCCATGACCTCGGTGAAGTCCCAGCCGCCGCTGTTGCACACGTACACGGCACCGTCGGGACCGATCGCGATCCCATTGGGGCTGCCGCCGTTCTCCGACACCACCTCGACACGACCGTTGGGATGGATCCGGTCGACGGTGCGGCGACCGAGCTCCACGCACAGGAGCGTTCCGTCGGGCATCGCGATCGGACCCTCGGGGAAGAAGAGCCCCGAGGCGACGAGCGTGGTCTCCGGGCCCGCCATCAGAGCAGCAGTTGCGGCACCGACGCCGAGTCGCCGCAGTCGGCGAGCTCGATCCGGTGCTCCACGACCTGGCCGACCGAGACCATCGCGATGCGGTGCTCCTCCGCGAACATCTCGAGGTACGGCACGCGTGCCGGCGAGCCGTCGTCGTGCAGCACCTCGCAGATCACCGCGACGGGCGCGCATCCCGCGAGCACCGCGAGGTCGACCGCCGCCTCGGTGTGACCGCGACGTTCGAGCACACCGCCCCGCTTGGCGCGCAACGGGAACACGTGACCGGGCCGCAGGAAGTCGGCGGGGCGCGACGTCGGGTCGAGCACACGACGGATCGTCAGCGCACGGTCGGCCGCACCGATGCCGCTGCCGGCATTGCGGTGGTCGATCGTGACCGCGAACGGCGTATCGGTCGTCTCGTCGCCGGCGGGGATCATCGGCCCGACCTCGAGCTCGTCGAGGCGGTCGCCGTGGCACGGCATGCACACGAGACCGCGTGCCCAACGCAACATGAAGTTGATCGACTCCGACGTCACCCACTCCGCAGCCATCGTGAGGTCACCCTCGTTCTCGCGGTCCTCGTCGTCGACGACGAGCACCATCTCTCCGCGACGGATACGTCGCAGCGCTTCGTCGATCGGGGTCATGGCCATGAGGTTCCTCTCGCTGACGGCGCCGCGCCGGCAGGGCGCGGCGGAGTTCGGTTGCTTGCGATGCGGGTCGGTGGCGTGCGGGTGGCCGGGGTTCGGGGCGCGACCACGGTGCCCGCCGGGAGGGTGACGACCATGCGGCACCCGTGCGGCTCGCGCCGCTCGGGCCGAATCTCACCACCGTGGAGATCGACGATCCACTTCGCGATCGCGAGCCCGAGGCCGGCGCCGCCGTCGCGTGACGAACGCGCGGTGTCGGGACGGTAGAAACGCTCGAAGACGCGCGCGACCTCGTCGTCGGGAATGCCGGGGCCGTCGTCGCTCACCTCGATCGCGACGCGGTCGCCGCGTCGGCAGGCGGTGACCGACACGGTGCCGCCCGAGGGCGAGTGGCGCACCGCGTTCTCGACCAGGTTGGCCACGACCTGGTGGAGCCGTTCCTGGTCGGCCTCGAGCTCGAGATCGGGAGGCTCGACGCTCACGCTCATCGTGACGTTCGGCGCACTCAGCTGCGACTCGCGGACGGCCTGACCAATGAGCACCTCGAGGTCGAACGGCTGGCGGTCGAGCGGGACGACCCCGGCCTCGAGGCGCGACAGGTCGAGCAGCTGCTTCACCAGCCGTCCGAGCCGCTCCACCTGGGCGAGCATCGTGCGGAGGGTCTCGGGATCGGGCGGCTCCACCCCGTCGACGAGGTTCTCGAGCACGACCTGCAGTGCGGTGATCGGCGTGCGCAGCTCATGACTCACGTTGGCGACGAGATCGCGCCGTAGCCGGTCGGTCTCGGCGAGCTCGGAGGCCATCGCGTTGAACGAGCGCGCCAGCGCGCCGATCTCGTCACGGGAGGTCGCGGTGACCCGGCGCGAGAAATCCCCTCGCGCCATCGCGTCCGTGGCCTCGGCCATCTCGCGCAGCGGCGACGTGATGCCGCGGGCAAGGAACCAGACGACCACCAGCGCGACGGTGCCCGCGGCCGCGCCGCTCAGCGACGCCCACAGCCCGAGCTTGAGCCCGACGAAGAACACGACGTCGGTGACCGCCACCGCCGCGAGGATCACGACGCTGAGCTTCAGCTTCAGCGTCGGCAGCTGGTCGAGCGGGCGCTCGGGAGCCGGGCGCCTCATGCGGCGGTGTCCTGCGCCGCGTATCCCACACCGTGCACCGTACGCACGACGAGCGGGCCGAGCTTGCGGCGCAGCGATCGCACGTGCGAGTCGACGGTACGCGCGCCCGACGGCACGTCGTAGCCCCACACCTGCTCGAGGAGCTCC
>DAIQOP010000009.1:26790-30226 GCA_036787815.1 Actinomycetota bacterium
TGGCGACCCGCGACGGACGCGCCGCGAGGTACACGAGGAGATCGAACTCCGTCGGGGTGAGGTGCACGAGCTCGCCGCCTCGGCGCACCCGACGACTCGTCGGGTCGATCTCGACGTCGCCGACCTTGAGCAGCCCGGCATCGTCGATGTCGGTCCGATCGGATCGCCGCAGGATCGCGCTGACCCTCGCCACCAGCTCGCGGGCACTGAACGGCTTGGTCATGTAGTCGTCGGCGCCGACACCGAGACCGATGACGAGGTCGGTCTCCGAGTCGCGGGCCGTCAGCATGAGGACGGGCGTCGCCCGCTTCTGCTGGATCCGGCGGCAGACCTCGAGTCCGTCGAGGCCGGGGAGCATGAGGTCGAGGACGACGAGGTCGGGGCGCGTCTTCTCGCAGAGCTCGACGCCCGCCGGACCGTCGCCGGCGACCTCGACCCGGTAGCCCTCGCTCCGCAGCCGCGCGGCCACGGCGGAGGCGATCGAACCCTCGTCTTCGATGACGGCGATCGTCCGCGGGCGCGGCGGGGCATCTACCACCTGCTCAGGATACGGACGGGGCGTCGGGGAATGGCACCCGGCCTGTGGAGATCTCGTGCAGAAAGGGGAATGTGTAGCGTCCGCGAGGTGGCGGCTCCGGATCCTGAACTGCTCGCAGCCGCCCTGGGACGGGTGCTCGGCCCCGAGGTGCAGGTCGAGGGCCTGCGGAGGGTCTCGGGCGGGGCGTCCCGGGAGACCTGGCTGTTCGACGCCACCGCCCGCGGCGATCGCCACGGGCTCGTGCTGCGCCGCGACCCGGGCGCCCACGCAGGCGCGACCGACCGCGCGACCGAGTACGCGCTCCTGGCGGCCACGAGCGCCGCCGGGGTCGCGGTGCCCCGCCCGCTGCTGCTGCTCGACGACACCGACGGGCTGGGCGCCGGGTTCGTGATGGCTCGGATCGAGGGCGAGACGATCCCGAGGCGGATCCTGCGCGAGCCCGAGTACGCGAGCGCCCGACCCCGACTGGCGGCGCAGTGCGGAGCGATCGCGGCCACGATCCACGCCACCGACACCGCCGGGCTGCCGAAGTTGCCCGTGCTCGGCGCCGCCGCCCAGCTCGACCAGTACCGGTCGCTCCTCGACATGCTCGGCGAACCGCATCCCGCGCTCGAGCTCGGGCTCCGCTGGCTCGGCGAACGCGTGCCGCCGCCCACCGCGCCCAAGCTCGTGCACGGCGACTTCCGCAACGGCAACCTCATCGTCGGCCCCGACGGCGTGCGCGCGGTGCTCGACTGGGAGCTCGCGCACCTCGGCGACCCGATCGAGGATCTCGGTTGGCTCTGCGTGCGGTCGTGGCGCTTCGGTGCCGACGACCGGGTGGTCGGTGGGTTCGGCGATCTCGAAGCGCTCCTCGACGGCTACCGCGCCGGTGGCGGCGAGTCGCCGTCACCCGAGGCCGTCCACTACTGGATGACGTTCGGCACGCTGAAGTGGGGCGCGATGGCGATGCTCCAGGCCTTCGCGCACCTCCAGGGTGCGGTCCGCTCGGTGGAGCTCGCGACCCTCGGACGCCGCGTGGTCGAGATGGAATGGGATCTCCTCGACGCGCTCGAAGGGGGTTGGTGATGCCCGACGACCGCCCGACCGCAGCCGAGCTCGTCGACGCGGTGACCGAGTTCCTCGAGCAGGAGCTCCAACCGGCACTCGAAGGGCGGCTCGGCTTCCACACCCGCGTCGCGGTGAACGCGTTGAAGATCGTGCGCCGCGAGATGGAGCTCGGCCCCGAGCTCGATTCGGCCCGGCGCGCCGGGCTGCACGACCTCCTCGGCGCCGACGGCGCGAGCTCGACGCCCAGGGAGCTCGAGGTCGAGCTGGCCCGCCGGATCCGCGACGGGTCGCTCGACGCGCGCCGCACCGAGGTCGTCGCCTACCTGCGCGCGACACTGCGCCGGAAGCTCGCCATCGCCCATCCCGGCTACATCCGCGACGAACCAGAGGAGGTCCCCGGCCGATGAGGTTCGCGACCTGGAACGTGAACTCGTTGAAGGCCCGGCTCCCGCGCGTGGAGGAGTTCCTCGGGTACGCCGATGTCGACGTGCTGTGCCTGCAGGAGACGAAGCTCAGCGACAAGACGTTCCCGAATCTCACCTTCTCGGCGCTGGGCTACGACTCGGTGCACTTCGGGAACGGCCAGTGGAACGGCGTCGCGGTGTTGTCGCGCGTCGGCATCGATGCCGCCACCTACGGCTTCGGCGAAGGATTCGTCGATCCGTACGAATCCGACGGCCGGCTCGTCACCGCGAGCTGCGGCGGGGTGTCGTTCTCGTCGGTGTACTGCCCGAACGGGCGGGAGGTCGGCACCGACTGGTACACGCGCAAGCTCGAGTGGTTCGGCGTGCTGCGCGACTGGCTCGCGCGCGACCACGACCCGGCCGAGCCGCTCGTGGTGCTCGGCGACTTCAACGTCGCCCCGACCGACCGCGACGTGTGGGACATCACGGCGTTCGCCGGCGCCACCCACGTGACCCAGCCCGAACGCGACGCGGTCGCGGCGCTCGAGGCGTGGGGCCTGCACGACACGTTCCGCAAGGTGTACCCGGACGCCGATCGGCTGTTCACGTACTGGGACTACCGGCGCGGCGACTTCCACGAGCATCGCGGGATGCGCATCGACCTCGCGCTGGCCACGCGTCCCGTGCTCGACCGCGTCACGTGGGCCGTCGTCGACCGCAACGCACGCAAGGGCACGTTGCCGTCCGACCACGCGCCCCTCATCATCGACCTCGACTGACGCTGCCCACCACGAGGCTTGTCGGCGGATCGTTCCAGCCTGGGCGTCTCGCGACGCACCCGCAGCACTCAGCTGTAGCGGGTGACGAGACCGCGGCGGCGGAAGACCTTCAGCATCTGAGTGAGGAACACGAAGCCGAGCGCGAGCAGCAGCACCGCGGTGACCGCGGCGAGCACGATCTGGCCCTGGTCGAGGCCGTGACCGTCGACGAGGCCGCGGAGCGCGATGAACGCATGGGTGGTGGGCAGCGCCAACGCAACGGGGCGGAGGAACGCGGGGAGCGCGCTCACGGGATAGAAGACGCCTGAGAGCGGCATGACCACGAACATGATCCCCCACGCCATGGCCTCGGCTCCCGTGCCGAAACGCAGCACGATCCCCATGACGAACAACGAGATCGCCCAACCGACGAGCAGCAGCACGGCCGCGATCGGGATCAACCCGACACCGAGCGACCACGCGTGGAAGCTGAAGAACGCGAACGCGGAGAGGGTCATCACCGCGATGCCGAGCACGAGCTTCACCATGCCGAAGAGGGCGACACCACCGACGTATTCGATCTCGGTGAGCGGCGTGACCATGAGATTCAGGAGGTTCCGCGTCCACGTCTCCTCGAGAAGCCCGGTGCTCAGCGCGATCTGCGACTGGTACACGACGTGCCAGAG
>DAIQOP010000151.1:0-9159 GCA_036787815.1 Actinomycetota bacterium
AGGTGCGTGTCGGTGATCCGATAGTCGATCGCGCACGCGGTCGCGTCGGCGTGGTGCTCGATGTTCGTGAGCGCCTCTTGCAGCAGCCGCCACAGCTCTTGCTCGACCTGGTAGGGCACGTGCCGCTCTACCCGGCTGCGCCAGTGCACGATCACGCCGGTGCGTTCTTCGTAGCGGGCGAGATACTCGCGCGCGACGTGGTCGAGGTCGGCGTCTTCGCTCACTCCCGCGCGCAGTTGGTAGAGGGTCTCGCGCAGCTCGCCGACGATCCCGCGCACGACCTCGTGCAGCTCGCCCAACGCGTCGCGATCCTCGTCGTGTGCGCGCCCTGCGAGCCGTTCGAGCTCGAACGCGATGTACGCCAGCGACTGCGCCAGCCGGTCGTGCAGATCGCGGGCGATGCGCGCGCGTTCGGCTTCGGCCCCGAAGCGCCGCAGCCGCATGAACCACAGCGCGTTGTCGACGGCGAGTGCGAAGGGCCCCGTGACGCCGGTCAGCAGGCCCATGTCGTCGGGCGTGTAGCGAGCGGGAGACGTGTCCTCGACCGCGATCAGGGCGACGACCCGACCGCGTGCTCGCAGCGGCGCGTACATGCCGCTCCTGGCCATCGGTGAGCAACCGCGACCGTTGTTGCCCGCGAGGAGATCGGTCTCGAGCACCGGCCGACCGTGGTCGAGCACGGCCCGCAGCGGGTCGGCCAGCATGTCGCCGCGCAGCTGGCGGGGCGTGCGGACGCCTTCGGAGAGCTCGGCCGTCCATTCGTCGCGTGTGCCGTCGCGCACGAGCAGGACGAGCGATCCGAACTCGAACAGTGAGCGGAGGCGCGTGCGGGTGGAGTCGATGACTTCGTGGAGGTCGAGCGACGCGGGCAGTGTCTGCGCGACACCGTGCAGGGCGACGAGCAACTCGTTGGCCGTCGTCAGGCGCGTGACCTGATCCCAAGCCAGCTCCTGGTGCAGGCCGAGCTCGTCGACGAGCCTCCGCGCGAACGCGCCGAGCACACCGCAGAGCAAGAGCAGGATGCCGACCTCGGCCGCGGCGCGCTGCACCTGCGGGTCGTGGAACTTCACGAGCACCACGACCATGATGACGATGAACCCGGCGTACGCGAAGCCCGCGGTGCGTCGGCGGCCGACGCCGTAGCCCGCGAGCACCACCGGAACCGCGGTGGCGAGGACGAACGGGCTCGTGAAGCCTCCGGTCGCGACGACGACCGCCCCGACCAACGCAGCTTCTGCGCCGACCCACGCGTGCAGCCGGCGGTCGGGAGGGTCGAGGCGTACGGGGCGCACGGTCTGGGCGACACCGAACGTCGCCAACGCGAGGCCGGCGAGCACGAACATCGGCCGGGGCGGTGTCCTGATCGCGACCGAGAGCAGACCGAGGCTGATCGCGGCCCAGCGCAACGATCCGACGAGCGTGGTGAGCCGGTGGTCGAGATCGAGCGTCGTCGACGGGCGCGACGGCGGGGGTGGCGGCTGCTCGCCGCCGCGGGCGGCGAGGTCGGCGATACCGGCGGCCGTCAGCGCGAATCCGGTGCCCATGAGGGGCGCGTCGGAATCGGAGCGGTCGGTACCCGCGGGAGCGCCGGGAGGCGCATAGGTCGTTCGGCCCATGTGATCAATGTCGGCGCGTGGCGCCAGGAATGAAGCGGAAGGTGCTGCGTGGGGGCCGCCGTCTGCGGTGGGGCCGCCTCCGTAGACTGCGCCGCCGTGCAGATGATCGGCCTCACGGGGGGCATCGGATCGGGGAAGTCGACCGTGGCCGCACTGCTGGCGGCCAAGGGGGCGGTCGTCGTCGACGCCGACGCCATCGCCCGGCAGGTCGTCGAGCCGGGTTCGCCGGTGCTCGACCGGCTGGCCGAGCGTTTCGGCGTCGACATCGTCGGCCCCGACGGGCATCTCGACCGGGCGCGCTTGGCGGAGCGGGCCTTCGTCGACGAGGAATCGCGGCGGGATCTCGACGCGATCACCCACCCCGCGATCGGCGAGGAGTTCCTGCGCCAGGTTGCCGCGGCGCCCGAGGGTGGGGTCGTCGTGCACGACGTGCCGTTGCTGGTGGAGTCGAAGAACCCGGCGCAGTACCGCGGCGTGATCGTCGTCGAGGCGCCGCGCGAGCTGCGGCTCGCCCGGCTCGAGGCGCGGGGGATTCCCGTTGCCGATGCCGAGCGCCGCATGGCGCAGCAGGCCACCGACGAGCAGCGCCGCGAGATCGCGACATGGGTGCTCGACAACTCGGGCGACCTCGACGCGCTGGAGGCGCAGGTCGATGCGATCTGGCCCGAGCTCGTCCGCTTCGCCGGCGAAGAGCCGGAGAAGTAGAGCCGATCCGGCCGAGCGCGCGGCGCGACCGGAGGAATGCTCGGGCTTCAGTACGCGTGAGGCGTACTCACGGCCGAGAGAACGCCGGAAATGCGGACCCGCGGCTCGCCGAGACCCGCACACCGGCAAACGAACCCTCCGCACACCCGACCCGGTCGTGCGCCGGTGAGCCGCTCCAGGAGTAAGTGTCACAGGGCACCGGTACGATCGATCTCGTGACCCTGCTCGAGCTCGTCACCGATCTCAGTCCGGCCGGCGACCAGCCCGCGGCGATCGACGCCCTGGTCAACGGGGTCGAACGCGGCGATCGGTTCCAGACCCTCCTCGGCATCACGGGGTCGGGGAAGTCGTTCACGATCGCCAACGTGATCGCCAAGTCCCAGCGGCCGGCGCTGGTCATGGCGCCGAACAAGAGCCTCGCCGCCCAGCTCACGGCCGAGCTGCGCGAGCTGTTCCCGAAGAACCGGGTCGAGTATTTCGTCTCGTACTACGACTACTACCAGCCCGAGGCCTACCTCCCGACGACCGATACGTACATCGAGAAGGACAGCTCGATCAACGACGAGATCGACCGGCTGCGCCACTCGGCCACGAGCGCGCTGCTGTCACGCCGAGACGTGATCATCGTCGCGTCGGTCTCGGCGATCTACGGGCTCGGTTCACCGGAGACGTACGCGACCCAGCTGCTCACCCTCTCGATCGGCGAGGAGCGCGACCAGCGCTCGATCCTGGCGCGGCTCGTCGAGCTCCAGTACGAGCGCAACGATTTCGCCTTCGCCCGCAACAAGTTCCGGGTCCGCGGCGACACGATCGAGGTGTTCCCGGCGTACGAGGAGCGGGCAATCCGCATCTCGCTCTTCGGCGACGAGGTCGAACGGATCTCCGTCGTCGACCCGCTCACCGGCGAAGTGGTCGAAGAGATCGAGACGTTCGTCCTGTTCCCCAAGTCGCACTACGTCACCGATCCCGAGCGCATGGTGAAGGCGATCGAGGGCATCGAGACGGAGCTCGTCGAGCGCCTCGCCGACCTCGAGGGCAACGGCAAGCTCCTCGAGGCCCAGCGCCTCCGCATGCGCACCACCTACGACCTCGAGATGATGCGCGAGGTCGGTGTGTGCTCGGGGATCGAGAACTACTCGATGCACCTCGACGGCCGGCAGTACGGCGAGCCGCCGTACACGCTGCTCGACTACTTCCCGAAAGACTTCCTCGTCGTCCTCGACGAGTCGCACCAGACGGTGCCGCAGCTCCACGGGCAGTTCGCCGGCGACCGCTCGCGCAAGGACACGCTGGTCGAGCACGGGTTCCGCCTCCCCTCCGCGCGCGACAACCGGCCGCTCACGTTCGAGGAGTTCATCGGCCGGGTGAACCAGGTGGTGTTCCTCTCGGCCACGCCGGGTACGTACGAGCTCGAGCTCTCGACCCAGATCGTCGAGCAGATCGTGCGCCCCACCGGCCTGATCGACCCCGAGATCATCGTCCGCCCCACGAAGGGCCAGATCGACGACCTCGTGGCCGAGATCCGCGAGCGAGCGGAGGCCGATCAGCGCATCCTGGTCACCACGCTCACCAAGAAGATGTCGGAAGACCTCACCGACTACCTGCTCGAGCTGGGCATCCGGGTCCGCTACCTGCACTCGGAGATCGACACCCTCGAACGGATCGAGATCCTGCGATCGCTGCGGCTCGGCGAGTTCGACGTGCTGGTCGGCATCAACCTGCTGCGGGAAGGTCTCGACCTGCCCGAGGTGTCGCTTGTCGCCATTCTTGATGCCGACAAGGAGGGCTTCCTCCGATCGGCGACGGCGCTGATCCAGACGATCGGGCGCGCCGCCCGCAACGTCGACGGCCAGGTCGTGATGTACGCGGATCAGATGACCGACTCGATGACCTACGCGATCTCCGAGACGGTGCGGCGGCGCAAGAAGCAGCTCGAATACAACGAAGAGCACGGGATCGACCCGCAAACGGTCCGCAAGAAGGTCATCGACATCCTCGACATGGTGCGCGCCCGCGACGGCGGCGAAGACTCGGGGTCGTCGGGGCGCGGTCGCGGCCGGGGGCGGGGGAGGACCAAGCCGGCGCGCGACCGGCTCGACCTCCCGCGCGACGAGTTGGGGCGGCTCATCCAGTCGCTCCAGGACGAGATGCACGACGCATCGCGCGATCTCCGCTTCGAGGAGGCGGCGCGCCTGCGGGACGAGATCAACGAGCTCAAGCGCGAGCTGCGCGAGGTCGTGTAGCGTCGGCGAACATGCGTTCGATCAGCCCGCCGGCCGGGTAACCTGAGGCGCAGATGAGCCAAGGCGAAGCGGTGTGAATTCAGATCAGATCGTGATCAGGGGTGCTCGGGAGCACAACCTGAAGAACGTCGATCTCGTGCTCCCGCGCGACCAGTTGATCGTGTTCACCGGGCTGTCGGGTTCGGGGAAGTCGTCGCTCGCGTTCGACACGATCTACGCCGAGGGGCAGCGGCGCTACGTCGAGTCGCTCTCCGCGTACGCGCGGCAGTTCCTCGGCCAGATGGACAAGCCCGACGTCGACTTCATCGAGGGGTTGTCGCCGGCGATCTCGATCGACCAGAAGTCGGGCTCGCGCAACCCACGCTCGACCGTCGGCACGATCACCGAGATCTACGACTACCTGCGCCTGCTCTACGCGCGCATCGGCGTGCCGCACTGCCCGAACTGCGGCCGGGCGATCACCCGCCAGACTCCGCAGCAGATCGTCGACCGCGTGCTGCAACTCCCGGAAGGCACACGATTCCAGGTGCTCGCGCCCGTCGTGCGCGGCCGCAAGGGCGAGTACGAGGGGATGTTGCGCGAGCTCGCGGGCCAGGGCTTCACCCGGGCGCGCATCGACGGCGAGACCGTCGAGCTCGCCGACGCGCTGCGCGAACGGCTCGCCCGGTACGAGAACCACACGATCGAGATCGTCGTCGACCGCCTCGTGCGGCGCAGCGGCATCGAACGCCGGCTCACGGACTCGTTGGAGACCGCCTTGCGCCTCGCCGACGGCGTCGCCGAGGTCGAGATCGTGCGGAGCACGCCGGTCGGTTCGACGAAGGGCGCGAAATCGCAGCAGCAACTCCTCGAGACCGACGCCGCGGAAGAAGACCACGAGATACTCACGTTCTCGGAGCATCTGGCGTGCACGCACTGCGGGCTGTCCTTCGACGAGCTCGCGCCACGCAACTTCTCGTTCAACTCGCCGTACGGCGCGTGCCCCGCGTGCGACGGGCTCGGCACGAAGTTCCAGGTCGACCCCGACCTCGTGGTTCCCGACGACGACCTCTCGATCGACAGGGGCGCGATCGCACCGTGGTCGGGCTTCCGCGGCGAGTACTTCAACCGTGTGCTGAGCGCCGTCGCACGCGAGTACGACTTCAAGACGTCGACGCCGTGGAAGAAGATGAAGGCGGTGCACAAGAAGGTCGTGCTCTACGGCACCGGCGCGAAGCAGGTGACGATCAGCTACAAGAACCGGTACGGGCGTCAGCGCACCTACACCACCCGGTTCGAGGGCGCGATCACCTGGCTCGAACGCCGCCACACCGAGGCCGACAGCGACCGTTCGCGTGAGCTCATCGAGGGCTACATGCGCGAGGTGCCGTGCCCCGGGTGCAAGGGCGCGCGGCTGAAGCCCGAATCGCTCGCGGTGAAGATCGACGGCCGCAACATCAACGAGATCGGCGACATGTCGATCTCCGACTGCGCGGCGGCGTTGCGCACGCTCAAGCTCTCCGAGCGCGATCGGATGATCGCGGAACGCGTGTCGAAGGAGGTCAACGAGCGGCTCCAGTTCCTGCTCGACGTGGGCCTCGACTACCTGTCGTTGAACCGGCCCTCGGGCACCCTCGCGGGCGGCGAGGCCCAGCGCATCCGGCTCGCGTCGCAGATCGGCAGCGGCCTCGTCGGCGTGCTGTACGTGCTCGACGAGCCGTCGATCGGGCTCCACCAGCGCGACAACCAGCGCCTCATCGACACGCTCGTGCGCCTGCGCGATCTCGGCAACACCGTGATCGTCGTCGAGCACGACGAGGAGACGATCAAGGTCGCGGATCACGTCGTCGACATCGGCCCGGGAGCGGGCGAGCACGGCGGACGGGTGATCGTCTCGGGCAGTGTCGCCGACCTGCTGGCCGAGCCGGAGTCGATCACCGGCCAGTACCTCGCGCACACCCGCTCCATCGGGGTGCCCGCGCTCCGCCGCCAACCGGGCTCGAAGTGGATCACCGTGCGCGGCGCGCGGGAGCACAACCTCCGGGACATCGACGTCGAGCTTCCCCTCGGCTGCTTCGTGGTCGTCACCGGCGTGAGCGGCAGCGGCAAGAGCACGCTCGTCAACGACATCCTCTTCCACGCGCTGATGCAGAAGGTGTACCGGTCGCGCACGGTGCCCGGCCGGCACCGGGGCATCGACGGCGCCGAGGCGCTCGACAAGGTCGTCGACATCGACCAGTCGCCGATCGGCCGCACCCCGCGCTCGAACCCCGCCACGTACACGGGCGTCTTCGACAAGATCCGCACGCTGTTCGCCGCGACCCAGGAGTCGAAGGTGCGCGGGTACCAACCCGGGCGCTTCTCCTTCAACGTGAAGGGCGGTCGCTGCGAGGCGTGCGCGGGCGACGGCACGATCAAGATCGAGATGCACTTCCTCCCCGACGTCTACGTGCCGTGCGAGGTGTGCAAGGGCGCGCGCTACAACCGCGACACCCTCGACATCACCTGGCGGGGCAAGAACATCGCCGAGGTGCTCGACATGCCGTGCGAGGAGGCGCTGGCCTTCTTCTCGGCCCAGCCCACCATCTCGCGGCAGTTGCAGACGATCGTCGACGTGGGTCTCGGCTACGTGCGGCTCGGTCAGAGCGCACCGACGCTCTCGGGTGGCGAGGCGCAACGCGTGAAGCTCGCGAGCGAGCTCGGCAAGCGGGCAACGGGGCAGACGATCTACATTCTCGACGAGCCCACCACCGGCCTCCACTTCGAAGACGTCCGCCGGTTGCTCGGGGTGCTCCAGCGCCTCGTCGACACCGGCAACACGGTGCTGGTGATCGAGCACAACCTCGACGTGATCAAGAGTGCCGACTGGGTCGTCGACCTCGGGCCCGAGGGCGGCTCCGGCGGCGGCAGCATCGTGGCGGAGGGCACTCCCGAGAGCATCGCCAAGGTCCCCGAGAGCCACACCGGACGCTTCCTCGCGGGAGTGCTCGACCTCCCCGCCCCGTCGAAGCCGAAGCCGAAGCCGAAGCCGAAGGCGTCGAAGGCGCCCGCGGCGAAGAGCAGCGCCGTGAAGAAGTCGGTCACGACCGCAGCTCCGAAGAAGGCGGCGCGCAAACCGGCGAAGAACGCGGCCAACGCCCGGTGACCGATACCGACCCGGACTCCGATCCCTGGGAACGGCACGCGCAATGGTGGCAGGACAAGTTCACCGACGGCGTCGACGCGGAGTACGAGGAGCAGATCCTCCCGATCGTCGAGGGCTACCTCGGCGGCTACGGGCGGGTGCTCGACATCGGCACCGGTGAGGGGCAGGTCGCCCGCCGGCTCGCCCGGGCGGGCGCGGGCCCCATTGTCGGCCTCGACCCCACCATGGGCCAGCTCCACGCCGCCGTGGCCCGCGGCGGCGGGGTGCACTACGCCCGGGCCTCGGCCGAACGGCTCCCGGTGGCCACGGCCAGCATGGACGCCGTGGTCGCCTGCCTGGTCTTCGAGCACCTTCCCGACCACGTGGCACCCCTGCGGGAGGTGGCCCGGGTGCTGCGCCCGGGGGGTCGATTCGTGTGGTGCCTCAACCACCCGCTGCTCCAGACCCCCGGTTCGGGCTGGATCGACGACCACATCCTCGAGGAGCAGTACTGGCGGGTCGGGGCCTACCTCGACGACGACATCAGCCTCGAAGAGCTCGAACCCGGAGTGGTGCTTCCCTTCGTCCACCGCCCGCTCGGCCGATATGTGAACACGATGATCGAATCGGGCCTCACCCTCACCCGCATGGACGAGCCGGCGCCCCCGCCCGGTTTCCTCGCCCGCGCGCCCGAGTACCTGGCCGCCGCTTCGATTCCCCGGCTCCTGGTGCTCGTCGCCGAGCGCACCGGGTAGCGGCACCCCGATGGACGCCCCCGCGGCGGCCCTCCTGCCCGCACGGGACGGCACCCCAACCACGCCGTCGGGCCCGACGACGCGTGGCGCGCGCCGCGATGCACCTCCGCATGCCGGCGGCGCCGGTCCGACGCTCGGTGCGCTTCGAGATCTCGTCGCACGACCGCTCGTGGCCGCGGTCGTCCTGCTCGTCTGTTACCTGGGCGCGGCGGCGCTGAACAACCCGCGCGGGTTCCTCGGCACCGACACCGGCGCGAAGGTCGCGACCCTCCAGGTCATGCAGAGCCGGCATTCGTTCGTTCCCGACGCGGGCTACTGGGCCGCGGCGGACGACCCGTCCGGTTCGCTGCACCCGCTCTACGACACGCGGCGCGTCGGCAGCCACTACGTCGCGGTCACGACGCTCCCGATGATCCTGCTCGCGCGTCCACTCTGGGCGCTCGGTGGCGATCGCCTCGCCCTGCTGCTCCCGATGCTCGGCGCGGTCGCGGTGGCCGCCGCGGCTCGTGCGCTCGCGAAGCGGCTCGGATCGCGGGCACCCGCGACCGTGTTCTGGGTCATCGGCCTCGGTTCCCCGATGTTCCTCTACGCACTCGACCTCTGGGAGCACACTCTCGGCCTCGCGTGCATGGCGTGGGCGATCGTGTTGCTCCACGACACGTGGTCGAAGCACGCGTCGTGGCGGGCCGCGATCGGTGCCGGAGTGCTCTTCGGCCTGGGTGCGACGATGCGCACCC
>DAIQOP010000152.1:0-9122 GCA_036787815.1 Actinomycetota bacterium
ACCATGAGCCAACTGAGCCGCTTCGTCTCCGACGACGTCGCCGCGTGCTTCGACACCGTGAGCACCTCACGGCACGACACCCGCGCCGGCATCGCGATCGATGCGGGCATCCGCGTCGAGATGGAGCTCGACTCGCTCTGGAACTGAGCAGGTATGTCGCCGGGCCTCGATTTTGGGAAGATGTGGTCTGGCCATGAGGTGCCCTTTACGTGGCGTCGTCGAGGATGACGCCGGCGTCGCAGAGCGCGGCGCATCGTGACAAAGGGGATCACATCGATGCACCGTAAGTTGGCGATCGCACTCACGGTCGGAGTGATGGCACTCCCGGTCGGCCTGGTCGGCTTCGCGACGCGACGCCACGCGTCGACACGGCGCCCGGCCCGTCGGTCGACGTCTACTTCCGCAACGGCGCCACGAAGGTGAAGTTCGAGGCGAGCATCGAAGGCAAGAACCGGATGCGGTTGCTCGTTCGCACCTGCGGGTGATCGAGAACTCGGCGATCCGCGCGCTACGGCCTCGAGCCGCTCGTCGTCGGCGTCGGCGCCGTGCTCGTGGGCCCCTGCTCGAGGTAGGTCGCCCGCCACCCGCCGGGCTCGGATTCTTCGAGCAGCCGGCCGTCGTTCGGATCGAGGACGTAGCGCTGCCCGCCGCGCTCGACGGCGACACCGTGGCGGCCCGCTCCGTCGGTCACCGCACCGACGAGGGTGACACCGGGAATCCGCGCCGCGACCTCCCACAACGCCTGACGCAACGCGGGCGGGGCCGGGCTCTCCCGCAAGAGGTCGCCGACGATCGTGAACAGCTCGGAGTTGTCGTCCGGGCCGGCTCCGTTGATGCCGGCGCGCAGCTTGCGTTCCAACGCGTGAGACTCCACCGGCAGCGCGTAGAGCTGGTCCCAGGTGAGCCCGTTGCTGCCGGCGGGGAACAACGCGACCCCGAGCCGGATCACGCCGGCTTCCACGCCCGGGTCTTCGAGCACGCCGACCTTGTGGTGACCGATCCAGATCTCCCGCCGGTACGTCGGTCCCGAGCCCTGCCGGTGCCTCGAGACCGAGTGCCAGTACTCGGCGTTCGGCCAACCACCGGGCTGGGCTCCCGCCGACGCACCGGCGCGCATCAGCACCTGCGCCGCCTCCGCGCTCGCACCCGGACGGTGGCCGCCGAGGTTCACCGTGGGGCCGAAGACGACGGCCAGGCCGGCCGCCGCGACGATCACCGCGGCGAAGCCGGCCCGCACCGTGCGACGGCGGCGGGTGGTGCGGGCGCGACCGTGGACCGCCGCCACGGGTCGGACGCTCGCCTGCGTCACCGCGTCGAGCGCAGCCCGCCCGACCGCGAGCGCGTGCGGCTCCGGTTCATCGACGCGCGCGGTATCACGCATCAGCGTTTCGAGGTTCATCGGGCTCTCCTTCACAGCTCGGCTCGCGTCAGGTCGTCGAGCGCGGCTTGGGCACGGATACGCGCGCGGTGCAGGCGGCTACGCGCCGCCACCGCGGTGAGCCCCAGGGCCTCCGCGGCTTCGGTGGGCGACACGCCCTCCCACGCGACGAGGAGCAACAGCTCGCTCTCGCCTTCGGTCAGCGCCGCCAACACCGCGCGCAGCTCTTCCCGACGAACACCGGCGTCGAGTCGGGCGTCGACCGCGTCCCAATCGACCACCGACGCGTGGTCGGCGAGGACCCGCGCCGGCGCGCGCCGCAGGTGGGTGCGCACCACGTTCCCCGCGATGCCGTAGAGCCATGGCAGCGCGGATCCGCTGGCGTGCGGTTCGAACCGCAGCCGAGCCGAGACCGCGGCGACGAAGACCTCACCGAGCAGATCTTCCGCAGCCCCGGCACCGACGCGACGGGCGAGGTAACGGAACACGGCGGCCGCGTGCCGCTCGTAGATCTCCCCGAACGCCTCGGGTCGGGTCCGCGACAGCACCAAGAGGTCTGCGTCGGACCGCGCGTCGGGCATCACACCTCTCCTATGCCGTCCGAGCGCCGAGCGTTGCGCGCCCGGTGGCTACGGGGTGTTGCTCTGGCAGGCCACCGAGCCGCACTCGTTCGGGATCACGCCCGTCGCAAGGAACGTGGTGATCTCGTCGAGCAGCAACGCGTTGCCACGGCCGAAGCCGTGCGGGTCCTGGCCGTAGGCCACGCCGTTCGGCGCGAGGTTGGTGGTCGGCGGAGTGGGCGTCCCGTAGTCCCACAGCACGAGGCCCGCCTTCGCCGGCTTAGTCTGATCCAGTGGGGCGAGGCCCCACTGCGGGGTGACCGGCACGTCGAGACGGGGCGCGGCGCCGAAGAAGCTCGGATCGAAGGCCGGCTGATGGTTGCGCGCGCCGATGGTTCTCGCCAGCATCTCGGCCGCGACGTTCGACACCTGGTGATCGCCGTAGTTCTCGATGATGAAGATCTGCTTCGCGGCGATCCCGGGGTACGGATGCGCGGTGAGATGCTCCGCGTAGCCCTCGTTCTCGCCCCGGTCCCAGAGCAACTGCGCGAACTGGAGCACGACCTGCTGGTCGACCGGATCGGTGTACGACACCGTGTAGATGGCCGCGAACTCGTTCCAGTCGACGGAGCGGTTGAGCAGCACGCCCCCGTAGTCCATACCGGGCACACCCAGGATGGCCCGGCTCCACTCGGTCGAGAGCGCCGAGGCGGCACCGCCCATGATGCCGCCCTGGCTGTAGCCCATGAAGTGGCAGTCGTGGATCTTGAACAACGGTTGGCCACCCGATTGGAAGGCCGGATCGGTGACGAACCCCGACGCCGAGTTGATCAGGCGACCGAGGAACTGGAAGTTCACGAAGCCCTGGAGCATGTGATCGACCTGGGTCTCGAACGTCGACATGTCGGTCAGGTTGCGCGCGACGTTGCCGACGTCGCTCCCCGACATACCGACCCAATCGGTAGCGCAGCCCATCAGATCGTGGGCGACGCCCGCCGAGAACGAACCGCCCTCCACCTCTCCCGCGTCGCCGAGCAGCCCGTGCCCGTACACGGTCGGAGTCGCGGGACCGCCGCTCTGCACCGTTGCGGGGAGCACGCAGATGAAGTTCGCGGTCCACGTGAGCGAGCCGTTGATCTTCGGGTTACCGCCATGGTCGGTGACGAGGCTCGAGTAGGGCGTAGTGTCGCCGAGGAAGAGGGGCACCTCGAAGGTGCCGTGCACGTCGCGCGTTCCGTTCGTGTCGGTGACCGACGTGACCGTGAACGCCGGCGCGAAGTCGTTCGCCGCCGACGCCTGCGCGCTCGTGGCGCGGTGATGCCTGCCGAGCCACTGGTACGCCAGCGCATGCATCGTGAGGCCCGGGCCGGCCAGGCTCGCCGCGCTCGCGACCGTGAAGTCCCAGGCCTGGAAGGGCACCGTCGATCCGAGCACCGATGCGAGATCGGTGCGGATCACGTACTTGATGTGCGCTCCCCGCGAGGCGGGCTGCAGCGTGCCGGCGAGCGCGGCCTTGGTCGTCGCCAGCGGCGCAATGCGCACGCCCTTCACGTCGACGAGCTTGCGCAGCGCCACCGCGTACCGGTGACCTTCGGTCAACGCGACGGCCGGATGGATGAGGAGGAGCTGCTTCGACTTGTTCGTGGTCTGCGCGTCGAGCTCGGCGAAGTACGGCACTCGCACGTCGGTCGCGGTGTCGAGGATGACGATCGGCGCGTCCGGCGCGAGTGAGCTGCCGATGTCGGTCGAGGTCGCGATCTTCGACTTCGCGATGCTGAGCTCGGAGACGTACGTCATGATGACCGAGCCCGGGGAGAACCCGTCGGCCCGGTTCTCCGCGGTCGTGTCGACGTGCACACCGTCGACGTTCGCAGGGTCGACCTTCGACGAGATGTGCAGCCGCCGACCCGTCGGGGTGGTCGCCGCGACCGTGAACGCGTCGTTCGGCCACGGCAACAGGCAGTGGTGGCGCGCCGGCGCCGCGAGCAGGACGTCGCAACCGTGCACCGCTGGGTCGGGCACGGCCCGGGGCGCCGCCGACGCGGGAGCTGCGGATCCCGCCGTTCCGAGCCACGCGATCCCGACGAGCAGCGACACGCCGAACGCGACCGACCTGCGACCTGAGCTGAGAATGTCCACGAGTCCCTCCAGACGCCCACCGCTGCTGATCACGCTACCGCCGACACGCGTGCCCTGTTGCCGCGCTCCCTCCGCGTGGCACGGCCCGGTGGATACGGCCACCACCGGGCGCCTGGGTAGTGACTCGGTTCGTTGTGGGCGCGGGTCTACGGGTTGGTGGTCGCGATGGTGGTGCCGTCGGGTTTCGTGACTTCGAAGGTGGTGCCGTCGAAGGTTGCGTGCCAGCCAGGTCGGTGAATGACGCGGTGGTAGTGGCAGAGCAGGACGAGGTTGATGAGGATGGTCTTGCCGCCGATCGTCCAGGCGATGACGTGGTGGGTGTCGCACCAGCCGGGTCTTCGGGAGCAGCCGGGGAATCGGCAGCCTTTGTCGCGGGCGGCGATCGCGCGGCGGAGCGCGCGGTTGGGAGTGCGGTGTTCGGCGCTGATGCCGAGGGGTTGTCCGCCGGTGTCGACGATGACGGCGCTGATCCTCGCGTCACAGAGCAGCTGGGCGACTTGTGTGGGGCTGAGGGAGGGTCCGACGATCCCGGCGCTGGGGAGCTCTTGGGTGATGGTGTCCCAGGTGAGTGCGATGCCGAGGTGGGGTGCTTCGCCACCTTCGATCGGGAGTTGCTCGTGGTCGAGGAAGAACCGGCAGATCGTCACGAACGCGTCCGCGCGCCGTTTCGATGCTGATCGGTGGTCGTCGTCCGATGGTGGATCGGTCGCGGCGTTGATCGCGGTTTCGACGGTCTGGCCGGCGAGGCTGTCGAGATCGGCGCTGAGCGCGTACCGATCACCGATCTTGGAGAGGTGGAGGCCATTGCGGTCGTCGGGTTCGCGTCCATCGAGCGCGTCCGCGCAGCGGTGCGCGTGGGCGATCGTGACCCGGAGTTCCCGCCACCGAGCACCGGCGGCGAAATCGACGAGCGTCTCCTCCACTCCGCCGTAGGCGTCTTCATGTCCGTCGGGACGGCCCGCGCAGATCGTGCGCGCCGCGCTCGAGGAGATCTCTCCCTGCGCCCATGCCTTGTCGGTGAGCGGCAGCGACGCGCACGCGAGGCCGGCTTCGAGCAATGCTCGGGCTTCACCGGCGCGTTGACCGGCATGGGCTTGTACCCACAGTGGGGTGGAGGCGGCGCCGTCGCCGTTGGGGATCCCGCGCCGGTGGATCGAGGCGAGCAATACGGCTTTACGGTGATCGATGCGGTCGCTCACGCGGCAGAGATCGAGGAACTCGGCGCACGTCGCGGCGTCCGACATGTCGCTCACGTCGAGGTCGACCACCCGCTCCACCACCCGATCGAGCGCCGTGCTGAGGGTCTCCGCCATCTACACATGGTACACGAACATACGTTCGCAGCACAAGCGAATACGTCAACACTTACGGGCTGGATGTAGCCGCAACATCGCCCGCCCGGTGCAGCCGAGACGCACCAGGCGGTGAATTCCTGGATCCGTACGAGTGGACTCTTCGAAGGTGGTGCCTCGGCTTCGGTCGCTACGGCCGGCGGCCGCTCAACGCGACGAGGCGGTCGACGGCCGACGCACCGGCGGGCACGTCGACCACGGCCGCGAACGCGACACCGTCGCGAGGAACGTTCGCCAACAGCTGCTCCGCGAACGGCAGCAACGTGTCGAGCACCCCGTCGGGCATCGCCGCGTCCTGGTCCGTGGCCCGCGCGAGATCCCAACCGTGCACGACCTGCTCGAAGCACGCGAGCCCGGGCACCATCGGAGCCGGGAGCGTCCCGAACGGCAGCTCCGCCAAGCGCTCCCCCAAGCCCGGGTCGGCGAACGCCGCCGCGGCCGCGCTGCTCGCCTCGCGCTGCGCGCCGGCGGCATCGCCACTCGCGAAGTCGGGGACGGCCCCGGACAGGTCGCCGAGCGGGGCACCCGAAGCCGCACCCGCGAACATGTACTGGCCGGCGACGATGTGATTGATGAGCGCCCGCGCCGTCCACGTGCGACACGGGGTCGACGCTTCGAGCTGGTCGGCGCGCGTCGCCGCGATCAGCTCACCTGTGCGCGCGGCCGCCGCCGTGTAGGCCTCGACGAGATCCATGGGTTCCCCCTCGACTCGGTTCCGGCAGCCGTTTCGGCTGTCCGCTCCGCCCGACGACACGGTGCCGGCGGGCGCTCCTCACCCCTACGACGAACGGCGCCGACGCCGATCGACATCGGGGGCGAAGAATCCGAGCCGCCTTAGCCCCCGACCGTGATGGTGCCCTTCATCTTCGTCGGGTGGTACTCGCAGTGGAAGCTGTACGTACCGGGCTTCGCGTCGAGGGTGACGGACGCCGTCTTCCCCGCCTTCACGTCGGTGTTGACCTTGAGGCCGGGGACGGTGAGGTTGTGGTCGACGGCACCGCTGTTCTGCACCACGAACGTGACCTTGCCCTGGGTCACGTGCACCGCGACGGGCGAGTAGGAGAAGTCCTGGGCGTGCATGCTGACCTTGTTGGCACCGGACGCCTGGGCCGACGGCTCGGAACTACGGTCTCGGCACTTCGCCTCGACTTCCGGAGGACGGCATGGACGAAGCCACGGCCTTTGCTCCCGCGCACGAGCTCGCGCGAGCGATACGTGAGGGCGAGATCTCGAGTCGCGAGCTCCTCGAGACGTTCGTCGCGCGCGTCGAACGGCTCAACGCCCCCGTGAACGCCGTGGTCACGCTCGATCTCGATCGCGCGCGAGCAGCAGCGGCGCGGGCCGACGAAGTGCTCGCTCGCGGAGACGACGTCGGGCCGCTGCACGGCCTACCGATCACCGTGAAGGACGCGATCGAGACCGAGGGCATCCGGTCGACGGGCGGCGCGGTCGAGCTCACCGACCACGTGCCGAAGACCGACGCCGTCGTCGTGGCGCGTGCGCGCGCGGCCGGGGCGATCGTCTACGGCAAGACCAACGTGCCCCGTTGGTCGGGCGACCTCCAGACCTACAACGAGATCTTCGGGACGACGAACAACCCGTGGGATCTCGAGCGCGTTCCGGGCGGATCGTCGGGCGGCGCGGCCACCTCGGTCGCGTGCGGATTCACGAGCTTCGAGATCGGCACCGACATCGGCGGCTCGGTCCGCATCCCATCCCATTGTTGCGGCGTGTTCGGGCTCAAGCCGAGCTTCGGTGTCGTGCCCCAGCGCGGCTACCTCGATCACGTCGGCGGAGGCACGACCGACGCCGACATCAACGTGTTCGGTCCGATCGCGCGCAGCGCCCGAGACCTCGACCTGCTGCTCGACGTGCTCGCCGGCCCCGTCGACGAGGATGCCGTCGGTTGGCGTCTCGAGCTACCACCCGCGCGCTTCGACGGCGCCGCCGGAATGCGGGTCGGTGTCTGGTTCGACGACGACGCCGCGCCCGTCGATCGCGAGTACCGCGCGCTCCTCGGCGCGGCAGCCGACCGGCTCGCCGACGCCGGCGCGCGCGTCGAGGACTCGCATCCCCGCGTCGACCTGTCCGAGCAGGTCGACCTGTTCAACAACATGATCCTCCCCGCGATCTCGCCGTCGCTCGGCGCCGACCTCGAGGACGCGCTCTCGGGCAGCCATCGGCAATGGCTGCGGCTCGAAGAACGCCGCGCCGGGATGCGGAAGGTCTGGGCAGAGTGGTTCGAGCACCACGACCTCCTGCTGTGCCCGGTGATGAGCAAGCCCGCGTTCGAGCATCAGCAAGACGCCGACTTCATGACCCGCACGGTCACGGTCAACGGCACCTCGGTGCCGTACACGTCGCTCGTGTCGTGGACGGGCCTGATCGGGATCGCCGGCCACCCGGCGGCCGTCCCGCCGATCGGGCAGACCGAAGCGGGCATTCCCGTCGGGATGCAGATGGTCGGGGCCTACCTCCGCGACCGCGACGCCGTCGCCGGCGCCCGCGTCGCGGAAGCGGTCCTGGGCGGTTTCGTGCCCCCGCCCGGCTTCGCGTCGCCCTGACCAGGCGCTCCCCGGCAGCTGCCCGGCTTTGTGCCGAGGATCCACCGGGCACAGGGGTACCATCGCGTGGGAGCGCGTGCGGAACGCGCCGCGCTGCGATCGCCCGACCCAAGGCGCGTCCGGCTCCCATCGAGCACCCACTGATGACCTCTTTCGCGATTCCCATCACGCCGACGTGGCGGGCGCGTCTGCGCGCGCACCGATCGCTGATCGCGCCCGCGGTCGCGCTCCTCGGTGCGCTGATCGTCTGGCTCTTCGGATGGCGCGGGCCCGACTTCCCCGCGCAGGTGTACCGCGTCTCGCTCTTCCGCACGCACGGTTGGGTGCTCTGGGACAACGGTTGGTACTCCGGCCACTACCAACTCCCCTACTCCGTCCTGTTCCCGCCGATCGGCGCGGTCATCGGGCTCTACGGAGCGGCCGCGCTCAGCGCGGCCGTCGCCGCGTGGGCGTTCGCACAGCTCGTCGACCTCCACTTCGGCCGGCGATCGATCGCGCCCGCGATCATCTTCGCGGTGGGTACGGCCGGACCGGTCGCGATCGGCCAGCTTCCGTTCCTCGGGGGTGAGGCCGTCGGGCTGCTCGCGTTGCTGGCCGCGCACCGCGGCAAGCGCGTCGCGGCGGTGGTCCTCGCGCTCGCATGCCCGCTCGTGAGCCCGGTCGCCGGCGCGTTCCTCATGCTCGCCTTCATGGCGTGGGCGCTCGCGATGCCGCGCGGCCGAAGGGCACCGCTCATCGCGCTCGTGCTGATCGCCGCGGCGCCGCTGGTCGTGCTGCACGTCGCGTTCCCGAGCACCGGCCCGTTCCCGTTCCTCGGGATCGACCTCGCGCTGATCGTCGCGATGTGCACGATCGGAGTGGTCTGGCTCCCGTCGAGCCAGCGAGCGCTGCGCGCCGGACTCGTCCTCTACGGGATCACCGCCATCGCCGTGTTCTGCGTGCCCAACCCGATCGGCGGAAACCTCGTTCGCCTCAGCGTGAGCTTCGGCCCGGCGTTGCTCGTCGCGCTCGCGTCGCTCTATCGACGGCGCGCGCTCGTGGTGCTCGCGGTCCCGCTCCTCATCTGGCAGTGGAGCCCGGCGCTCTCCGCGATCGTCGCCAGCAACCAGAACCAAACGGCGAGCGGGCT
>DAIQOP010000153.1:0-9121 GCA_036787815.1 Actinomycetota bacterium
ACGGCAACGTTCGGATCGATCATCGATCATCGGCGCATCATCCAGCAGTCGACCGTGGAGATGGAACGGGCCGCAGCGTTGCGCGAGATGCTTCGTCTCTGGTTCGTGTCGGGAACCGTAGCGATTCAACAGGGCGGCGGGCCGCGCGGCGGTCGCGGTGCGGCAACGTCTTCCACGACGACGAGCTCGATGTCGTCGACGAGCTCGAGTGGTCGGTCGGGGGCGATCAGGAGTGCGGCGCGCATGGTTGCTCCTCGGAAACGGTGACGACGGCGACCGCCCGGATGTCGCGCGACGACGCGCCGATCCGGATCTCGAACTCGCCCGGCTCGACCAGCCAGTCGTGCGTGTCCGGGTCCCAGAAGGCGAACGCGCGCTTGTCGAGACCGATCACGGCGGTCGCGCTCTGTCCGGGGCCGAGGGCGATCTTGGCGAACGCGCGCAGCTCCTGCTCCGGTCGCGCGACCGACGCGGCGACGTCGTGCACGTAGCACTGCACGACCTCGGTGCCGGCGCGGGTACCGGTGTTCGTGACGGGAACGCGCAGCTCCACCCGACCGTCCGGGTCGAGCTCGGTGCGGTCGAGCTCGAGCGCACCGAAGAGGAAGGAGGTGTACGAAAGACCGTGCCCGAACGCGAAGCGGGGCTCGATCCGGCGGCGGTCGTACCAGCGGTACCCGGCGAACACACTCTCGCCGTAGACAACCTTGCCCCGCTCGCCCGGATAGCTCGTGAACGCCGGCGTGTCCTCGATGGCACGCGGGATCGTGAGCGGCAGCCGGCCGCCGGGATCCGCGTCGCCGAACAGCACCGCCGCGAGCGCGGGCGCACCCTCTTCGCCGGGGAACCACAGCTGCGCGATCGCGGCGACGTCGTCGGCCCAGTCCATGCCCACCGGCGATCCCGCGTTCACGACGACGACCGTGCGCGGATTCACCGCCGCGACCCGCGCGACGAGCTCGTCCTGGCGGCCGGGAAGCTCCATGCGCGTGCGATCGCGTCCCTCGCTCTCCCACTCGGCGGAGGTACCGACGACCATGATGACCGCGTCGGCCCGAGCGGCCAGCGCGACGGCGCGGTCGAAGAGATCGTCGGGCCGCGGGGGCTCGCAACCGATCGCCAGGCCGCCCAGCCCGGGGAGCCCGTCGTTCGCGTAGTCGACGACGATCGCGTGCTCGCTGCCGGCCTCGAGCCACACCTCGGCGCCCACCTCGGTACTGCCCAACCCGAAGAACGATTCGCTCCCGCCCGGCGTCGGTGCCCAGTTGTCGACGACCACCGTGCCGTCGACGCTCAGACGCGAGCGGCCCGCGCTCATGAGGCTGAAGCGCCAAGCTCCGGTCTCGTCGGCCACGAACGTACCGCTCACGCGCGTCGAGAACAGCGGCGGGACGGCCGGATCCCACGGCCCCAGCCACACGAACCACGCCCGCGCGCTGCTTTCGTGGAGCACCGGCGTACCGGCGAACTCGGTGCCGGCGAAGTACTCGACCCGCATCTCGCGCTCGGCGAGGCGGCGACCCTCGAGCGGCGGAGTGGTCCGATGGCTCACGCACCCGCGCTCGAACACCACCTGCGTCTCGTCGCCCGCCCGCTCGCGGATCGCCTCGAGCGGAGTCAGCACCGGGTGGGTCGTGACCGCCGCGCTCCCGCCACCCTCGAGCGCGGGGATGTCGGCGTTGGGGCCGATCACCGCAAGCGTGCGCACGTCGGCGGCAAGCGGCAGCAGGTCGGCGTCGTGCTTCAGCAACACGATCGAACCGATCGCGGCCTCGCGCGCCAGCGCGCGGTGCTCGGGCCGGTCGATCGACACCTCTTGGTGCACGGAATCCTCGGCCCGCTCGAACAACCCCGTTCGCGCGCCGAGGGCCAGCAGCCTCCACACCTTGGCGTCGACGACCGGTTCGGCGACCTCGCCGGCGCGCACCGCGGCGGCGAGGGCCGGGCCGAACCACTGCGGCGGACCGGGCATCTCGAGATCGAGCCCCGCGTTCGCGGCCGGCGCGGTGCTGTGGGTGCCGTACCAATCCGACATCACGAGGCCGTCGAAGCCCCACTCACCACGGAGGATCTCGTCGAGCAGCATCGGGTGCTCGCTGCAATAGGTGCCGTAGACCCGGTTGTACGCGGCCATCACCGCCCACACGCCCGCCTCGGTGACCGCGGCCTCGAAGGGCACGAGGTACAGCTCACGCAACGCGCGTTCGTCGGGCTCCGACGAGATCGTCATACGGTCGTATTCCGTGTCGTTGGCCGCGTAGTGCTTCACGCACGCGGCGACCCCCGTGCCCTGGATCCCGCTGATGAACCAGACCGCGAGCCGCGCGCTGAGGTGCGGATCTTCGGAGTAGCACTCGAAGTTGCGGCCGCCGATGGGAGTGCGGTGCAGGTTCACCGTCGGCGCGAGCAGCACGTGCACCCCGCGGTCGCGCGCTTCCGAACCGAGCGCGGCACCGACCCGCTCCACGAGCGCCGGATCCCAGGTCGCGCCGAGAGCGCTGCCGCACGGGAAGAGCGCCGAGGCCCGGCCGGTCCAGCGTTCGCCGCGGACCCCGCTCGGCCCGTCGCTCACCTTGAGCGCGGGGATGCCGAGCCGTTCGATCGCCGGCAGGTGCCAGAGGTCGGTGCCCGCGACGAGCAGGCACTTCTCGTCGAGCGTCAGGTTCGATCCGAGGGTCTCGATCCGATCGCTCACCGCCGTCCTCTCGGTCGCGTCGCGTGGTGCCCGGCCGTGCCCTGCCTTGCTACCAGTGCCGGGGCGGGTGGCGCCACCGTCGGGACGGGTCGGATTACCCGGTCATCTAACCTGCCCGGTTGACCCAGGAGCGCCCGTGATCCGTACCGAACGTCGCGACTCCGTCGTGATCGTCACCATCGACAACCCGCCCGTGAACGCATTGCCCGTCGCGGGCTGGTTCGAGCTCGCCGACGCGATCCGCGACGGCGGCCGCGATCCGGCCACCCACGCGTTGATCGTCGCGGCCGAGGGCAAGGGATTCCAGGCCGGAGTCGACATCAAGGAGCTCGCGGCCGACCCCACGCACCGCAGCCTCGTGGGCGTGAACCGCGGCTGCGCCGAGACCTTCGCCGCCGTGTACGACTGCCCGGTGCCCGTCATCGCCGCCGTCAACGGGTACTGCCTCGGCGGCGGTATCGGCATCGCCGGCAACGCCGACATCCTCGTGGCCTCCGACGACGCGACCTTCGGCGTGCCCGAGGTCGACCGCGGCGCGCTCGGCACGGCCACCCACCTCGCCCGGCTCGTGCCGCAGCACAAGGTGCGCGCGATGTTCTTCACCGGGGAGATGGTGACCGCGGCCGACCTGCTCGCGTTCGGTACCTGCGAACGTGTGGTGCCCCGAGCCGACCTGCTGGCGACCGCGCTCGAGATCGCGCAGACCATCGCGGCGAAGAGCCCCCTCGTCATCCGCCGGGCGAAGGAATCGCTGAACGGGATCGAAGCCGTCGACGTCAAGCGCGCGTACCGCTACGAGCAGGGCTTCACCTTCGAGGTGAACCTCTGGGGCGACAGCGACGAGCTCCGCCAAGCCTTCGTCGAAAAGCGCGACGCCGACCTTCAGACGAAGCCCGATCAATGAAGGCAGTGATATTTGATCTCGGTGGGGTGGTGTTCGATTCGCCGTTCGAGCATTTCGATGTGTACGAGCGGGAGTCGGGATTGCCCACGGGCAGCGTGCGGCGCGTGATCGCGCGGAGCAGCCAAGAGGGAGCGTGGGCTGCGCTCGAACGCGGCGAGCTCACCATGAGCGAGTTCTGCGCCGCGCTCGATGCCGAAGCGGCGGAGGCGGGCCACGCGATCGACGCCGGGGCGATCATGGGGATGATCGGCCGCGGCATCGGCCCGAAGCCCGCGATGATCGACGCGATCGAGCGGATCCGCGAGCGCGGGCTGCGCACCGCGGCGCTCACCAACAACTGGGCCAACGGCGACGGCGGCGGCACCCCGCCCGGAGTGCGTTCCCTCACGATCTTCGACGTCGTGGTCGAGTCGGCCGTCGAGGGCATGCGTAAACCCGACCCGCGCATCTATGCGCTCACCTGCGAACGGCTCGGCGTCGAACCCACCGACGCGATCTTCCTCGACGACATCGGCGCCAACCTCAAACCCGCCCGCGCGATGGGCATCACCACGATCAAGGTCGACGACACCGCGCAGGCGATCCGCGACCTCGAAGCGCTGCTCGGCTTCGCCCTCGCCGGCTGATGGATCTGGTTCTCGTCCGTCACGCGGAACCGGTCCGCACGGTGGCGGGCACGGTCGACGGTCCTGCCGATCCCGGTCTCACGCCCCTGGGGTTCGAGCAGGCGCAACGGCTCGCCGAATGGCTCGCGTACGAACGCATCGACGCGGTGTTGAGCAGCCCGATGCGCCGCGCGCGCGAGACGGCCGAGCCCCTCGCCGCGCTTGTCGGTCTCGAGGTCGAGATCGTCGACGGTCTCGTCGAGTACGACGCCGCCTCCGACGACTACATCCCGATGGACGAGCTCCAGGCGTCCGGCGACCCGCGGTGGATCGCGATGGTCGAAGGGCGATGGGAGGAGTTCGGCGCCGATCCCGCCCACGTCTTCAAGGCCCGCGTCGCGCAGGCCGTCGAGGAGATCATCGACCGGCACGCCGGCCGGCGCGTCGTCGCGGTGTGCCACGGCGGCGTCGTGAACTGCGCGCTCGCGTCGATCCTCGACATCGACCGCTATCTCTGGTTCGAACCGGGGTACACGTCGATCTCGCGCGTCGCCGCGTCGCGATCGGGCGTGCGGAGCGTCGTGAGCCTCAACGAGCGCGCGCACCTCGAAGCCACCCGTCACCGCACCGGTGACGCACCTTGAACATCACGGTCGATCGCGACGGACCGGTGACGATCGTCGAGATCGATCGGCCGGAGGCGCGCAACGCCGTCGACGGCCCCACCGCCGCCCTGCTCGCCGACGCCTTCCGCGCGTTCGCGGCCGACGACTCGCAATCCGTCGCGGTGCTCACCGGCGCGCACGGCACGTTCTGCGCGGGCGCGGATCTCAAGGCGCTCGCGGAGGGCCGTGGTAACCGGGTGACCGAAGACGGCGACGGGCCCATGGGCCCGACCCGCATGCTGCTCGAGAAGCCGGTCATCGCTGCGGTCGAGGGCTACGCGGTCGCCGGGGGCCTCGAGCTCGCGCTCTGGTGCGACCTGCGGGTGGCAGCGAGCGACGCGGTGTTCGGCGTGTTCTGCCGGCGGTGGGGAGTGCCGCTCGTCGACGGTGGCACCGTGCGGCTCGCCCGCATGATCGGCCACTCGCACGCACTCGACCTCGTGCTCACCGGCCGCGGGGTCTCGGGCGACGAAGCCCGACGCATGGGTCTCGCCAACCGGCTCGTCGAGCCCGGCACCGCGCGCGCCGCGGCCGTTGCCCTCGCGCACGAGGTGGCCGCGTTCCCCCAGGTGTGCCTGCGGCACGACCGCATGTCGAGCTACGAGCAGTGGGCGCTCTCGATCGACGAGGCCCTGCACAACGAGTACGTCCACGGCATCGCGACGCTCGCGTCGGGTGAGGCGCTCGCGGGCGCCGCCCGGTTCAGCGCCGGCGCCGGCCGCCACGGCGCCCGCGCCACGCAGGAGTAGATCCGCAACAAGAGGCAGACGAGGGAGACGAAACGGATGAGCAAGAAGACGGCGAACGAGAGCGAGCCGGCGGCAAACACCCAGCGCACGGTCGGCGACATCATGAGCGCACCGGTCGTCTCGGCAACGGCGGCGGAGACCATCGCCGCGGCGGCGGCACGGATGCGCGAGCAGAAGGTCGGTGCCGTCGTCATCGTCGATGGCGACGGGCGCGCGACCGGCATCCTCACCGAGCGCGACATGCTGCGCTTCGCGGCGGCCGGCGCCGATGCGTCGACGGCCAAGGTCTCCGAGTGGATGACCGCCGAGCCCGACACGGTCGCGTCGACCGTGCCCGCGGGCGAGGCGTTCGCGAGGCTCGCCGAGCACGGCTACCGGCACATCCCAGTGGTCGACGGCGGGCGCCTCGTCGGGATCGTCTCGATGCGCGACCTCATGCGCATCGCGATGATCCAACCGGCCGCGGCGCTCGCGCACGAGACGCCGCGCGGGCTCGAAGGAGTGGTGGTCGCCGAGACCGGCGTCGGCGACGTGCGCGGCCTCGAAGGCTTCTACCACTACCGGCAGTACGACGCGGTCGCGCTCGCGAAGTCGCGCCCGCTCGAAGACATCTGGCGGCTCGTGTTCGACGGCGCGCTGCCGGCCACGATCGCGGAGCGCGATGCGTTCGCCACAGAGATCGCGCCGCTCTGCACGCTCCCCGACACGGTCAGCGCGGTCCTGCCCGAGATCGCCGCGGCCGGCGACACGTTCGTCCCGCTCGACGCGTTGCGGACCGCCGTCTCGCTGCTCGGCGCCGCGGGCGGGTTCCGACCGTCGCTCGATGTCGATCACGCGACGTTGCGCACGAACGCGCTGCACACGTGCGCGGCCGTGCCGACCCTCATCACCGCGCTCTGGCGCCTGCGCCGCGGCCTCGACCCGATCGCGCCCGAGCCCGGTCTCGGATACGCGGCGAACTACCTCTACATGATGCAGGGCGAGGTGCCGACGGCCGAGCACGCCGCGGCCGTCGAGAAGTACCTCATCTCGACGATCGACCACGGGTTCAACGCTTCGACCTTCACGGCCCGGGTCATCACGTCGACCGGCGCCGACCTCGGTGCCGCGGTGGTCGGCGCGATCGGTGCGCTCTCGGGGCCGTTGCACGGCGGTGCGCCGAGCCGGGCCCTCGACATGCTCGACGACATCGGCACCGCGGATCGGGCCGAGGGTTGGCTGCGCGCCGCGGTGGAGCGCGGCGACCGGCTGATGGGGTTCGGGCATCGCGTGTACAAGACCGACGACCCGCGATCGGTCATGTTGCGGGAGGTCGCCGATTCGCTGGGCGGCGAGAAGATGGACCTCGCCCGGCACATCGAGGCGACCGCGATCGAGGTGCTCGCCGAGCTCAAGCCGGGCCGGAAGCTGTACACGAACGTCGAGTTCTACGCGGGCATCGTGATGGATTCGTGCGGTGTGCCGCGCGAGCTCTTCACGCCGACGTTCGCGTCGAGCCGCGCGATCGGCTGGTGCGCGCACATCCTCGAGCAGGCCGCCGACAACCGGCTCATCCGGCCGAGCGCCCACTACCGCGGCGTCGCTCCCCCGCAGCCCGTGCCCGCGATCGCACCGTGACTGCATCATGACTGCGTCGTCGGCGGCGCAGCCTCCGAACCCGAAGGTCGAGGGGAAGGAACCGGGCTTCCGCCACCTCGACGATCCCGACGTGCCGTGGCAGCGCGTGAAGGCCCAGCGCAACGCCGACGGCACCGAGGCATTCGTGTGGGAGAAGTGGCTCGCGTTCGGCGCCGATCCGCAGTACCTGTCGCTGTACGCGCGCTACGACCCGGGGATGATCGTGCGGCGCCACGGGCACTTCAGCTCGCACGTCGTCTTCGTCCTCGAGGGAGCCGCGTGGTTCGGCGACCGGCACTGCCCGGCCGGCACGCACATCGAGCTCCCGCTGGGCGCCGCGTTCGGGCCGGTCGTGGCGGGCCCCGAGGGAGCGACGATGTTCGAGGTGATGATGGGCGACCCGCGATCCTGGGGCGACGATCCCAAGGCGTTCGCCGCCGCGCTGCGCACCCACGGGGTGGAGGCACTCCCCGACCCGCCGCTCGAGTACCCGCCCTGGCTCGAAGATCTCCGCCAGCACTGGGCCCAGTAGATCGCCGGCCGAATGAGCAACGATTGCTCAGGTGACGGCGGGGCGGGCGCGGTTCACTGATCCGGTCGTGCCGAGATCGATCAGGGGAACCTCCGAGATGCACCTTCGCAATCGCACCGTCGCCCGCCCGTTCGCCACCACCCTGGCGCTCGCGACCCTGATCACCTCGGGTGCCGCGTGCTCGTCGTCGGGCAAGTCGAGCGCCCGGACGACCGGCAGCACCGCAGCGCAGGCCGGGCAGACCGGCACCGCCGGGTCGACCACGACCGGCGCTCCGAGCTCCGGCAACGGCCCGAACCCCTGCACCCTCGTCACCGCCGCCGAGGTGCAGGCGATCCTCGGCGCCAACGCGAGCCCGACGGGCCCGACCGAGGAGAACCGCGGCTCGGTGTGCAAGTGGCACCCCGGCAACGGCAGCTCGATGCTCGTGCAGGTGTTCCACGGCAAGGAGTTCTACGACCCGTCGATCCAGGCCCCGAAGGCCACCAAGCTCACCGGCGTCGGCGACACGGCCTACCTCGACGCCTTCGGCACCACGCGCGCCGGAGTCGGGTTCCTGAAGGGCGACGTCGCGGTCTTCATCGACGGCTTCCAGATCACCTCTTCGCAGGCGGTCGTGGCCGCGGCCCGGGACGCCGCGTCGAAGGTCTGAGCCGGCGCACGTCGGATTGGTTCCGGGGGCCGTGTAGGTCTTACGGGAAGCAACCGCACCGAGGAACGGCCGAAACGCTCGAAGCGACCGGGCCACGCGGCGGGGCGTGCGCAGAGTTCGCGCCGACACTGACGCTTCTGGCAGATCCTGGGGCGGGAGGGCCGCACGCGGGGTCCGGGGAGGTCGCGTGCGGCTCGTCTCCCGCGCCCGCACCGACGACGCTACCGACGCGACCGTGGCGCGACCATCACGACATCGGATGGTTCAGGCGATGTTCGCTCGTCGTTCGCCGAGCGTGCCCGGAAGAGGACTCGAACCTCTACGCCCCCGGAGGAGCCAGCGGGTTTAAGCCGCCTGCGTCTGCCATTCCGCCACCCGGGCCGAAGGCACGAGGCTACGCCGCGGCGGAACGGGGCGTTTCGGGGGGATCGAGCGCCGCGGCGAGCAGCGCGCTCCGGAGCCGGATCGCCGCCTCGCCGCTGAGACCGTTGGTGCGGACCACCCCTTCGACCATGTCGCCCACGACGTCGGCCCGCGACCGCCCGCGCACCCGCACCGCGACGACGGTGCCGCCGGGAAGCCGCCGGATCGTGCGCACCGCGTCGGTCCGCTTCGGGGGCGTGCGGAACGCGGGAACGATCAACCCGGCCGCCCGCGCGCCGGCCGCGAGGGTGCGGGCGGTCTGGGTGAATCCGACGAGGC
>DAIQOP010000010.1:0-25041 GCA_036787815.1 Actinomycetota bacterium
AGGTCACCCTCGACGACGTGCGCAGCTCTCCGCTCGTCTCCGACCCGCTCCGTCTGCTCGACATCTGTGCGACGAGCGACGGTGCGGCGGCACTCGTCGTCACGAGTGTGGAGTGGGCGCGTGCGCACGGGTACGAGTCGCCGGTGACGATCTCCGGGATCTCGACGATCACGCCGAGCTACCCCAACCCGGTCATCGACCTCCCCAACTTCGCGACCGACTCGGCCGCCGGCACCGACGCCCCGGCATCGGTGCTCGGCGCGGGCGTCGCGTTCAAGGACTCGATCGCGGATCGCGCCTACGCGGAGGCCGGTATCGGGCCCGACGATCTCGACCTCGCCGAGGTCTACGACCTCTCCACCGCGCTCGAGCTCGACTGGTACGAGAACATCGGGCTCTGCCCACCAGGTGAGGCCGAGCGGCTACTCCGCGACGGTGACACGACGATCGGGGGTCGGATCCCCGTGAACGCGAGCGGCGGTCTCGCGTGCTTCGGCGAAGCGGTCCCCGCGCAGGCGATCGCCCAGGTCTGCGAGCTCACCTGGCAGGTGCGCGGCGTCGCGGGTGAACGCCAGGTCGAGGGCGCGCGCGTCGGGCTCTCGGTGAACCAGGGCCTGTTCGGCCACGGCTCCGCGGTGGTCGTCACCCGCTGACCGGGCAACTCGTTCCCGGCCGATCATCGGTTTCTCATGATCATGGGCGCAGAGTGGCCCCATGAACTTCGGCGTCGTCGCGCTGCTCGCCATCTCGGGTTGGGCGCTCCTGTCGATCGTCGTGTCGTTGGCGATCGGCGGAGCGAACAAGGCACGCGACGGTGGTGAGCCCGCCCGCAGCGCACGTCGCTAGGCGATTCCCCTACGTCCGGCAACCCGGGAGTCCCACCGTGGAACCGTTCTTCGCCGCAACCCCGTGCCCGAGGTGTCGGAGCACCGCGGCCAGCTTCAAACTCCACACCAGCGGGTGCCCGCACCTCGGTGTCGAGGTCGAGCACATGCATCGGCAGTGCCCGTCGTGCGGCCACGAGTGGGCCGAAGCGCCGCGCGCCCTGCGGATCGTGCGAGAGACGCAGGGGTAACGGACCCGCCGGAACTCAATCGAGTGCCGGTTCCCCGCTGACCGCACGCTGCCGCTCCGCGAGGACGGCGCTCACCAAGTCGACCACGGCCTTGGGCGCCTTGGCGACCGACCCTGCGTCGAACGGCGGCTGCGGGTCGTACTCGATCGACAGCTGGATCGCCTGCGCGACCTCGTCGCCCGCGATTGTCCCCGCGAGTGTGAGGGCCATGTCGATGCCCGACGACACTCCCGCCGCGGTCACGTACTTGCCCTGCTCGACGACGCGCTCCGACGTCGGGATCGCGCCGTACTCGCCCAGCCGATCGAGCGAGGCCCAATGGGTCGTCGCCCGCTTGCCTTCGAGCAACCCGGCCGCGGCGAGCAGCATCGAGCCCGTGCACACCGACGTCGTCCACGTCGAGGTCGCGTCGATCGCGCGGATCCACTCGAGCAAGGCGGTGTCGCGTTCGAGGTTGCGCGTCGCGAAGCCACCCGGGATCACGAGCACGTCAGCCGACGTCACGTCGGCACGCGCGTGGTCGGCGACGATCCCCAGCACCTGGTTGTCGGTGCGGATCGGGCCGACCTTCTCCCCCACGAAGCGCAGATCCGCGCCGGGGAGCCGGGCGAGCACTTCGTACGGCCCGACGACGTCGAGCGCGGTGATGCCGTCGAACACGTAGCAGACGATGTCCACAGTGCCTCCTGGTCAACTCGTTCCGGCGGTGTGCGCGGGGCGGAAACGGTCTCGGTACTCGGTGGGCGACGCCCCCACGCGGCGGGCGAAGGCCCGGCGCATGGTCTCGGCCCTGCCGAACCCGGCCGCGCGCGCGACGCCGTCGACCGGGAGCCCGGTGGTCTCGAGCATCCGCCGGGCGACTTCGATGCGCGCGGTCTCGACGTAGGCCGCGGGTGAGCAGCCGACCTCGGCGCGGAACACGCGGGCGAAGTGACGGGGGCTCATCGCGACGCGCGAGGCGAGCCGGTCGACGCGGTAGTCGCCGTCGGGATGCTCGGCGATCGTGATCTGCAGCTCGCGCAGCGGATCGCGCTCCGCGAGTTGCGCGCCGAGCTGCGCGCTGAACTGCGCCTGCCCGCCCGAGCGCTGCACGAACAGCACGAGCTGGCGGGCCGTCATCAGCGCCACCTCGCGGCCGAGGTCGGCCTCGACCAGCGCCAGCGCGAGATCCATCCCCGCGGTGACGCCGGCCGACGTCCACACGTTGCCGTCCTCGACGAAGATCGGCTCCGGCTCGACGGCGACGCGGGGATAGGCCCGCGCGAGCCGAGCGCACGCGGCCCAATGGGTGGTCGCACGGCGGCCGTCGAGCAGGCCCGCGGCTGCGAGCACGAACGCTCCGCTGCACACCGAGGTGACGCGGCGGCTGCGCGACGCGGCCCGCCGCACCCAATCGACGAGCTGCGCGTCGGCGGCCGCGGCTTCGGCACCTTCTCCCCCGACGACGACGAGCGTGTCGATCGCACCCCGAACCGATGCCAACGTGCGGTCGGCCACGATCGCGGGCCCCCGGCTCGTGCGGACCGGGCCGGCCGAGGCGGCAGCCACGGCGACCGCGTAGGCGTCGGCCTCGCCACCCGTTCGCCGGGCGATCTCGGCGGCGGCCGTGAACACCTCGTGCGGACCGACGAGATCCAGCGCGGTGACGCGGGGGTAGGTCACGAAGACGACTCGGCGGGTCACGAGGCCAGTGTGCGGCACGACGGCCGTGGCAGCAATGCCACCGAGCACGCAATTTCGGCCACGCTACGATCCCGGCGCCCTATGAACCTGACCTTCTCCGAGACCGAGACGGCATTCCGCGCCGAGTGCCGCTCGTGGCTCGAGGCCAACGTGCCGCGGCCGGCGCTGCCCTCGGGCGACACGGCCGAGGGATTCGCACTGCACCGCGAGTGGGAGCAGTTGCTCTTCGACTCGCGCTGGGCGGTCGTGTCGTGGCCCCGCGAGTACGGCGGCCGCGACGCGAGCCTCTGGGAGTGGCTCATCTTCGAAGAGGAGTACGCCCGCGCCGGTGCCCCGCAGCGGGTCACCCAGAACGGCATCTTCCTGCTCGCGCCGACGATCTTCGAGTTCGGTACCCGCGAGCAGCAGGACCGCATCCTGCCCAAGATGGCCTCGGGCGAGGAAGCGTGGTGCCAGGGCTGGTCCGAACCGAACGCCGGGAGCGATCTCGCCGGGATCCAGTCGCGCGCGGTTCGCGACGACGCGGCCGGCGGCTGGCGCCTCCAGGGGCAGAAGACGTGGACGACCCGCGGCGCGTTCTGCGACCGGCTCTTCGGCCTGTTCCGCACCGACCCGGAAGCTGAACGGCACGCGGGCCTCACGTACTTCCTCGTCGATCTCCGCGCCGAGGGCGTCACCGTGCGACCGGTGGAGCGGCTGGACGGCGACGACGGTTTCGCGGAGGTGTTCTTCGACGACACGTTCGTTCCCGACGCCGACGTGCTCGGCGACGTGGGCCGGGGATGGAACGTCGCGATGGCCACCACGGGATCGGAGCGCGGGCTCACGCTGCGGGCACCCGGCCGCTTCATGGCCGCGGCCGACCGCCTCATCGAGCTCGCCCGGCGGGTCGCGGGCGACGGCGGCGCCGACCCGTTGCTGCGCGACCGGGTGACGCGCGCGTGGATGGACGCGCAGGCCTACCGCTGGCAGACCTTCTGGACCGTGACCCGCCTCACGGCCGGCGAGCGGCCCGGCGCCGAGTCCAGCCTCGTGAAGCTCTTCTGGTCGGAGCTCGACGTGCGCCTGCACGAGACCGCGCTCGCCCTGCTCGGCCCGCACGCGGAGCTGGTCGACACCGAGTTCGCCGCCTGGATGAAGGGCTACGAGTTCTCGCTGTCGGGCCCGATCTACGCGGGTACGAACGAGATCCAACGCAACGTCGTCGCCGAGCGCGTGCTCGGCCTTCCCCGCAAGTAGCGCCCATGCACTTCGCCTTCTCCGACGAACAACTCGCGCTGCGCGACGCGGTGCGCGACCTGCTGGCGAAGGAGTGCCCCCCGACCGCGGTGCGCGCGGCGTGGACCTCGGGTACCGGTCGCTGCCCGGCGGCCTGGAACGCGCTCACCGAGATGGGTGTGCTGGGCGTGCTCGCACCCGAGGCCATCGGCGGCCTCGCGCTCGACGACGTCGACCTCGTGCTCGCGCTCGAGGAGACCGGACGCGTCGCGCTCCCCGAACCGATCGTCGAGACCGCGGCGGTCGCCGTGCCGCTGCTCGCGACGCTCGACGACGAACGCGCGGCCGACCTCGTCGCGGGATCGAGTGCGGCCCTCGTGCACGCGCTCGCGCCGCACGCCGTGTGGGCCGACACCGCGGCGGTGATCGTCGTGCTCGGCGAGGCTCACGGCTCGGCCGAGGCACCCGCCGACGTGGAGCTGGCCCCCGCCGAGTCGGTCGACGGGGCCCGCCGGCTCTTCACCGTCGGGATCGGCTCGGTTCCCGGCTCCCCCGCGGCCCTCACCGCCCACGAAGCCGCGCTCGCGTTCGACCGCGCCGCGCTCGGCACCGCCGCGCAGCTCGTCGGCCTCGCCGACCGCATGATCACCATGACGGTCGAATACGCGAGCGAACGCAAGCAGTTCGGTGTGCCGATCGGTTCGTTCCAGGCCGTGAAGCACCATCTCGCCGACGCCCGGCTCGCGCTCGAGTTCGCGCGCCCACTCGTGTACCGCGCCGCATGGACGGTGGCCGAGCGCGACCCCGAGCGGTCGCTCGCCGTCTCGCTCGCGAAGGCTTCGGCCTCCGATGCCGCGTCGCTCGCGGCGCGCGTCGCGCTGCAGTGCCACGGCGCCATCGGGTACACGACCGAGTACGACCTCCACCTGTTCATGAAGCGGTCGTGGGCGTTGTCCGCGACCTGGGGCGACCCCGCGTGGCATCGTGCCCGCATCGGACGTGGAATCCTGTGAGCCACTTCAGAGTTGGAGCAACGAGATGACGCAGACCCCCGAGGCATTCATCGTCGACGCCGTTCGTTCGCCGGTCGGTCGCAAGGGCGGCGGGCTCGCCGGCGTGCACCCGGCCGATCTCGGCGCGCACGCGATCCGCGAGCTCGTCGCGCGCACCGGTATCGACCCTGCGGCCGTCGACGACGTCGTCTTCGGTTGCGTCGACACGATCGGCCCGCAGGCCGGCGACATCGCGCGCACCTGCTGGTTGGCGGCAGGGATGCCCGACGAGGTGCCCGGCACCACGGTCGACCGGCAGTGTGGGTCGAGCCAGCAGGCCGTGCACTTCGCCGCGCAGGCCGTGATGAGCGGCACCTCCGACCTCATCGTCGCCGGCGGCGTGCAGAACATGAGCATGATCCCGATCGGCTCCGCGATGACCGCGGCCGAGCCGCTCGGCTTCGAGAACCCGTTCTCCGGCTCGAAGGGATGGGAGGCGCGCTACGGCACCCAGGAGGTGTCGCAGTTCCGCTCCGCGGAGATGATCGCCGAGAAGTGGAACGTGACGCGCGACGACATGGAGGCGTTCGCGCTCGAGAGCCACCGCCGCGCCGCGCAGGCGCAGGACGAAGGGCGATTCGATCGCGAGATCGCACCCCTCGAAGGCGTGCCCGCCGACGAAGGCATCCGGCGCGACACGAGCGTCGAGCGCATGGCGAAGCTCCGCACGCTCGTCGAGGGCGGCCGCCTCACCGCTGCCGTGTCGAGCCAGATCTCCGACGCGTCGGCCGCGATCCTGATCGCGTCGGCCGAGGCGGTTCGCGTGCACGGGCTCACGCCCCGCGCGCGCATCCACCACTTGTCGGTCCGGGGTGCCGATCCGATCTGGATGCTCACCGCGCCGATCCCCGCGACCGCGCACGCCCTCGCGCGCAGCGGTATGACGCTCGACGAGATCGATTTGGTCGAGATCAACGAGGCGTTCGCGTGCGTCGTGCTCGCGTGGCAGCGCGAGGTCGGCTACGACCTCGCGAAGGTCAACGTGAACGGCGGCGCCATCGCGCTCGGCCACCCGTTGGGCGCGACCGGCGCGCGGCTGATGACCACGCTGCTCCACGAGCTCGAGCGCACCGGCGGCCGCTACGGCCTCCAGACGATGTGCGAGGGCGGCGGCCAGGCCAACGTCACCATCATCGAGCGCCTCTGACCCGCCCGCGCTGCGCCGCGCCCACGTTGGCACATTGGGCGCTCAATGTCGTATGCAGGACTGACCGTCCAACGTGCGGGCGACCGCCGGCACGGCCCCGCGTCGACCGGATCGCGGCGTGTGGCCGCGGTCAGTCGTCTTTGAGGGCGACGGCGTTCGGCGTCACGTTCATCTTCGGCACGTACTCCTGCGCGTCGACGGCGCGCGCCTGGCCCTCGTACTTCGCGTGCAGCTCCGCCGCGCACGCCTCGCACGGGCCGCGGAAGCGCAGCCGGACGGCCGCGCCGCAGCGCAGGCAGGTGGTGTCCACCAATTCGTAGTCGTCGACGTTGAGCACGGCCCCAGCATGCCTCATCGCGACCCGTGGAGCGCGGCTCCGGCTCAGAGGGCCAGGAGCTCGACGTAGCGGTCGAGGGTCCGGAGCGCGGTGTCGGCGTCGGCGGAGGGCAGCCGCAGCACGACCTCGGTGACGCCGATCGACTCGTAGTACTCGAGCTTGCCCGGGTCGGGCACCGTGCCGAACGGCACGATCCGCAACTCCGCTGGGTCGCGACCGACCGCTTCGCAGGCGGCGTGCAGGTCGGGCAGCGCCGCGCGCACCCCGCGCCCGCCGATGGGGATCCAGCCGTCGGCGTACTCGGCCACGTGGGCGAACATGATCGGCCCGGCGGCGCCACCGATGAGGATCGGCGGCCCACCGGCCTGGACCGGCTTCGGCCACGACCACGACGGCGGGAGGTGCACGTGCTCGCCGTCGAAGCTCGCGACGTCGTCACGCCAGAGTGCCTGCATGGCGAGCACCCGCTCGCGGGCGACGGCCCGCCGCTCCTTCATGCTCACGCCGTGGTCTTCGAGCTCGTCGGCGTTCCAGCCGAACCCGATACCGAGGACGAACCGCCCGCCCGACACCTGGTCCAACGTGGCAATCGCCTTCGCGGTGACGATCGGATCGCGCTGCGCGACGAGCATGATCCCCGTCCCGACCAGCAGTCGTTCGGTCGCCGCCGCGGCGCTCGTCATCGCGACGAGGGGATCGAGCGTGCGCTTGTACTCCTCGGCGAGCTCGGCGTCGCCGGTCGGTGGAGGCGTACGCCGGCTCGTGGGGATGTGGGTGTGCTCCGGCACGTAGAGCGAGCCGAACCCGCGCTCCTCGGCCGCCCGCGCCAGCGCGGCCGGCGACATCGTGAGGTCGGTGAGGAACATGGTGACGCCGTAGCGCAACGCGGGGCCTGACGGTCGTGTCGAGCGGCTCCGGTCGGAGGCCGGGCGTTAGGGTAATTGACCGGCCGGAACGAGGGCGCCCGGGACGAGAGGAACGCGTGAGCGTGAGCGGGATCTGCGAAGGTCGGGTTGTCGTCGTCACCGGTGCGGGCCGCGGAATCGGCCGCGAGCACGCGCTGGAGTTCGCGCGTCAGGGTGCGAGCGTCGTGGTCAACGACCTCGGTGTCGCCCGCGACGGCTCGGCACCGGGAGCCGACGCACGGTCGGTGCCGGCCGACGAGGTCGTCGAGCAGATCCGCGCCGCGGGAGGCATCGCCGTCGCCAATGCCGACGACGTCGCCGACTGGGACGGAGCACAACGTCTCATCGCGACCGCCGTCGACACCTACGGCCGGCTCGACGTGCTCGTGAACAACGCCGGGTTCCTGCGCGACCGCATGATCGCCACCACGTCAGAGGCCGAATGGGACGCGGTGATCCGTGTGCACCTCAAGGGTCACTTCGCGCCCACCCGGCACGCGTGCGAGCACTGGCGCGCGCGGGCGAAGGCCGGCGAGACCGCCGAGCAGATCGCGGGGCGCATCGTGAACACCTCGTCGGGCGCCGGCATCCTCGGGAGCGTCGGGCAGGGCACGTACTCGGCCGCGAAGGCCGGCATCGCCGCGCTCACGCTCGTGGAGGCCGCGGAGCTCGGTCGCTACGGCGTCACCGCGAACGCGATCGCGCCCGCCGCGCGTACGCGCATGACCGAAGAGGTGTTCGCCGACCGCATGGGCGCGCCCACCGACGGCTTCGACGTGAACGATCCGGCGAACATCTCCCCCCTCGTCGTGTGGCTCGGGAGCGTCGATTCGGCCGGAGTGACCGGTCGCCTCTTCGAGGTCGAGGGCGGGATCGTGTCGGTCGCCGAAGGGTGGCGCCACGGCCCGAGTCGCGACAAGCAGGCCCGCTGGGATCCCGCCGAGATCGGTCCGGTCGTGCGCGAGCTCCTCGCGGAGGGGCGCGAGCCCGAGCCCGTCTACGGCGCCTCGTGACCACCGCGGCGACCCGGCGGGCTCACCGACCGTCATGACGGTCAGGCGGCCGGGCGCCGTGCGCCTCGCCGTCCCCGAGTCGGTTCGTGCATGGTGGCGCGCCGTCGGCGCCTGGACCGACGAGACCCTCCTCGACCGCCTCGCCGCCCGCGAGTCGGTCGACGAGCACCGTGAGCTCGTCGTCGATCGTGAGCAGCGGCTCACCGGGGCCGATCTCCGCGTCCGCGCCACGCGGGCCGCGGCCGCGTTGGCTGCCGAGGGCATCGGTGCCGGCGACGTGGTCGTGTACCAACTGCCGAACTGGTGGGAGTCGGCCGCGCTCGCGTGGGGCATCCTGCTCGCCGGCGCGGTCGCGAGCCCGCTCACTCCCACCTTGCGCCACGCCGAGGTCGGGTTCGTGCTCGAGCAGACGGGCGCGCGCCTCGCGGTCGTGCCCGGCGCGTTTCGCGGGTTCGACCACGCGGCGATGCTCTCGGAGATCGGGTTCGCCGGCACGACGTGGATCGCACGCGACGGCGCGCTCGACGAGATCCTCCGCACGGAGGTGAGCAGCCGTGCGAGCCCGGTGGCCGTGTCGGTCGACGACCCCGCGCTCGTGCTCTGGACCTCGGGCACGACGTCGCAGCCGAAGGGGGTCGTGCACACGCACCAGAGCCTGCGCCACGAGGCCGACAGCCTCGGCGAGGCCCACGCGTTCACCGACGACGACCGGCAACTGCTGCCGATGCCCATGACGCACGTCGCCGGCTTCACCTACGGCGTGCTCATGCCGGTGTGCCTCGGAGTGCCCGCCGTGCTCATGGACGTGTGGGAACCGGGCGCCGCGCTCGAGCTCGTCGAGCGGGAGCGCATCTCGGTGATGATCAGCACGCCCGTGTTCGTCCGATCGATGATCGACCACCCCGACTTCGCGACGGCCGACACGACCAGCGTGCGCCTGCTCTCGCTCGGCGGTGCGGGAGTCGCACCCGCGACGGTGCGCGAGGGCGCCGCCCGCTTCGGTCCTCCCGATGTCGGCTGCTGGTGCAAACGCACCTACGGATCGACCGAGTACCCCACCCTCACCACCGGCCGGCTCGGCGACGATCCCGACATGCAGGCGCGCACCGACGGCGGGTTGATCGGTCCCGCGGAGCTGCGCATCGTCGACCCGGCCACGCTCACCGACGTGGCCGACGGGCAACCGGGAGAGCTCTGGGCGCGTGGCCCCGAGATGTGCTCCGGCTACCTCGACCCCGCGCTCGACGACGCGGCGTTCGTTCCCGACGGCTGGTTCCGCACGGGCGACCTCGCGACCTACGCCGACGGCTACCTCACCATCGTCGACCGCCTGAAGGACATCGTGATCCGCGGCGGCGAGAACATCTCGGCGGCCGAGGTGGAACACGCTCTCCTGAGCCACCCCGCCGTCGCCGACTGCGCGGTCGTCGCGATGCCCGATCCGGTGATGGGCGAGCGCACGTGTGCGTTCGTGATCGCGAAGGGCGACGAACCTCCGACGCTCGCCGCGCTCGCCGCGCACGTCGCCGCGCAGGGCCTCGCCGCGTTCAAGCGGCCCGAACGGCTCGAAGTGCGCGACGCGCTCCCCCGCACCCCGAGCGGGAAGGTGCAGAAGGGCCCCCTGCGCGACGAAGCCGCCCGCCTCGTCGCAGGCGAACGCGGGCTCTGATGGAAACACCCGACCGATCCGGGCGCGCTATCCCGTCAGAACCAGCAGAGAAGTCGGAGCTTTCCGAGCGGAACGCGGTGCGGGCCGCGTTGGCGGCGCGGCTCTCCCTGCGAACGGCCGACGCGCCGACCACCGTGCTCGGCGCCGGCAGCGACGATCTCGGCGCCGGCTACGCCTACCTCACGGCACTGGCCGACGGCGGCTGGGCCGTGCCCACCTGGCCCGTCGAGCACGGTGGCATGGGCGCGACCGGCGACCGGCTCGCGATGGTGCAGCAGGAGCTGGCCCGCTTCGCGACGCCCGACCTGTACCCGTTCCTCGTGGGGCTCGCGCTCGTGGGGCCGACGCTGCTCGAGCACGGCACCGACGGGCAACGCGCGCGCTGGCTCCCCACGATCAAGAACGGTGAGGAGATCTGGTGCCAGCTCTTCTCCGAGCCCGACGCCGGCTCCGATCTCGCCGGGCTCGCGACCCGCGCGACGGCCGACGGCGACGGGTGGGTCGTCGACGGGCAGAAGGTGTGGACCAGCCGCGGCCACTACGCGCGCCGCGGGCTCCTACTCGCGCGCACCGACCCGACCGCGCCCAAGCACGCGGGCATCACCGCGTTCGGCCTCGACCTGCACGTACCCGGGGTCGAGGTGCGCCCGCTGCGGCAGATGAACGGCGACACGCACTTCACCGAGGTGTTCCTCACCGGCGTGCGGATCCCGGATCACGATCGCATCGGGCCGGTCGACGGCGGCTGGCGGGTCGCGCTCACGACGCTCGCGCACGAACGGGGCGGGATCGCGTCGCCCGGTGGCGCATGGCTCGACGAGGGTCGCCTCGTCGCCCTCGCCCGTGACCTCGGGCTCGCGGCCGACCCGCTGGTGCGGCAGCGGTTGGCACGCGTGATCATCGAGCTGCGCGTCGCGTCGCTCACCTCGCGTCGCGCGCGTGCCCGCGCACGAGTCGGCCGCCCCGGGCCGGAGGGCTCGGGCCTGAAGCTCCGAGCGAGCGCCGCGTTCCGCGACTTCACCGACGCCGCCATGGCCCTGCTCGGCCCGCGCGCCGTCGCCGGGCCCGATGCGATCGACGGCGAATGGCAGACCCTCTTCCTCACCGCACCCTCGCTCTCGATCCGCGGCGGCACCGACGAGATCCAGCGCAACATCGTTGGCGAGCACGTGCTCGGCCTCGCCTCGGAGCCACGCGTCGACCGTGATCTTCCGTTCGACCAGCTCCCGAAGACGGGGCGCGGCTCGCGCTGACGCCGGCGCGGGGCACACTCATGGCGTGACCGGCCGCCGCGGTTCCCACAGTGACGACGACGGCGCCGATCCCATCGTCGAGATCATCGAGCTGGAGCCGGCCGACCCGAGGCTTCTCCACCGCGACTCGACGGCGGTCAGCACCGTGCACCGACGCCGGTGGCCCGCAGCGATCGCGATGGTGGTGCTCGCCGCGCTCGCCGGTTCGGTGATCGCGAGCCGCACCCACGCGTCGAAGCGCGCCACCGTGACGACGCCCACCACCAACGCGCGCCGCACGAATCTCGACTTCGGCCGTCCCGGCGCCGGAGCGGCCATGTTCCCGTTCCGTGTCGGCGTGCAGGTGCTCACCGGAGGGGCAAGCGGCCTCCGGCTCGCCGACACCGACACCGGAACCGTCACCGATCTCGAGATCGTCGGCCTGCCGCTCGGACCCGTCACCATCGTGGCGCAGTCGGGCGGCACCGTCGCCGTGCGCGTCGGCGCCGATCTCTACTGGTTCACGATGGAGACGCGTGCCGCGCACTCCGTCGCAGATTCGATCGACGCGACCACGGCGTTCCCGTCCGCGCGTCGCGGCTCCATCTGGTTCGCGGCAGCGCGAACCGCGATCGAGGTTCCCGACGGCCGCGCCTCCATCGGGACGCTCGGTCCCGCGATCGGCGCGACGAGCGCCGGGCTCCTCGTGAACACGAAGGCAGGGGTGTTGCTCCAACCCACCTCCGGCTCCGGCCCGGTGCGCATGCTGCTGCGCGCGCCGGCAACCGTGATCGGTGTGCACGCCGATCGGGTCGCGTGGGTCGCCAACGAGTGCGGCGTGCTCCGCTGCCCCGTCCACGTCACCGAGGTGGCGAGCGGCGCGACTTCGAGCTGGCTCCAGCTCGGCGGCCGCTCACGCGCCTCCGCGGTCGGTGGGGCGAGCGCGGCGTTCTCCCCCGACGGCAGCCATCTCGCGATGGTCGTTCCCGACGCGAGCGGCACGCGCGCCGCAACCCTCGTCGTGGCCGACCTCCGGACGCGCGTGACGAGCTCGCTCGACGCGACCGGCCGCGTCGACGTGCCGGCGCAGCCGGGAAGCGAGGGCGCGAACGGCACGACCCTCGCCTGGACGATCGACGGCACGTACCTCGTGCTCGCGCCGGCAGTGGAGTCCATCGGTGATCGGATCGCGGTCGTGGATCCGGCCGCTGCGGTCATCGTGGCCGGCGGCGCCAACCTCCACGTCGGGTCGAGCGTCGCCGCGGTCGGCGCGTCGACGACCGGCCCGCTCGACCTGCCTCGCCACGGCAACCCGGGCCCGGTCGACTCGAGCACCGCGACCCGGCTGCACCTGCCCGGCCTGAGCCTCGTCGGTGTCGACGATCGCGAGATCGAGGTGCTCGACCTCGGTTCGAACCTCGTCACCCGCGACCCGGTGTCGGGTGTGATGCCGAATCCCGCGGGCCCGCACTCCATCGCCCGGGTGACCGGCGGCTGGCTCGTCGTACGCGACGGCGGTGTCGACCTCGTGCCCGACGTCGGTGCGCCGGAGCGCGGCGGTCTCGTCGATGCCGGTTCGCTCGTGTTCTCGGCGAAGCACGGGCGCGACGCGTGGATCGCTGTCGCGACCGGCACCGCGGTGTGGCACGTGGAGCCTTACGACCCGGCGGCGGGCGCGGCCGGAACCGCGGTCGCGGTGGGCACTCCGGTCGGCGCCGTCGACCAAGGCCTCGTCGTCACGGTCGGTGCGGCGGACGGTGGCACCAATCTCGACCTCGTCGACCAGTCGAGCCACATTCGGCATCTCACCGTCATCCACTCCACCGGCTTCGACGTGCTCGCGACGGGCGGCAGCCAGGTCGCCTACACCGACGATTCGGGGTTCAAGCTGCTCGACGTGGCAAGCGGCACCGTCCGGCTGGTCACATCGGGCCTCGTCGACCGGGCCGCGCTCTCTCCCGACGGCACCGCGCTCGCGTGGGTAGACGCCGGCGAGGGCGCAGCGCCGGAGCACGGCCTGCACGCGATGCGCGGCGGCGGGTCGAAGACCGCGTCCCTGAGCGAGCACGCCGACCGGATACTCGTCGCCGACGACGGCACGGTGATCTTCACCGTCGGGAGCAGCCTGTGGACGGGCCGGGTCGACGCCAACGGGTCGACTCCCGTCTCCGGGCTCGCACCCGAACCCTCCGCCGCGCTCGCGCTCGGCTGACCGGGCTCAGCCCAGGCAGGAGTACGCGGCCCGGGCGAGGGTATCGCCGCGCGGATCACCCGTCGCCTCGAAGCGCAGGTGGTTCATCGCGTACGCGAACGTGATGCCCGCATCGGGGTCGGCGAACGACACCGATCCGCCGGCGCCGCCGTGCCCGAACGCGCGCGGGCCGACCATCGTGGGCAGCGCGGGCGGCAGCATGAAGCCGAGGCCGAAGGCGGTGTCGACGAGGATCACACGATCGGGACCCCGTGCCTGGCATTCCGTCGCCGCAGCCACGGTCGCGGCCGACAACATGCGGATCCCGTCGACCTCGCCGAGCAGCGACGCGTAGACCCGAGCGACCGACCGCGCGTCACCGACACCGTTCGACGACGGCAGCTCGCACGCCCGGAGCTCACGCCGGTTCCACATGTCGTCGTACGCGAAGAGCCCCGACGGCCCGGTCGTGGCCTTCCCGAGCAGGAGGTCGTCGGGCAGGCCGCGCAGCAGCTCCACGAATTCGGGCGGGGGCGGCACGAGCCGGGCAACGCGCGGCTCCTGCTCCTCGGGCAGACCGATCCAGAAGTCGAGCCCGAGCGGCGCGGCGACCTCGTCGGCGAAGAACCGACCGATCGTGCGGCCGTCGATGCGGCGCACGAGCTCCCCGACGAGCCAGCCGAACGAGCGCAGGTGGTACCCGTGCGCGGTGCCGGGCTCCCAGTTCGGTGCCTGCGCGGCGAGCGCGTCGACGACCGGCGTCCACGACAGCGCTGCGTCGAGATCGACGTCGGCGTCGATCACGGCGAGACCGGCCTGGTGGCTCAGCAGCCATCGCACGGGGATCTCGCCCTTGCCCTTGGCGGCGAACTCGGGCCAGTAGTGCGCAACGGGCGCGTCCGGATCGAGGAGGCCCCGCTCGATCAGCAGGTTGGCGCACACCGCGCTCATGCCCTTGGTCATCGAGTAGACGAGCACGATCGTGTCGCGTTGCCAGGGCTTCGAGGTAGTGGGATCGGCGAGCCCACCCCAGAGATCGACCACCGGCCGGCCGTCGCGATAGACGCACACCGCCGCGCCGACCTCACCGCGCTTGGCGAAGTTCTTGACGAACGCGTCGCGCACCGGCTCCCACCCCGGCTCGACGAATCCGTCGAGCGGGCCGGCGTCGAGGGTCGACATCTACGCCGGCATCGCGAGGCCGCCGTCGACCACGAGCGTCTGCCCGGTCACGAACTTCGCGTCGTCGCTGGCGAAGAACACGCACGCGCCGGCAAGGTCTTCGGGCTCGAGCGTGCTCTTCATCGCCGTCATCGCGGTCATGCCCGAGATGTACATGTCGGGCACGATCTTCTTCGTCGCCTCGGTCATGGTGACGCCCGGCGCGATGCAGTTGACCGTGATGTTCCACTGGCCGAGCTGCGCGGCGAGGAACTTCGTGAGGCCGACGATGCCCCACTTCGTGATGCTGTAGCTGTAGTTGCCGAGACCAGTGAACTCGTCGCCGAACGCCGGGAACATGTACGCGTACGCCGCGCCCGACGACTGGTTGACGATCCGCCCGTAGCGCTGCTTCGCCATCACGGGCGACGCGGCGCGGGCCATGAGCCAGGTGCCGTGCTGGTTCACGCTGAACACCTTGAGCAGGTACTCGTAGCTGGGGTCGAAGTTGTCGATGTCGTAGTAGAGGGCCGCGTTGTTCACGAGGATGTGCACGGTGCCGAACTTCTCGACGGTCTGGTCGACGCAGCTCTGGGCGGAATCGGGATCGGAGATGTCGGTGCGCACGAAGACCACGTTGTCTCCGCCGGCGGATTGCAGCACCTCCATCGCGCTCGCGGCACGCTCCTCGTTCACCTCCGCGACGACGACCTTGGCGCCCTCGGCGAGGAACCGCTGTGCGTACGCCAGGCCGATGCCCTGACCCGCGCCCGTGATGATCGCGACCTTGTCCTGCAACCGGCCCACGTTCGTTCCCCCTCTGCGTGCTACTTGCGAAGCCGGGCGATCAGGTTGAATCGCTCGGTGACGACCGGCTCCCCGTTCGTCGCGTCGGTCCAGTTCGTCTCCATCACGACGAACGTCATCGTCGCGGCGTCGGTGTCCTTCTCGTACATGTCGGTGATGGCCTGCTCGCCGTCGAGCACGTCGCCGCTGACGATCGGGCGGTGATACACGAACTCCTGCTCACCGTGCAGCACGAGTGCGCCCTTGGCGTGCAGCTCGCCCATGATCTTGTGCATCGGATTCGTGCCACCCGTGGCATCGGGCGGCTGGTCTTCGGGGTACGCGCCCCAATAGGCCATGACGAACGAGAACGTCGGCGGCGCCGGAGTTCCGGCGAGCACCGGGCTCGTGTCGCCCAGCACCCGCGCGAAGTTGGCGACCGGCGCTCGCTCGACGGTGACGCGCCAGGCTCCGGTCTTCGCACCGATGACGCTGGTATCGACCGTCATTCGCTCCCTCTCCGAGCTTGGCGACCGCGCGACCGCTCGCGATACCCTGACACCACTGTCATATTTCCCGCAACTGGAGCGCGCGCAGATGGGACTTCTCGACGGCAAGGTGGCGATCGTCACGGGCGCCGGCAACGGTGTCGGGCGGGGCGAGGCGATCATGCTGGCCGACCACGGAGCCAAGGTCGTGGTGAACGACCTCGGTGGTTCGGTCACCGGTGAGGGCTCCGACAAGACCGCAGCCGAGACCGTCGTCGACGTGATCAAGAGCCGCGGCGGCGAGGCCGTCGCGAACTACGACGACGTCTCCGACCACGCCGCCGCGAAGAACATCATCGACACCGCGATCGAATCGTTCGGCCGGCTCGACGTGCTCGTGAACAACGCGGGCATCCTGCGCGACAAGATGATCTTCTCGATGGCCGAAGCCGACTTCGACGCCGTCATCGCCGTGCACCTCAAGGGCACGTGGAACACGATGCACCACGCGTCGGCGTACTGGCGCAGCGAGTCGAAGGAAGGCCGCCAGCCGCGCGCGTCGATCATCAACACGGTGTCGAGCGCGGGCCTCCAGGGCCAGGCCGGCCAGTCGAACTACGGCGCCGCCAAGGCCGGCATCGCGGCGATGACGATCATCGCCAGCCTCGAGCTCGGTCGCCTCGGCGTGCGCGCCAACTGCATCGGCCCGGGCGGCTTCACGCGCATGGTGGGTCAGGCCATGAAGGTCGAGCTCAAGAATCCGGAGGAGTACACGGAGTTCAACGCGATGAACCCGGGGAACTCGGCGGCGGGTGTCGTGTACCTCGCGTCCGACCTCGCGTTGCACGTCACCGGGCAGGTGCTGCGGGTCGTCGGCAACAACCTCTGCGTGTACCGACCCTGGGAGATGGGCGAGCAGTTCCTCGCGACCGACAAGGACGGCTCCCCGAAGCAGTGGGACCCGGTCGACATCGGGCGCATCCTCAACCGATACCACTTCCGGAGCGAGAACCCCGGTATCGACGCGCAGCGCCGCGGCTGATCGACCGACGGAACCCCGAGACCGAGCACGAGGAGGAACCGAGTGGGTCGCCGGGTAGCGATCGTCGGTGCCGCGCTGTCCGACATCGGTCGCGTCGACACCAAGACGCCCTTCGAGCTGCACTACCAGGCCGCGAGTCGCGCCATCGCCGACGCGGGTCTCACCAAGGCCGACATCGACGGCTTCGGCTCCAGCGGTATGGGCGTGCTCGCACCCGTCGAGGTCGCCGAGTACCTCGGCCTCCGCCCCACGTGGGCAGACGGCACCGGCGTGGGCGGCAGCACGTGGGAGTTCATGGTGGGCCACGCGGCCGCGGCGATCGCCGAGGGGCAGGCCGAGGTCGTGGTGTTGGTCTACGGCTCGACCGCGCGGGCCGACCTCAAAGCCCGCCGGCGCGGCGCCAACCTCTCGTTCGGCGCGCGCGGGCCGGTGCAGTTCGACGTCCCGTTCGGTCACAGCCTCATCTCGAAGTACGCGATGGCCGCACGCCGGCACATGCACGAGTACGGCACGACCATCGAGCAGCTCGCCGAGATCGCGGTGTCGTCGCGCTACAACGCCTCGCTGAACCCCGAGGCGTACTACCAGAACCTCATCACCATCGACGACGTGCAGAGCGCGCGCATGATGTCGGATCCGCTCACGAAGCTGCACTGCTGCATCCGCAGCGACGGTGGCGGCGCGGTGGTGCTCACCTCCGAGGAACGCGCACGCGATCTCCCGAAGCTCCCGGTCTGGGTTCTCGGGACCGGCGAGACGACCGACCACACGACGATGAGCGAATGGGAAGATTTCACCGTCTCCCCCGCCGTCCGCTCGGGGAAGCTCGCGTTCGAGCGTGCGGGCGTCGGCCCCTCCGACATCGATCTGTGCCAGATCTACGACGCGTTCACGCCCATGGTGTTGCTCACCTTCGAGGCGCTCGGCTTCTGCGGCAAGGGCGAGGGCGGCGCGTTCGTGGAAGACGGGAAGATGCGGGTGGGCGGCGCGCTCCCCACCAACACCGACGGCGGCGGGCTCTCTCACTGCCACCCCGGCATGCGCGGCATGTTCCTGCTCGTCGAGGCGGTGCGGCAGCTGCGCCGCGAGGCCCACGGCCGCCAGGTCGAGAACGCGAGCCTCTGCTGCGTCCACGGCACCGGCGGCTGGTTCTCCTCTGCCAGCACGGTGATCCTGGGCGTCTGAGACCGCCCGAACGCGCTCGATCGCGCTACCCGACGCCTGGCACGGTCGCGTCGTCTCGGGAACACTGAGTATCCGTCCCATTCCACGGTGATGACAGAGGCAGGTAACGCGTGGCGAGTCTGGGTGTGGCCATCGTCCGTCAGTACCAGCGGGGCGTCGTGTTCCGGTTCGGCAAGGTCCGCAACGTCAGGGATCCGGGCATCCGCTTCATGATCCCGCTCGTCGACCGGATGCAGAAGGTCACGCTGCGCACCGTGACGATGCCGATCCAGTCGCAACAGATCATCACCAAGGACAGCGTCTCGATCGGCGTGGCCGCGGTCGCGTACTTCCGGCGGGTCGATCCGGTGAAGTCGATCGTCGAGATCGAGGACGTGGAGTCGGCGATCTACGAGATCGCTCAGACGACGGTTCGCAACGTCGTCGGTCGATCCACCCTCGACCACGTCCTGAGCGAGACCGAGACCCTCAACGAGTCGATCAAGGGGATCCTCGACGTCACGACGGAGCGCTGGGGTGTGCTGGTCCAACTCGTCGAGCTCAAGGACATCGAGTTGCCGGAGTCGATGAAGAGGGCGATGGCCCGCGAGGCCGAGGCGGAGCGGGAGAAGCGCGCCAAGATCATCGCGGCGGAAGGTGAGGCGCTGAGCGTCGGCAAGCTCGCCGAAGCGGCCGACGTGATCGACGCGCATCCCATCGCGCTCCAGTTGCGCAACCTCCAGGTCCTGGCCGAGATCGCCGTCGAACGAAACTCGACGATCATCTTTCCGGCCCAGTTCCTCGACAGCATCCGCGCCGTGGCGCAGTTCGTCGAGAGTCAACGAGTGCCTCCCGCGCCGACCCGCGGAGGCTGAGCGCGCCGGCGGCTCAGCCGGTGAGCACGGGGGCCGCGAAGAAGCCGCGGTGGAGCACGCTGGTGAGCGTGTCGAGCATCACGTCGTCGTCGAAGTCGAGGTTGCGCGACACGCGGAAGTAGGCGAAGCGCTCGAGCAACGCCATGAGCGCGGCGACCGGCGCCTCGCCTCCGTTCGCGCCCGCGGCGCGCATCTTCTGGCCGAGCGCCGAGGCGATCGCGGTGAACGCTCCGACACCGAGCCGGTTCACCTGCCGATCGTCGACGTGGTCTTCCATCCACGCGCGGATGACCGGTCCGTAGCGCGCGTAGGTGGAGAGGAAGTCGTCGAGGAAGCGGCGGAGCTCCTGCCAGCCGGCCTCGTCGGGCCCCACGTCGCCGAGGGTCGTGGCGAGCGCCTCGAGGTGCTCCGAGCACTGCACCGCGAGCGTGCGGAGGAGATCCTCCTTGCTCGAGAAGTAGAGGTAGAACGTGCCGTGCGAGGCCCGGGCCGTCCGCACGATGTCGTCGACGCGCGCGGCGTGGAACCCCCGCTCCGCGAACACGCGCATGCCCGCGTCGAGCAGCTTCGCCATGGTCTTGCGACCCTGTGCCCGCAGCGCCCGCCCCTGCGTGCTCGATCCGCGCGCCGTCGTGGTGCCCGGGCTCGCGGCCGCCGACGCGTCCGCGCCGCGGCGGGCCTTGGCGGTTCGGGGGCCACTCGCCTTCGACTTGTACGCTTCGGCCACCGGTAGCCCACTCCCCATTTGACCGAAAGGCGACTGATGCTTCCGGCGACGACCGCCGAGGCCGCCCGGCGTTTCGCTGAGCGTATCGCCTACGTGAGCGACGACGGCCGGACGCTCACCTACGCCGACCTCGACCGTATCTCCGACGAGGTCGCCGTCGGCCTGGCCCGCCGGGGAGTCGGCGAAGGCTCGGTCGTCGCGCTCGTGCTGCCGCCCGGTCCGGAGTACCTGCTCGCGTACCTCGCGGCCGCGAAGCTCGGCGCGATCACCGCGGGTGTGAACGACCGTCTCTCCACACGCGAGCGCGACGCCGTGCTGGCGCAGGCCGCGCCGACGCTCGTGATCACCGCACCCGGGTTCGCGCGCGGCACGCACGAGACCGTCGAGGTTCCCGTGGGCGACGCCGCCGACGCCCGGCTCGCCCCCTTGCGCGTCGAAGGCGCCTCACCGCCCCCGCTCCCCGACGATCCCGATCGCCCCGTCGCGATCATCTTCACCTCGGGCACGACCGGCCTGCCGAAGGGGGCGCTCTACGGCAACCGCCAGCTCGCGTTCATCACCCGCACCGACGTCGGCGACGCCTGGGACGGCGGCGGGCGCTCGTTCAGCGGCACGTCGTTCGCGCACCTGGGATTCATGACGAAGCTGCCGGGCAACCTCCGGCGCGGCGGCACCACCTTCATCATGCAGCGGTGGCGCGCCGACGACGCGCTCGCGCTGCTCAGCCGCGAGCGCATGACGACGGTCGCGGGCGTGCCGTCGCAGATCGCGCTCATGCTGCGCCGCCCCGACTTCGATTCGTACGACCTCGACGCCGTCGGCTTCATCATCGTCGGCGGCGGGCCGGTCACGCCCGGCCTGGCCGACGAGGCGCGCACGCGCTTCGGCGCCCGTCTCGCGACCCGCTACTCGTGTACCGAGGCCGGCATCGGGCTCGGTACCGCGTTCGACGCGCCCGACGAGGACGCGATCGTGAGCGTCGGCCGCCCGCACGCGAGCGTCGAGCTCGCGGTGCTCGACACCGACGACCGGCCGGTCGCGGCGGGAGAGATCGGCGAGGTGTGTCTGCGCTCCGACGCGGTGATGTCGGGCTACTGGCGCGACCCGGAAGCCACGCGTGGCGCGTTCACGGCCGACGGGTTCGTGCGTACCGGCGACCTCGGATGGGTCGACGACGTCGGCCGACTCCGGCTCGTCGGCCGGAGCAAGGAGATGTACGTGCGCGGCGGCTACAACGTGTACCCGGTCGAGGTGGAGGGCGTGCTGTCGAGCCACCCCGGCGTGGCCGCCGTCGCGATCGTTCCCCGGGCCGATCCGGTGATGGGCGAGATCGGCGTGGCCGTGGTCGTGCCCCGCGACCCAGGCGCGCCGCCGACGCTCGCGGAGCTGCGCGACCTCGGCGGTGCGCAGCTCGCGACCTACAAGCTGCCCGAGCAGCTCCGACTCACGGGCGCGCTCCCGCTCACCGCCGCGGAGAAGATCGACCGGGCCGCGCTGGCCCGCGAGGTCGAGGCGTGACCCCGGGCCCGGAGCGCCTCGGCCGCAACCGGTAACCTGACGCCCCCGTCAGCAACCAGGGACTGTTCGCGTGGAGCTCGAGTTCAGCACCGACCAGGAGGAGCTGCGCGACAGCATCCGCGCCGTGCTCGCCAAGGAGAGCCCCGTCGGGCTGGCCCGCTCGATCGTGGAGACCGGGCGCACGCCCGACGACCTCTGGGCGACCATGACCGAGCTCGGGTGGCCCGCCCTCACGGTTCCCGACGAGCACGGTGGCATCGGGCTCGGCCCGATCGAGGCCGCCATCCTCGCCGAGGAGCTCGGCCGGGTCATCGCCCCGGGGCCGTTGCTCCCGACGGTCACCCAGTACGTGCCGCTCGTGCGCGAGACCGCGACCACCGAGCAGCAGGCGCGCTTCCTCGGCGCCGTCGCGCGCGGTGAGGTGCGGGGCGCGCTCGCGCTGGCCGAAGCGACCGGCAGCTACGAGCCGGCCGACGTGGAGGCCACCGCGACCCCCGACGGCGACGCGCTCGTGCTCGCGGGCACGAAGCGTTTCGTGATGGAAGCCGCCGCGGCCGACGAGATCGCGGTGGTGGTCCGCCTCGCGGGCAGCACCGGCGATGCGGGCGTCACCGCGGTGGTGGTGCCCGCCGGAGCGGCCGACGTGCGCGCCATCCGGACGCTCGACGGCAGCCGCACCGTGGCCGACGTCGTGCTCGACGGCGTGCGCGTCGCACCCGACCGCGTCCTCGGCACGGCCGGAGCCGCCGCCGAGGGCGTGCGGCGCGCGGTCGAGGTGGCCGCGGTGTCGATCGGGCTCGAGACCGTCGGCACCTGCCAGACGATCTTCGACATCACCCTCGACTACGCGAAGAACCGCCGGCAGTTCGGCGTCCCCATCGGCTCGTTCCAGGCCATCAAGCACAAGTTCGCCGACATGCTCGTCGCCCTCGAACGGGCCCGCGCCACCGGCTACTTCGCGGCGCTCACCATCGCCGACGATGACGACCGCCGCACGCTCGCGGCCGCCGTGGCGAAGGCCGCGGCCGGCGACTGCCAGCGGCTCCTCGGCAAGGAAGGCATCCAGATCCACGGTGGCATCGGCTACACGTGGGAGCACGACATGCACCTCTACGTGAAGCGTGCGAAGTCGAACGACGGATTCTTCGGCGCGACCGCGTGGCACCGTTCGCGGATCGCCTCACTGCTCGGGATCTAGTGGTGTGTCGCGGATTTGGTCTGGTGAGTGAGGGCGGCGCGTCCTCGCTTGACCTTCTTGACGATGGTCTTGGCCGGGGTGTGCCAGACGAAGGGTTGCGGGTCGTCGTTCCAGTGAGCGGTCCAGAGATCGATCGCTTCGGTGAGCGCGGCGACACTGTCGAAGCTGCCGTTGCGGAGGCGACGGTTCGTGAGCTGTGCAAACCATCCCTCGACAAGGTTCAACCACGACGAGCTCGTCGGCGTGAAATGCAGATGCCAACGGGCTCGCTTGGGATCGGCGAGCCAGTCACGCACGGGTGGCGCCTTGTGTGCGGAGAGGTTGTCGAGCACGACATGCACTTCGAGGTCTTTCGGGACGTGCAGGTCGATCCACTTGAAAAACGCGAGTACGTCGGTGCTCGCATGCGTCTTGCGGGTCCGGTGCAGCACTTCACCCGTCGCGATGTTCAATGCTGCGAACAAGTCGATCGTCCCGTTGCGTTTGTAGTCATGGGTCATCGTTCGAGCCCGGCCAGGTTTGATCGGCAGCGACGGCTGCGTGCGATCCAGCGCCTGACACTGGGTCTTTTCGTCGAAGCTGAACACGACCGCGCGTTCGGGCGGGTTCATGTAGAGGCCGACCACGTCCACGAGCTTCGCCTCGAACTTCGGGTCGTTCGACAGTTTGAACGTCTCGCGACGCCACGGCCGCAGACCTCGCGCCTGCCAGATCCGCTGCACCGTGTCCTTCCCGACTCCGTGCTGCTCACCCATCGTGCGGCACGACCACTCCGTCGCCCCGTCATCGGGAACCGTGTGCAGCGTGTCATCGACAATCGCGTCGATCGTCGCTTGATCGATCTCGGGTTTCCGGCCCCGACCCGGCGCGATCGTGCCGACCGCGTCGACGCCACCCACCTCAAACTTGCGCCGCCAGGCCCGCACCGTGTCCGGGTTCGTCGCGCACTCCCGAGCGATCTGCTCGTTCGCAACCCCGTCCGCAGCGAGCAACAACGCAGACGCCTGCACGACCACTCGATGCGCCAACACCGTCGAACACGCCATCCGTTCCAACGCACGACGCTGCGCACGCGTGACCTTCAACGGAGCAGCAACAACAATCGGCATACGCCCAGACTAACCCACCACCTCAATTCAGCGACGGACCACTAGGAACCTCCGCCGGGCTTACGCCCGGAAGAAGATCTCGAAGAAGAGGTAGAAGAACACCATCAGCCCAACGGCGGTGTAGATCGCGTACTGGTGCGTGTCGTAGATGACGTTCGTGCCCCCGGCGGCGGTACCGCCGATCTTGCCGAGCGCGTTCATCTCCATGACGACCGCGATCGCCAGGATGACGATGTAGAAGAGCACACGCACTCCGGCCGCCGGCAGGCTCTTGAAGTGGCCGAAATCGTTGAAGAAGTGCTCCGTGCCGACCATGAACAGGAACACGGTGAACGAGAAGATCGTGTTTTGCCGCGATGCCATCGCCCCGGCCCGAGCGGCGGCCGGTGCGTTGGGGTCGGCCTCGCCGCCGCCCTGCACCTTGCGCGCGTTGGCAATGACGATCTGCTGTTTCGGCCAGATCACGCCGAGCACGTTGTAGAGCATGATGAGCGCGAACAGCACCGCGGCGGCCAAGCCCATGCCCGGCGGCGACTTCCAGAAATCGCTCCCGTATTCGCCCTTCGGGCCGAGCGCGAGGATCAGGACCCCGCTGGCGACGGTGAACATCGCCGCGAACCGGAACCACCACAACGCCCGCCAGGTGAGCTTGTCGAACGCGTTGTTGCGCGCGGACGGCTCCATCTCGGCGTAGGCCGGAGTCTGGACGAAGTTGAAGAACCAGAGGAGCCCCATCCACATCACGGCGAACATCACGTGGGCGATGCGCATCCCGCCCCAGAGCCCGTAGCGATGGAATAGCTCCATGTCATCTCCCCTGACCTGCGAACGAAGAACGTTGGGACGCTACCAAAGTCTCAGGTTGGCGGCATGGATGCGCTCCGGCGGCGCGCGACCGCGCACCGCCTACAGGTCGGGCATCCGGGCGTCGCCGCGGCTCTGTGGCAAGGGTTCGCGGCGGCTCGCGGTCGGGCCGGGCACCGTCGTCCACCACTGGTAGAGCGCGCGCAGGTCGGCGTCGGAACGGGTCGCGACCGCCAGCACGGCGACATCGTCGGCACCCGCGTGCTCGCTCGTCCACGCGATCCGCGCGTGCCCTTCGGAAAGCGTGCAGCGGTAACGCCCGACGGGCACCGACGGTGCGGCGGCCGTCGACCACGACCGCTCCTCGGCGACGCCCTGCGCGCACGCCGGTGCGCCGGTGCCACCCGACGGCGCCGGTCCGTCCGCGTAGGCGGTGCGCAACCGGGCGACCGACGCGAAGGCGCGGAACTCGAGACGGGCCACGCCGCGCCCGGGACTGCAGTCGACGACCACCATCGCTCGCTCGGCCGTGCCGGCCTGCGCCCGGCAGGTCGCGGCGATCGCGGCCGGCACCCAGGCGGGAACGGCCACCGCGCGGTCGACGGGCACGGCGCGCGTGGTCGTCGTCGACATCGGTGCAGTCGACG
>DAIQOP010000010.1:25051-30086 GCA_036787815.1 Actinomycetota bacterium
ACCGGCGTGGTGGCCGCCCGCCCGGTCACCGTCGTGGTCGTACTCGCCGTCGTGGTTGCCGTCGGTGCAGTCGACGGCGTCGGGAACGACTCGTCCGCCGGTACGGTCGGCACCGGTGCCGCGCTCCCCGAACCGGGCTGACCGACGACGAGCCACGCGAGCCCGAGGACGACGGCCAACGCGACGCCCAGCCCGAGTCGCGTTCCCCCCGGGTTCGTCGCGACCCACGACCACGGCCGGCCGCGCCGCGGCGGTGTCCACGGCGGCCTCGGCACCGGCGGGCGCGCCGGCGATCGCCCCGGACCGGAGCGATCGAGGTCGGGCCCGGCCTCGGGCCGGGTGTCGCCGGCCACGGCCCCGAGATCGCCGCGCCCGGCGCTCCCCCTCCCCACCAGCGGCTCGCCCGCCCCGGCGGCGAGCTCGTCGCCGAAGCCACCGCCGCCGGTCGGGCCGCCGTCGTCGCTCGGCCCGTCGTCGCTCGTCATCGGTGCCACTCCTCGATCGCCGGTCCGGTTCGGGGTTCACATCTTGTTACATCTTGTCACGATCCTACGACGTGCAATATGGTCGCGCCATGCATCGGATCGCCCGGCTCGCCTTCGTCGCCTGCCTGCTCACCGGCGAGGTCGGCGCCGTGCTCGTGCTCGGGCGGCTGGGCCGCGTCGCGGGCTTCACGGCACCCCACCACGGCCTCGACCGGTGGTTGCTTCACGCACCGACCGAAGATCTGGTCGCGACCGCGGGTCGCCTCATCGGTCTCGCCCTCGCCTGGTGGCTGCTCGCGGCGACGGTGCTCTCGGTGGCCCGGCGCGCCGTCCCCGGCTGGCGCCGCCTGCGGGCGCTCGATGCCATCACCCCGCGAGCGCTGCGCCACGTGCTCGATCGCGGCCTCGCGCTCGGCCTCGGCGCGTCGATCGCGATCGGCGGCATGCACCCCGCCGGGGCGAGCACGGCGCGGGGCCCGACCCGGGCACCCGTCACCACCGTGGCAACCGTCGCCACCACCTCCACCCGCACCGACCAACCGGTGCCACGCACGCCCGGCGGCGCGGTCGTGCCGACCACATCTGCCGCACACGCCGGCGACTCCCCCGCGCCGTCGCCTCGACCGTCGAGCGATACCAGTGCCGTCGTCGTGCGCGCCGGCGACAACCTCTGGGTCATCGCGCGGCGCGCGCTACGACTCGGCGACCAGGAGCCCGCCGCGAACCGGATCGTTCCGTACTGGCGACGGGTGGTCGCCGCCAACGCGGTCACCCTGCGCTCGCACGACCCGAACCTCATCTTCCCCGGCGAGCGCGTGGTGCTGCCCCCGATCGGCGACAGCGGGCCGCGAGCCGGTTGACCTGACGCGCGTGTCAGGGCGAGACTCGCTCCCGCTCGCGAGCGAGTGCCGCCAAGGGAATTCGGGAATCACCCACGATGCCACCGCAAGGTCCGCTCCTCGTCGATCAGCTGCGCTTCATGGCCGGAGTGCACCCCGACGAGAACGCCTACGAGGATCTCGACGCGCGGGAGGCGATCACGTTCCGCCAGTGGGACGAACGCTCGAATCGCGTCGCGCGGTGGCTCGCGGCGCGTGGCGTCGGCAAGGGTGATCGCGTCTCCGTCTACATGCCGAGCGAGTACTGCCTCTCGTGGATCGTCGCGTACGCAGGCATCCACAAGGCCGGCGCGGTGTGCGTGCCGACGAACACGCGGCTGTCCGAGCGCGAGCTCGCGGCGATCCTCGGACACGCGGAGATCTCCGCGATGTTCACCGCGGCGCCGATGCTGCCGCACGTCGAAGCCGTCCGTGCCGGTCTCCCGTCGCTCACCGCGATCCTGACCGCCGGCGGCGAGGGCGCGGGCGCCGAACCGTGGTCGGTGATCGACGATCTCGACGCGGGCGAGACGCAGGTGCCGCTCACGCGCGACGACCTCGCCGACATCATGTACACGTCGGGCACGACCGGCCTGCCGAAGGGGGTGGTCGTCCGCCACCGCGACGTCGCGATGATGCCGAACGGCGAGCCCAACTGGCTCGGCACGGGCTGGCTGCACGGGGCGCCGCTGTTCACGTTCGCGGGCATGTCGTTCATCTTCAACCCGATGAAGATGGGTCTTTGCGCGCTGTACATGCCGAAGTTCGACGTCGACCACTGGTTCGACGTCGTCGAGCGACGCCGCCCGATGATGGTGTTCATGGTGCCGGCGATGGCCGAGCTCGTCACCGCGAGCGCGCGCTTCGAGAGCGCCGATCTCTCCGGGCCGTTCGCGATCTCCATCGGCTCCGCTCCGCTCGCACCCGCGACGCTGCTGAAGCTCCAGGACAAGATGCCGCAGGCGACGGTCTCGAACTCCTACGGGCTCACCGAGGCCGGGCCCGCGTACATCACGATGCCGAAGGAGGAGATCCGCAACCGCCTCGGATCGGTGGGCAAGCCGATGCCCCCGATGGAAGTAAAGATCGTCGACCCGGCGAACGACGAGGTGTGCGGACCGCGCGTCGTGGGCGAGCTGCTGTGCCGGCTGCCGGGCAAGCAGCGCGAGTACTACAGGGACGACGCGGCATCGCTCAAGACGTGGACGGCCGACGGTTGGCTGCGCAGCGGCGATCTCGCGTACACCGACGAAGACGGCTTCATCTACATCTCCGGCCGCATCAAGGACATGATCATCCGCGGCGGCAACAACATCTACGCGACCGACATCGAAGCCGTGATCATCGAGCACCCGGCGGTACAGGAAGCCGCCGTGATCGGTGTGCCCCACACGGTGCTCGGCGAAGACGTCGGCGCGTTCGTCGTGCTCAAACCCGACGCGTCACTGAGTGAACACGAGCTCAAGGCCTTCTGCGCCGAACGCCTCGCCGACTACAAGCGCCCACGCGTGCTGCGCTTCGTCGCCGAGCTCCCCCGCAACGCCACCGGCAAGGTGATGAAGCACAAGCTCCGGGATCAGATGGCGCACTTGTAGGCAAGCCGGAGTTGCGCACGTGAGGCGAGCCGCCGAATGCTGCTCGCCGTGGCCCGCCGCTAGGCTCCCGTTGGTGGAGGGCGAGGAGCGGAATGCTGCGATCCCGCACATTTCGGCGCTTGACGGTGCCCGTGGCGTGGCCGTGGCGGGGGTGCTGCTCTTCCACGGCGGCCACCTCACCGGTGGGTACCTCGGCGTCGACTTCTTCTTCACCCTCTCGGGCTTCCTGATCACCTCGCTCCTCCTGGCCGAGTCGAGCCGCACCGGCAGCGTCGGTTTGGGAGGATTCTGGGCCCGACGCGCTCGGCGACTCCTCCCCGCCCTCACGGTGCTGCTCGTCGGCGTGGCGGTGTACTCGATCGCGCTCGCGAAGCCGTCCGAGTTGGCCCAGATTCGGGGCGACGCGTTCGGCACCCTCGGGTACGTCGCGAATTGGCACCAGATCTTCGCCCACCAGAGCTACTTCGCGTTGTTCACCGCGCCTTCCCCTCTGAACCACACGTGGAGCCTTGCGATCGAAGAGCAGTTCTACGTGATCTGGCCGCTGATCTTCGTCGCGCTTCTCGCCCGATTCGCACGCTCCACACCGAAGGCCGTGCTCGCGACATCTCTCGCGCTCGCCGGAGTGTCGAGCGTGGTCATGATCGTGTTGTACAACCCGGCCGACACCAACCGCGTCTACTTCGGAACCGACACTCGCGCCGCCGCGATCCTCTTCGGCGCAGCGCTCGCCGCATTCCTCGCGATCCACGGGCCCGCTCGCACGCGCGCCGCCCGGATCGCCGTCGAGTGCACCGGGCTCGTCGGCGCTGTCGTGCTCGCTCTCGCGTGGACACGGCTCGACGGTCAATCCTCGACGCTCTACCGCGGCGGCTTCGCCGCCTGCGGACTCGCCGCCACCGCGATCATCGCCGCCGCCGTGCATCCCGAACCCGGACCGATCGCCCGAGCACTCTCACTGCGCCCGTTCTGCTCGCTCGGACTCATCAGCTACGGCGTCTACCTCTACCACTGGCCCATCGACGTCGCGCTCACCCGACAGCGCATGGGATTCAACGGATGGCCACTCTTCCTCGTCCAGACCGCAATCACGCTCGGCGCCGCGATCGCGTCGTACCGCGTGATCGAGATGCCGATCCGCAGGGGCGCGCTGTCGAGTGCGACCCTGCGCAGGCTCACTCCCGCTCTCGCCTTCGCCGTCGTCCTCACCATCGTCGTCAGCACCGGCGGCGCTCGGCCCCTGCCGGGCGTCGCGGTGTCTCGTAACCCGCTCCGGGCCGCCACCCAGGCGTTCCAGAGCGCGCCACCGGGCGCGCAACGGGTGATGATCGTGGGCAACTCCGTTGCCTACTTCCTCGGGCAGGCCATGCTGAGCGTGCGTTCCTCTCCGCCCGTCGCCGCGTTCAACGCGAGCGTCGTCGGCTGCGCGTTTCCGCCCCAGGTCACCTTCTGGGACTTCCGGAAGGTGGGCAACGCCACGGGCTACGTTCACGCGCCCCCCTGCGGACCCTCCTGGGAAGTCGGCGCCATCGCGCGCTTCCGACCGCACGTCGCGTTCTGGATCCCCGCCGACTACCAGGGCGTCGGCGGCGCTCGCGACCCGGGAACCCGGCCGTGCACCGAGCCTTTCGACTCCCTCTATCGGCAGAGCCTCGAGGACGAGATCGCAAGACTGGGAGCGCGCGGTGCGCACGTTGTCGTCACCACGCAGGCGTACCTACGAACCGGTTACGCAGCGAACACCGATCGCGCGCTCGACTGCGAGAACCGCATCGTCCGTAGTGTCGCCGCCGAGAACGGTGCGCAGCTCGTCGACCTGTTCAACTACATCTGCCCGAAGGGTCGGTGCCGCCAAGAGCTGGACGGCGCGACGCTCCGCCCGGACGGGGAGCATTACGAGGGACCCGGAGCGGCGATCGTCGCCAGATGGCTCCTCGCCCAGGTCCGCTGACGCAACCGCGCGCGCCGGAACGGGCGAGCTCAGCTCGCGGCAACTCCCACGAACCCGCCCGGCGGGTTCGCCCCGGCGCCCGAACCCAGGAACCCTGCATCCCCGAACCCGAACACGCCACCGTCG
>DAIQOP010000154.1:0-3472 GCA_036787815.1 Actinomycetota bacterium
CGAGCTCGGCGAGGTGGCCGGCCAGGCGCAGATCGCCGGCGGCTGCGAGCTCGGTCGCGCGCGCTGCGAGCTTCGGCGCACCGCCGGCGAGCGCGGCGATCTCGCGCGCGACCGCACTTTCGGGTGCGGGTTTGAGGTGTGCGGGGTTTCCGTCCCACCAGCCTCCGTAGTAGCGCCAGATGCCGCGCACGACGAACTCGGGCTCGTCGTAGATCGGGCGCAGGTACGGCCGGGCGATGAGGTGCTCGGGCGCCCGCACCGTGTGCACGATGTCGTCGAGTCGCGCACCCTCGTTCATGAGCGCGAGCGTCTGCTCGAGCAGCGATTCGAGCAGCTCGGCCGAGTCGAGCAGCGCGCGCTGCACGCGGTCGGCGCCGATGATCGGCAACCCGTGACCGGGCATGAGGACGTCGGCATCGAGCGCAGCCATCTTCCGCATCGCGACCGCCCAGTCGGCCGCGTAGCGCTGCACCTTCTGCGGATTGCCGCAGTTGGGCGACGCCCACACGAACAGGTCTCCCGTGCACAACACGCGGCGCGACGCGATCCACACCCATGTCGCGTCGTCGGTCTCGCCGCGATCGTGGCGGAGCTCGAACCGCTCGCCCCCGACCTCGATGGTGAGGTCGTTGCGGTACGTGAGGTCGGGATAGCGGTAGTCGACGGGCCATTGCAGCGCGGGGATCCCGAACTGCCGCCGGTTGATGACCGCGTTGTAGCCGGCGGTGATCCGGTACCGGTCGAAGCGGGCGGCGAGAAGCTCGTGCGCGCACACGCGAGGGGGCGCCCATCCGTTGGTGCGGGCTTCCTCCTCGTAGATGTCGACTCCGAAGACGTGGTCGATGTGGCCGTGCGTGAACACCGCGGTGTCGAGGCGGGCCGGCGACCATTCGCGCACCGACGCGTGCACGAGCGCCGCATGGAACACGCCGCTCGTGTCGACGACGACGAGGCCGTCGGGCGTCGCGAACACGGCCGAGTTGGCGAAGCCGCGCACGAACGCCGCACCCGGCTGCACCTCCGCCAGCTCGCCGGCGCCCTGGAACGGATGGTGCTCCTCGATCGGGGTGGCCCCCGTGTAGAGGCGGTCGGCCAACTCCAGGAGATCGTCGGGCATGAGGGGAGTCTGCCAGCGGTCGGTTGCCCCAGAAATAGCAACGTGTTCTACTTCCGACCGTGCGACCGGACGCTGAAGGCGAAGTCCATGCGCCTCCGACCGCGTTGGCCCGCAGCCAGGCGGCCCGCCGCCGGCGCGTCCTCGATGCGACCCTCGAGCTCGCCGCCGAAGGCGGCTTCGACGCGGTGCAGATGCGCGACGTCGCCGCCGCGGCCGATGTCGCGCTCGGCACCCTCTACCGGTACTTCTCCTCGAAGGACCGGCTGCTGCTCGAGGCGATGGTCGAGCAACAGGAAGACCTCCGTCGCCACCTCGAGGCGCACCCCGCACCCGGGGCCACGCCGGTCGAGCGGGTCGTGAACGTGCTCAACCGCGCCAACACCTCGTTGCGCCGGTATCCCGACGTGACCGCGGCGATGGTGCGTGCGTTCGGCGCCTCGCGTTCCGAAGACGCCGACATCGTGGAACGGGTCGGGGAGATCATGACCTCGATCATCACCGGCGCGATCGGGTCGGGAACCGATCGCGACCGGCGGGTCGCCCGCGTCCTGCAGCAGGTCTGGCTCTCGTCCCTGGTCGGTTGGGTCGGTGGGGTCGACCCGGCGCAACGGGTCGACGAGGACCTCGCCGCGGCCGCCCACCTGCTCCTCGATCCGAGGTCCGTGTGATGCCCGCTCCTGTTGCCCACGCCGACTGGAACGTGTTCTACTTCGGTCCATGAAGGTCCACTACAACTTCGCCGACATGTTCGAGCTCGCCGCCGACAAGGTGCCCGATCGGGTGGCGCTCATCGACCACAACCGGCGGGTCACCTACCGGGAGCTCGACGAGCGGTCGAACCGGTTCGCCCACGCGCTGCGCGATGCGGGCGTCCAACCGGGCGACCACGTCGGTATCGACGCCATGAACTGCATCGAGTGGGTCGAGGCGGCGTTCGCGCTCTACAAGCTCCGGGCCGTGCCGGTGAACGTCAACTTCCGGTACGTCGAGGATGAGCTGCGCTACCTCTTCGAGAACTCCGACATCGTCGGCATCGTCTACCAGCGTGAGTTCGGGCCGCTGATCGCGAAGGCGCGCGACGCGCAGCCGAAGCTCCAGCACTTCTGGCGCATCGACGACGGCACCGACGCCGACGACCTCGCGCTCGACCCGATCGCGTTCGAAGACGCGATGGCCGCGGGTTCCCCCGTGCGCGATTGGCCCGAGCGCTCCGACGACGACATCTACCTCCTCTACACGGGCGGTACCACGGGGATGCCGAAGGGGGTGATGTGGCGTCAGGAAGACGTCTACTTCGCGCTCGGCGGTGGAATCGACACGTTCACCAACGAGAAGGTCACGAGCCCGACGGCCGCGTCCGACAAGATCGTGCCGGAGAACCCTGGCATCGTCGCCCACCCGATCCCGCCGCTCATGCACGGAGCCGGCCAGTTCTCCACTTTCCGCATGCTGTTCGAAGGCGGAACGGTCGTGTACCGCCCGCACTTCGACCCCGACGACGTGTGGCGGACCATCGAACGCGAGCGCGTGAACGTCATCGGCGTCACGGGCGACGCGATGGCGCGGCCGCTGGCCGACGCGCTGGAGCGCATGCAGGGCGACGTCGACATCTCGTCGTTGCTGTCGTTCGGCAGTACCGCGGCGATCTTCTCGCAGACGGTGAAGGAGCAGTTGCGCGAGCTGCTCGGCCCGCACCTCGTGATGACCGACGCGATCGGTTCCACCGAGACCGGCATGAACGGGATCCGCGTCGTCCAGGCGGGCGACGCGCCCAAGGAGGGCATCACCACGGTGCTCGCCTCGGCCGACACCACCGTGCTCGACGACGACCTCGTGCCCCTCGAGCCCGGCTCGGGGAAGGTCGGACACCTCGCGCGTGGCGGCAACATCCCGCTCGGGTACTACCGCGATCCCGAGAAGACCGCGGCCACCTTCGTCACCGACGTGGAGGGCCGCCGCTGGTCGATGCCCGGCGACTTCGCGACCATCGAGGCCGACGGCCGGATCACGTTGCTCGGGCGCGGCTCGGTGTCGATCAACTCCGGTGGGGAGAAGATCTACCCAGAAGAGGTCGAAGGGGTCTTGAAGGCACATCCCGACGTCTTCGACGTGCTGGTCGTCGGGGTGCCCGACGAGCGCTGGGGGGAGCGCGTCACGGCGATCGTGCAGGCGCGTCCGGGGCGGGAACCGCAGCTCGAGGACCTCATGGAGCACTGCCGGAGCCACATCGCGAGCTACAAGATCCCCCGCCAGGTGTTTCTCGTCGAGACCGTTCCCCGGCTGCCGAACGGGAAGCCCGACTACACCCGGGCGAAGTCGACCGCGCTCGAGAGGGTCGCGACCGGCGGCTAGGGT
>DAIQOP010000154.1:3482-9047 GCA_036787815.1 Actinomycetota bacterium
GCCCGCCGGTGCCACCGAGGCCGGTTCGAGGTGGAGTGCTCTCAACCTCGGCCTCGATCTCGATGGTGAGGACCATGCCTCGATTCTTGCGTGTTCTGTTCGCGTCGCTCGTCGGCGTCGCCGTCGGCGTGGTGCCGCTGGCCGTGTCGACCGGTTCGCCTGCGGGCGCGACCGTGACCTCGCAGACCCCGGTGATGGGCCCGAACCTGCTCACCGCCGCGCAGCTCGCGGCCTGGTACAACTCGGTGCCGCACGATCCACCGAACCTTCCGAACGTTCCCGGCCATTCGGTGCAGGCACTCGCGCAGATGTTCATCGACATCGGCCGCGCGCAGGGTGTGCGCGGCGACGTCGCGTTCGCGCAGTCGATGCTCGAGAGCGCGTGGCTGTCGTTCCCCTCCTACGGGCAGATCCGCGCGACCTTCAACAACTTCGCGGGCCTCTACGCGTACAACAACCGGCGCTCCGGCACGACGTGCGCCGACGAGAAGAAGTTCGAGCCCACGTTGCCGTCGCGCTGCTTCGCGACTCCGCAGGCGGGTGTGCTCGCGCAGATCGTGCTCCTGCGCGGCTACGCCGACCCGACCACCAAGGGCAAGAACCTGGTGCCCCGCCCGCCCGACGACCGGATCGGTGTCGCACCGATCTGGGAGGACTTCGGCGGGCAGAGCGGCCAGGTCATCTGGGCCACCGCGATCAACTACGGCATCCACGTGCTGGCCGGCTACTCGAGCGGCCTCGTGTTCAACGGGGCGCGTGCCGCGTGCCTGCCCTACTCGCCCGGCGGGGCCGGCCAGATCTCCGGCCGCGGCTACTGGGTCGTGACCGCCAACGGTTCCGTGTACTCCTTCGGCGACGCGGGCTACCACGGCGGCATGGCGGGTCGCCATCTCGCGGCGCCCATCACGGGCTCGGAATCGACACCGAGCGGCAGCGGCTACTGGGAGCTCGGCCGCGACGGTGGCATCTTCAGCTTCGGCGACGCGGCGTTCCACGGCTCGACGGGCGCGATGCGCCTGAACAAGCCGGTCAACGGCATGGAGCGCACGACCGACGGTCGCGGCTACTGGCTGGTCGCCGACGACGGTGGCATCTTCAGCTTCGGCGACGCGGCCTTCCACGGCTCGACCGGGGCGATCCACCTGAACAAGCCGGTCATCGGCATGGAGCGCACGCCGAGTGGGCACGGGTACTGGCTCGTCGCCTCCGACGGCGGCATCTTCAGCTACGGCGACGCGCACTTCTTCGGCTCGACGGGCGGCTCGCATCTGAGCCACCCGATCGTGGCGATGCAACGCACGCCGACCGGGCACGGCTACTGGATGCTGCGTTCCGACGGGTACATCTACGCCTTCGGCGACGCGAAGAACTACGGCAGCGTCGGCGGCTGTGGCAACTACCACGGCGCGCGCTCGTTGCTCGTCAGCCCCGACGGCAACGGTTACTGGATCGGCACGAACGACGGCAGCGTCATCCCGTTGGGCGATGCTCGCAAGCTCGGCATGCCGAGCTCGATCAGCACGCCTCCCGTCGGTCTGATGCTCCAGCCCTGATCGCAGCGACGCCGGTGGGTAAGGTTCCGGCGAACATCACACCCACGGGGAGCTCGGGGAAGCCGGGCTGAGAGGGTGGCCACGCCTCGGTCCGGTCTCGCGACCGGCCCGGGCACCGCCACCGACCCCTCGAACCTGCTCCGGATAATGCCGGCGGAGGGAGGGCGATGAGCGCCGAGCGCGCGTCATCGACACGAACGTCGACCGGTCCGACCGTGCTCGTGCTCGCGGGCGGGGATCCCGTCGACGAGCACGTGCTCGAGCTCCTGCCACCGGTCGCGATGGTCGTCGCCGCCGACTCGGGGCTCGAGCAGGCCGCGCGGCTCGGGTTGCGCGTCGATCTCGTGGTCGGCGACTTCGATTCCGTCGACCCCGACGCGCTCGCCGCGGCCGAGCGCGCCGGCGCGACCACCGAGCGGTACCCGGCCGAGAAGGACCACACCGACCTGGAGCTCGCCGTGCTCGCGGCCCAGCGCCTCGACGCCGTCCGGGTGGTGGTCGTCGGCGGCTGGGGCGGGCGCATCGATCATGCGCTCGCCAACCTCTTGCTGCTCGCGGCGCCCGCGTACGCGTCGTTGCACCTCGAGGCCGTCGGCCCGAACGGGCGAGTCGTCGCGGTGCACGACCGGGTGGAGCTGGTCGGGGCGCCCGGGGATCTCGTGACGTTGCTCGCCGTCGGCGGCGCGGCGCACGGGGTCACCACCCGGGGCCTGCGCTACCCGCTTCACGGCGAGACCCTCGAACCCGGCGCGACGAGAGGAGTGAGCAACGTGTTCCTCGACACGCGCGCCACCGTCGAGCTCACGAGTGGCGTGATCCTCGCGCTGCTCCCGATCGGTGAGGTCGTCTGAACATGTCGTTCCGTGCAACTCGCCCCTTCCTCACCGTCGCCCTCGCGGGCTCGCTCGTCGTCGCGGCCGCCGCGTGCGGGAGCGGCGGCAGCGGCAGCGGCACGAAAGGCTCCGCGCGCACGGAGACCATCACGCTGCTCACCCACGACTCGTTCGCGGTGTCGAAACCCGTGCTCGCCGCGTTCACGCGGCAGACCGGCATTCGGGTGAAGGTCGACAAGAGCGTCGGCGATGCCGGCTCCGCGCTCAGCCAGGCGATCCTCACGAAGGGCAACCCGATCGCCGACGCCTTCTACGGCGTCGACAACACGTTCCTGTCGCGTGCGCTCGACGCCGGGATCTACGAGCCCTGGACCGCCGCGGGACTCGACCGGGTCCCGGAGGCGCTCCAGCTCGACCCGAGTCACCGCGTGACGCCAATCGACTACGGCGACGTGTGCGTCAACTACGACGAGGCCTGGTTCGCGAGCCGTCACCGTCGCGCGCCGGCCACGCTCGCCGACCTTGCCGCGCCCGAGTACCGCGACCTCACCGTGGTCGAGAAGCCGTCGACGTCGTCGACCGGTCTGGCGTTCCTGCTCGCGACAGTCGCCCGCTACGGCGAATCCGGGTGGCAGGACTACTGGAGGCGGCTGCGCGCGAACGGCGTGCTCGTCGAGCCCGGTTGGGATCAGGCCTACGACGGAGCGTTCACCGCCGGTGGAGGGAGCGGCACGCGGCCGATCGTCGTGTCCTACGCCTCGAGCCCGCCTGCCGATGTCGTGTACTCGAGCCCGAAGAAGGCGCGACCGACCGTGGGGGTCGTGCACGACGGCTGCTTCCGGCAGGTCGAGTTCGCGGGCATCCTGAAGGGCACGCACCATCACGACGCGGCCGGCAAGCTCATCGACTTCCTGCTGTCGTTGCGATTCCAGCAGGACATGCCGTTGCAGATGTACGTGTTCCCCGCCCGCACCGATGCGAAGCTGCCCGCGGTGTTCGAGCAGTGGGCGTACCGACCGGCCGACCCGTTGACGCTCGACCCGGCGACGATCAGCGCCCATCGTGACGCCTGGATCGAGCAGTGGACCGCGCTCGTCGTGCGCTGACGGCGCGCGACCGAGTGGCATCGCTCGGGGGTCGCGTCGGCCGCACGATCCTCGTCGTCGCGCCGGTCGTGTTCCTCGGCGCGTTCTTCGTCTACCCGCTGGCGGCGATCCTCGGTCGGGGGTTGCTGCCGCGTGGGCACGCCGACTTCGCCGCGCTCGGCGACGTGCTCTCCGACCGGGGCCTGCGCGAGGTCGCGTGGTTCACGCTGTGGCAGGCCGCGCTCTCGACGGTGCTCACGTTGCTTGTGGGCCTCCCGGCCGCGTTCGTGCTCGCCCGCTTCACGTTCCCGGGGCGGTCGCTGCTGAGGTCGCTGCTGCTTGTTCCGTTCGTCTTGCCGACGGTGGTGGTTGCGGCGGCGTTCGCGGCGCTGCTCGGGCCCGGTGGCCCGCTCGCGCTGCTGGGCCTGGTTCCCGGCGTCGCCGCGATCCTGATCGCGCACGTGTTCTTCAACGTCGCGGTCGTGGCGCGGGTGGTCGGTGGCCTCTGGGCGAACCTGGACCCGAGCCGCGAGGAGGCCGCGCGGGTGCTCGGCGCGTCGCGCCCTCGCGCGTTCGTGTCGGTCACGTTGCCGCTGCTCGCGCCGGCGATCATCGCCGCGTCGTCGATCGTGTTCCTGTTCACGTTCTCGTCGTTCGGAGTGGTGCTCCTGCTCGGAGGCCCGACGCGCGCGACGCTCGAGACCGAGATCTATTCGCTCACCACCGAGTTCCTCGACCTCCGCCACGCGGCCGCGCTCGCGCTCGTGCAGATCGTTGCGGTGGTCGCGGTGCTGCTCGTGCTCACGCGGGTGCAGGAGCGGGTGGCCACGGGTCAGCGGCTGGTCGCGGCGCGCGACACCGCCCGCCCGGCTCGGGGCTTCGGCGCCCGTGCCTTCCTCGGCGGCACGCTGGCCGTGCTGGCGGTGCTCCTGGGTGGGCCGCTCGCGATGCTGGTGGCCCGCTCGTTCGGGAACGCGTTCGCGCGGGGGAGCGGAGGGCCGACGCTCTCGGCCTACCGCAGCCTCTCGACGCCCGGGTCGGCGTTATTCGTCGCGCCGTCGGTGGCGATCCGCAACTCGCTCGAGTTCGCGCTCGTCGCGACGACGATCGCGTTGTTCGTGGGCGGCGCCGCGGCGTTCGTGCTCGCCCGCCGGCCTTCGCGCGGCCGCCGCGCGCTCGACACGCTCTTGATGCTCCCGCTCGGCACGTCGGCCGTCACCATCGGGTTCGGGTTCCTGATCGCACTCGACCGCCCACCCCTCGACCTGCGATCGAGCGTGTGGCTCGTGCCGCTCGCGCACGCGGTCGTCGCGATCCCGTTCGTCGTGCGGGCGGTGGTGCCCGCGCTGCGATCGATCGACCCGAGGCTGCGGGAGGCGGCGGCGTTGCTGGGTGCGAGCCCGGCGCGCGTGCGCCGCGAGGTCGATCTCCCGATCGTCGGGCGCGCGTTCCTCGTGGCCGCGGGGTTCGCCGCCGCGGTGTCGCTCGGAGACTTCGGCGCCACGGCGTTCATCGCGCGACCCGACACGCCGACCGTGCCGATCGCGATCTTCCGCCTCCTGAGCCTGCCGGGGCGGCTGAACTTCGACCGCGCGATGGCGTTGAGCACGGTGCTCATGGTGCTCACGGGCCTGGTTGTCGTCGGGCTCGAGCGGGTGCGCGTCGCCTCGCTCACGGAGTTCTGATGTCGCGCTCGGGCGGCGGGCTCGTGGTCGCGGGCGTCTCGGTGTCGCTCGGCGGCAACCGGGTGCTCGACTCGGTCGACGTGACGGTCGCCGCGGGGGAGACGGTCGCGTTGCTGGGCCCGAGCGGCAGCGGCAAGAGCACGCTCTTGCGCGCCATCGCCGGGCTCGAGCCGCTCGAATCGGGAACGATCTCGCTCGACGGCGCTGATCTCGCCGGCGTGCCGCCGCACCGGCGCGGCGTCGGCATGATGTTCCAGGACGACGCACTGTTCCCGCACACCAACGTGCGGGGCAACGTGGAGTTCGGTCTCCGCATGAGTGGGATGTCGAGTGACGCGCGCGCCCCGCGGGTCGCCGAAGTGCTCGCGCTCGTCGGACTCGGCGCGCTCGGTGGCCGGCGGGTCTCGCA
>DAIQOP010000155.1:0-3340 GCA_036787815.1 Actinomycetota bacterium
TACGGGGAGGCCGAGGCCCTGCAGCGCGGCCTGCACGGGGGCGCAGCCGACGACTACCTGCTCCTCCAGGAACACCCGCACGTGTACACGCTCGGATCCCGGGCCGATCTCACGAACGTGCTCGTGTCCCCCGAATCGGTGGGTGCGGCGCTGGTGCGGGCCGACCGCGGTGGCGATGTCACGTATCACGGACCAGGGCAGCTCGTCGGGTACCCGCTGATCTCACTCGCGGAGTGGCGCGCCGGCCAACGCGACGTGGTCGCGTACGTCCGCAAGCTCGAAGCCGTGATCATCGCGGTGCTCTGCGACTTCGGCGTCGACTCCGCGTCGCGGATCGACGGGCTCACGGGCGTGTGGGTCGACGACGAGAAGGTCGCGGCGATCGGCGTGCGCGTCGCCAACGGCCGCACGCGGCACGGGTTCGCGCTCAACGTCGATCCCGACCTCGCGATGTTCTCGCACATCGTTCCGTGCGGCATCCGTGACAAGGGAGTCACCTCGCTCGCGCGCCTGCTCGGTGCCGCGCCCGACATGCACGATGTCGTCGACCGGGCCGTCGCCCGGTTCGCGGAGGAGTTCGCCTTCTCCGAGGTCGAACGGCAAGACGTGGTGTGGCGCGAGGCCCCGAGCGATCTCTCGGCGTTCACCCGCGACGCGATCTCGGGTCGAGCGCCTGTGCTCGACACGCCTTCGGTCGAAGCGCCCGCCGAAACCCGGGTGAAGAGCGAGCCGGTGCGGCTGCTGGGCCGGCTCGCGCAGGCGGGCGTCGCGCCGAGCACCGCGGGCCCGCGGCCCGAGTGGATGCGGGTGCGCGCCCGGTTCGGCGACGGGTTCCTCGAGGTCAAGCGGCTCGTGCGCGATCTCGATCTCCACACGGTGTGCGAGTCGGCCGGGTGCCCGAACATCTTCGAGTGCTGGGCCGATCGCACCGCCACGTTCATGATCCTCGGTGACCGCTGCACGCGCGCGTGCGGCTTCTGTCTCGTCGACACCCGCAAGCCCTTGCCGGCCGACCCGGGCGAGCCGGAGCGTGTCGCGCACGCCGTGCACACCATGGGTCTCGAGCACGCGGTCATCACGTGCGTCGCGCGCGACGACCTCGACGACGGCGGGGCCGCGGTGTTCGCGGAGACGATCGCCGCGATCCGCGACCGGAGCCCGCACACTCGTGTCGAGGTGCTCATCTCCGATTGCCACGGCGACCCCGATGCGCTCGACACGATCTTCGCGGCCCGCCCCGACGTGTTGGCCCACAACCTCGAGACGGTCGCCCGGCTCCAGCGCGCGGCCCGCCCGTCGGCCGGCTACGCGCGCTCGCTCGCGGTGCTCGCGCGATCGGCCGCCGCGGGTCTCGTCACGAAGTCGAGCGTGATCCTCGGGATGGGGGAGACCGAAGCCGAGGTGCTCGGCGCGCTCGCCGATCTGCGGGGCGTCGGGGTCGACATCGTCACCCTCGGCCAGTACCTGCAGCCGTCGCCGCGCCATCTCCCGGTCGATCGTTGGTGGACCCCCGACGAGTTCGCCCGGGTGCAGGAGGCGGGTGAGCGGCTCGGCTTCGCCCACGTCGAGTCGGGGCCGCTGGTGCGGTCGAGCTACCACGCCCGTCGGGGCGCGGAGCGCGCCGCGGAGCAGGAATCGCCGGCCGGCCTGGTGCACGGTCGGCGGTAGCGGCAGACGACCTGGGAGACTCACGCCCATGGGCGCCGTCCTCGACGAGATCAGCACCGACCTCGCGCAGTGGATCTCCGAGCAGCCCGTGTTCTTCGTCGCCACCGCGCCGAGCGGAGCCGACCGGCACGTGAACCTCTCGCCCAAGGGGCTCGTCGGCATCGCCGTGCTCGGTCCGCACCGGGTGGCCTTCGCCGACCTCACCGGCAGCGGGGTCGAGACCATCGCGCACCTGCGTGAGAACGGTCGCATCACGATCATGCTCTGCGCGTTCGCGGGACCGCCGCGCATCGTCCGTCTCTACGGGATCGGCACCGTGCACGCCCTCGGTTCCGAAGGGTTCGCGGTACTCGCCGGCGAGCTCCCGGCGTTGCCCGGTGTCCGGGCGGTCATCGACGTCGAGGTCACGCGGATCTCCACGTCGTGTGGTTTCGGCGTGCCCCTGATGGATCTCGTCGGCGCGCGCGACGACCTCGTCGACTGGGCGGATCGCAAGGGCGACGACGGGCTCGCCCGCTACCGCGAGACGCGCAACGCGCACAGCATCGACGGGCTGGCCGGGTTCCCGGTCGACGAGGAAGCGGTCGACCGCGCGTGACGTACGCACAGCGGATCGAGCGCGTGCGAGAGCGCATGGACGCGCGCGGCGTCGACGTCGTGCTGCTCTCGATCGGTGCCGACCTCCCGTATCTCACCGGGTACGAAGCGATGCCCCTCGAACGGCTCACGATGCTCGTGCTCCCTCGGCGGGGCGACGCCCGGCTCGTCGTGGCGCGGCTCGAGGCGCCGAGGGTGGAGCCGCGACCCGAGTTCGAGGTCGTCGCGTGGGACGAACCCGGTGATCCGATCGCGCTCGTCGCGAGCATGGTCGGCAACCCCGAGCGGGTCGCGATCGGCGATCAGACGTGGGCCGGGTTCGTGCTCGATCTGCAACGCGCGCTGCCGAAGACGTCGTTCAGCCGTGCGTCCGAGATCGTCGGGCCGGTGCGCGCGGCCAAGGACGCCGACGAGATCGTCGCGTTGCGCGCGGCGGGCGCCGCCGTCGACCGCGTTGCCGCCGACATGCGGGCGCGACCGTTCGCGGGGCGCACCGAGATCGACGTGCACCGCGAGCTCGTCGCCCGGATGCTCGAGCTCGGCCACCAGAACGCCAACTTCGCGATCGTCGGAGCCGCCGAGCACGCGGCCAGCCCGCACCACGAACCGGGCGCGCGGGTGATCGCCGACGGCGAGGTGGTGCTCTGCGACTTCGGTGGCACGATGAACGGCTACTGCTCCGACATCACCCGGATGTTCCACGTCGGCGCGCCCACCGCCGAGGTCTCCGACACGTACGCGGTGCTCTTCGAGGCGCAGGAGGCCGCGGTGCGCGCGGCGCAGGTGGGGACGCCGTGCGAGGCCGTCGATGCCGCGGCCCGGTCGATCATCGCCGCGGCCGGTTTCGGCGACCGGTTCATCCACCGCACCGGCCACGGCATCGGTGTCGAGGCGCACGAAGATCCCTACATCGTCTCCGGGAACGCGGAGCCGCTCACCGCGGGCAACGCGTTCAGCATCGAGCCCGGCATCTACCTGCCGGGCCGGTTCGGGTTGCGCCTCGAAGACATCGTCGTCGCGACGGACGCGGGCCCTGATCGGCTCAACCTCGCCGAGCGCGACATCGCGGTCGTCG
>DAIQOP010000155.1:3350-8999 GCA_036787815.1 Actinomycetota bacterium
GCGGCGCCGTCCGGCAGGCCACGGGTGCCTGGAGTCCTGCCGCCGGCGGCCCGGGGTTCGCGTGAAGCTCGACGGAGGCGTGTTCTTGCTGCAGTGGGCGACCGGCGGGTTGCTGTTCACGTGGGTGACCACCCGCCGGCGCGAGGTCGGGCTCGGTTACGGCTGGCTCCTGCGCGGTGTGTTCGCGGTGCTCGCGCTCGGCGGCGCGGTGGTGCTCGCCGCGGAGCGAATCTCGGGCGCGTCGGAGAGGGTCGCGTTCGCCGCCGCGGTCGCCACTGCGGCGATCGCGCTCGCGGTGCTCGGAGTCTCCGTCGCTCGTCGCCGCGCCGGTGTGCACGGCGACGCCGCGCGTCGCGACCGGAAGCGCTCGCGGGTGAGCGCCATGCTCGGGCGCGTCGACGAACCCCGCGTTGCCGCGCCGGCGCCACCGACCACCGAGGGGTTGGCGGAGTTCGATCCTCGCCTCGACCTCGTCGCCCCGGTCGTGGGAACCATCGGCATGCTGGCCGCGGCGCAGTTCAGCGGCGGGCCGGTGGTGCTCGCCGCCGCCCGCCTGATCGTCGGCGCCGCCTTCCTCGGCTGCGTCACCGACGCGATGTTGCTCGGCCACTGGTATCTCGTGCAGCCGGGCCTGCCGCGCGACGCGGTCAAGCAGCTCGTGCGCCTCACCGCGCTGCTCTGGCCGCTCGAGGTGGCGGTGATGCTCTGGCCCACCGGCATGGTGCAGGTGCTGAACGGCACCGTCGACGACGGGTGGAAAGGCCTCCTCGGGTGGACGTGGCTCGCGTGCACGGTCGCGACGATCGCGTTGGTCGGGCTCACCTGGGCCGCGCTGCGCGAGCGTGCGTACGCCGCGGTGATGGCTGCGACGGGCCTGCTCTACCTCGCGATCCTCACCGGCTTCGGCACCGACCTCGTCGCCCGCGCGGTGCTGCGTCCCTGACGGTCAGGGTTTGGCGATCCGCACGAAGATCGCCGACGTGAACTCGCGATCCTCGAGCTGCGCGAGCCGGTGGATGTCGCGATCGTGGGTGGTGAGGTAGGTCTTCAGCTGCGCGGCGTCGAGCGTGGTGACCGCGTGGTTCCACGCGTCGTTCAAGCGGGTGAACTCGCGCCGTTCCTCGGGGGCGAGTGTGTCGTAGTGCGCGATCTTCCGGTATGCGGGATCGCGCGAGTACAGCGCGACGTCGTCGGACACCGCGACGAACACGAATGACGCCGCGAGTTGCGGCTCGATGGTGTGCTCCGCGCCGGCGCGCGTGCTCTGCGACGGGTCGTACCGAGCGTCGACGCCGTGCTCCACGGCAACCGCGATCACGCCGCCGAGCACGCTCGCGGCCTGGTATCCCCCTCGACCGGTGGTGACGAACACCGGCCCGCGGAGCCGGCGGAGGCTCGGCATCGCCTGGTCGGTGAGGGCGCGCGACGCGCGGCTCTGGCTCGGCGACGGTGGCGTCGCCGACCACGCGCCGATCGTCACCACGACCAGGAGCACGCCCGCTCCGAGCGCGAGCACCCTGGCCGTCCAGGTCTCGGCCGTCGCTCCGAGCCGGTGCACGATCGGCGGGAGCAACGCGATCCCCGCCGCGATCCAGATCGTCGCGCCCACCACCCACGTCCAGCGGAGGATGTACGGGAAGGGCACGCCCACGATCTTCGCGATGGAGATCCAGGCCACCACGGTGACGGTCGAGGCGACCGCGCACGCCGCGATCGCCGCGCGGTCGCGCCGGCGCCACGCGACGACCGCGGCGACGACGAGCACGAGCAGCGCGTAGGGAAACTCGACGCGCTGGGCCGCGACCGCGCCCGAGAACGGCACGTAGTGCTCGTGACCGGTGATCCAGGGAGCCGGGATCGACAGCTGGAGCGAGAGCAGGCGCGTGGCCGACGCGAAGCCGACCGTGTCGCTGTGGCTCGACGTCCAGAACCGCCAGAGGGTGGTGAGGTTGCCTCCGTGCGGCGTGAACTCCTGGTGGATCGGCAGGGCCCACATCACCGCGAACACTCCGGACGACACGAGCGCCGAGCGCCGGAGCCGACGTCGCGATTCGCCGTCGCGAGCCGTCGCGAGCAGCCACACGATCACCAGGGCGAGCAACGCGACCGCTTCGGGCGCGAGCGACACGTGGGTCTGCATCACGAACGACGCGAGCCCGACGGCGACGGGAAGCGCGCGTTCCTCACCCGACGCGGCCCACCACACCGCAAGCACGAACGCGAGGAACGGAAGGACGATCACGTAGGGGTTCCACGGATCCCACAGGAACGCCGGGCCGAGACCGTGCACGAGCGCCGCGACCACCAGCAGGGCGAAGGCCGCGACGACCTTCGGCTGATCGGCCCGGAGCAGGGTGACGACCACCGCGACCGTTGCCGCCGCCGCGATGAGCACGGTGCCGAGCAACAGGCCCTTGCTCTGCCCGGCCAGCAACCGGTACGGCGCGGCGAGCGCGAAGAAGAGCGCCGGACCGGGGTGGTTCCAGCCGAACCGTGAGTACGGGCCGACGAGCGGAGTGTGCGCGGTGCCGACGGCACGCGCGCGCAATTCGATGAGGGAATAGTCGCCCGTCGCGGCCCACGAGCTGCCGAACGAGCGCACCGCGAGCACCACCGCCGGCGCGAGCGCCGCGACCGACGCACCCACCATGCGGCGGTTGGTGGTCATGTCCTGGCTTCGCCCAGGTAGAGCCAGTAGTGCTCGTCGCCGACGATGCCGTTGTCGAAGTGGACGAGGAGACGCAGGCGCACGTTCGGGTCGTCGATCGGCCGGTTCGAGAGCACGAGCACCGGCGGCCCTGTCTCGAACGGCGGTTGCGTGCGGAGCACGGCTTCGAGGGGCTGCACCTGATTGCGGGCGGTGTTCCACACGACGAAGGTGCCCGTTCGTGAACCCGTGAGGTAGTAGATCGGGCGATCGAGGTATCCGGCGACGGTCGAGGCCGCGGTGTCGGGCAGCCCGACGATCTCGAAGTGATCGAAGCCCTTGCGCTGGATGTACTGCGCGACGTCGCGTCCGTTCGAGAACGGGTAGGCGAGGTCGAGGCCGACGGCGAACAGCCCCGCGATCACCTGCACAAACAAGAGGAGGGTCCACCATCGGCTTCGCACGCTCGCGGCTCGCGCGGAGCGGGTGAGCGTGAAGTCCGGAGACGGCGGTGAAGCCTCGTGCCGCGAGGAGCGAGCACGCGACCGTGTGATGGAGCGGGTGAGCGTGAGGTCCGAGAGTGGCGTTGAAGCCTCGTGCCGCGAAGAGCGAGCACGCGACCATGTGATGAAGCGGGCGATCGGGAAGCCCGAGAACCGCGTTGGAGCCTCGTGCCGCGAAGAGGGAGCACGCGACCATGTGAACGGCGCGAGCCACATCGCGGCGACGAGGCAGAGGAAGATGTGGCCGATGTGGCGCGACGCGGTGGCGGTGCCGATCCGCGCGTAGAGGAACCCGACCACGAGCACGACGCCGGAGACCCACACGACGAACGATCCCGGCCGGTCGCGCAGGATCCACGCGACGAGCACGAACAACGCGAACCCGAGCACGCCGACCACCGCCGCGCGGGCCGACAGGATGTTGCTGTTCCAGTAGGAGCGCTCGAGCGAGGGGATCGGCACGAGCGCCCGCCACACCGACGCCATCGACGATGCTCCGAGCCCGACGTCGAGGCTCGTGCGCCAGTGGCTGTAGTTGCCGGTGTCGGAGGGAGGGTGCGCCGCTTGGAGGTACGCCGTCGCGAGCCCGGCGAAGGTGAGCAGGCCGCCGAGCAGCACCGCGCCGTTCGATGCACCCGCGAACCCGCCATCGCGTCGACGGAGCCACTCGTCGACTCCCAAGCCAGCGAGCACGGCGATCGCGACGACCGCACCGAACGCGCTCGTGAGCGCGACGAGCCCGAGCAGCGCGCCGATCGGCCCCCAACGGCGGGGGGCGGATGTGCCCGCGAGCGCGAGCGCGATCACGAGGAACATCGCGCCCAGGCCGTAGCTGCGGCTCAGGACTCCGTACTCGTAGAGCACGAAGTACCCGAACACGAACAGCAACTTCTGGAGCTGCGTGAACGGCGCGCGCCACACCGCGACCGAGATCGTCGTCGAGGCGATGAAGAACTGGAGGAGCTGCATCGCGCCCGGGCCGGCGTGCGCGTGGGCGATCGGGTAGAGCAGGCCGAACCACAGGAGCGGATGGCCTTCGTAGCGCGTGTTGTGCACGAGCGAGTGGAACCCGTGGCTCGCGCGCGCGATCTGCCAGGCCTGGAGCTCGTCGCGCCACAGCTCGTGGCGCAGGATCGTGATGCCGACGAGGGCGATGCCTGCGCCCGCGATCGCGAGGCGGGCCACCGCATCGTGGCGCGGTGACCCAGGAGCAGGCTCAGGCAATGAAGTACTTGGCCTCGGGATGCGAGACGACGATCGCAGAGGTGCTCTGCTCCGGTACGAGGTGGAACTCCTCGGTGAGCGACACGCCGATGCGGTCCATCTCGAGCAGCTCCGCCAGCTTCGCCTGATCGTCGAGGTCCGGACACGCAGGGTATCCCCACGAGAACCGCGAGCCGCGGTACTGCTGGCGGAACAAGCCCGCGATGGTCGGCCCGTCCTCGTCGGCGAAGCCCCACTCCTCGCGGATGCGGCGGTGCCAGAGCTCGGCGAGCGCTTCGGTCATCTCCACCGAGAGACCGTGCAGGAGCAGGTAGTCCTGGTAGCGGTTGTCGCGGAACAGCTCCTTCTCGCGCTCGCTCGCGCGCGTGCCCATCGTGACGACGTGGAACGCGGCGTAGTCGGGCTCTCCCGACTCCACGGGGCGGAAGAAGTCGGAGATGCAGAGGAAGCGGTCGGTGCGTTGGCGCGGGAACGAGAAGCGCAGCCACTCCTGGCTGCGGTCGTCGTCCTTCCAGACCACGAGGTCGTTGCCCTCGCTGTTGACCGCGAAGTATCCCCACGCGACCGCGGGGTTCAGCAGCCCGTCGGCTCGCGCGATCTCGATCTGCTCCCGCAACACGGGGCGCAGGCGTTCGCGGAAGTCGTCGTCGGTCTCGCCCTTGGTCTTCTCGGGCTTGAACTGCCATTGACCGCGGAAGAGCGCGGTCTCGTTGACGTACTCGGCGATCTCGTCGAGCGAGATGCCCTTGGCCACGCGCGATCCGACGAACGGGGGGACGAACACCTTGTGGTCGATCGCGACGTCGGAGCGGGCGGGCACGTCGGCGTCGGCGACGGGCGCCGGCTCGTGACGGCGCTTCGCCACGCTGCGCTCGACGGGCACCGTGCCGAACTCGGGGTCGAGGTTGCCGCTGCGCTTGCCTTCCATCAGCGTCTCGATCGTGCGCAACCCTTCGAACGCGTCCTTCCCGTAGAAGACGCGGCCGTTGTAGACGGTGCGCAGGTCGTGCTCGACGTAGTTGCGGGTGAGCGCGGCGCCACCGAGCAACACCGGGATCTTGTCGAGACCCCGGTCGTTCATCTCGATGAGGTTCTCGCGCATGATCAGCGTGCTCTTCACGAGGAGCCCGCTCATCCCGATCGCGTCGGCGCCGGTGCTCACCGCGGCCTCGACGAGGTCGTGGATCGGCACCTTGATTCCGAGGTTGTGCACCGTGTACCCGTTGTTCGACAGGATGATGTCGACCAGGTTCTTGCCGATGTCGTGCACGTCGC
>DAIQOP010000156.1:0-8869 GCA_036787815.1 Actinomycetota bacterium
CGTAGCGCTTCGGTGACGCCACCGAAGTCAGGATGCACGAAGCCCGAGATCACGTGGCATGCCTAGCGTGAAACCGGGCCGCACGCGCACTCGACGGCTCGGTAGCCGGCAGCCGAGCAGGTGCCGCTCACCGTGATATCTGATACTATTGTCAGATACTAAGTTGACGACGTTACATATTCGATAGGGGAATGCCGGAATGCCCGAACGTTCGCTCATGGCCGCGTTGAGCCGGCCCATCTCGGAGATCAAGGCGGATCTGTTCCGGTCGCTGGCGCACCCGGCGAGAATCCGGGTCTTGGAGCTGCTCGTCGAGGGAGAGCGCTCCGTCGGCGAGATGCAGCCGCTGGTGGGAATCGAGTCCTCGCATCTGTCGCAACAGCTCGGGATCCTGCGGCGCGCGGGGTTGGTCACGACCCGCAAGGACGGCTCGTCGGTGTTCTACGCGATCCGAGACCCCGAGCTCGCGAAGCTGCTGGATGCGGCGAAACGGGTGTTGATCAACTCGCTGGCCGAGTCCCAGGAGCTGTTGGCAGACCTTCGCGTCGCGGCGAGCGAGCAATGACCGCTGCGGGTGAGGTCGAGGCCGGCGACGGGCCGCCGGGACGGGCCGGCGGCCGACCGTCCCGGACCCTGCTCCGGCAGGTCTCGGGGTTGTTGCCGCGCCGGGCGGACTACGCGGGCCTCGGGCGTTCGTGGCGCAAGGACATGGTCGCGGGTGTCACCGTCGGGGTCGTCGCGCTGCCGTTGGCCCTGGCCTTCGGGATCACGACCGGGATGGGGGCGGCCGCGGGACTGATGACCGCGATCGTCGCCGGGCTCGTGGCGGGGATCTTCGGCGGATCGAACGTCCAGGTGTCGGGCCCGACCGGCGCGATGACCGTCGTGCTGGTGCCCATCGTGGCCCGGTACGGCGTCAATGCGGTGTACGTCGTCGGGATCATGGCGGGTGTGCTGATCATCGCCGCGTCGTTGGCAAGGCTCGGTCGGTATCTCGCCTACATCCCGTGGCCCGTCGTCGAGGGCTTCACGGTCGGGATCGCGGTGATCATCTTCTTGCAGCAGGTCCCCGCGGCGTTGGGCGTGAAGAAGCCCAAGGGGGAGAACACGGCGCTCGTCGCGGCGAAGGCTGTCGGCGACGCGTTCAGCAACGGCAAGCTCGCGGCGCTGGGCCTCGTCGTGCTGGTCGCCGCGGTGATGCTCCTGGCTCCGCGACTGCATCGCGCGCTACCCGCGTCGTTGCTGGCAGTCGCAGTCGCAACGATCGCGTCGAAGGTCACCACGTTCGACGTCGCACGCATCGGGCGATTGCCGAGCTCGTTGCCTCTCCCTTCGTTCCCGTCCATCTCGATGACCCGGATCAGCGACCTGCTGTCGGCCGCGTTCGCCGTGGCGTTGCTCGGCGCGCTGGAGAGCCTGCTCTCGGCCAAGGTCGCCGACGGCATGGTCGATACCCCCAAGCACGACCCGGACCGTGAGCTGTTCGGACAAGGCTTGGCCAACCTCGCGTCACCGTTGTTCGGTGGGATGCCCGCCACCGGTGCGATCGCCCGCACCGCGGTCAACGTTCGCGCGGGCGCGCGCACGCGCCTTTCGGCGATCGTGCATTCCGTCGTGTTGATCCTCGTCGTCTACTTCGGCGGTGGGCTCGTCAAACAGATCCCGCTCGCGGCACTCGCCGGCGTGTTGATGGTCACCGCCGTGCGGATGGTCGAGATCCACAACGTGAGGTTCGTGTTGCGGTCGACTCGTTCGGACGCGTTGGTGCTCCTGCTCACCGCCGCGGCAACGGTGGTCTTCGATCTGATCCTCGCAGTGGAGATCGGGGCGCGGTCGCGGCGATCCTCGCGCTGCGCAGCATGTCGCGTGCTGCCGCAGCGGTCGCGGAACCGGTGCGCATGCCGGTGCCGCCCATGTTCGCCCGACCAGCCTTCGCCAACGGCTCAGCCGACATGGAGCCCGACGGTCGCGGCGGAGAGGTGAGCGCGGAGATCGAATCTCAACTGTTCTCCGAGCACATCCTCGCGTACCGCCTCGACGGCGCATTGTTCTTCGGCGCTGCACAGCGCTTCCTGAGCGAGCTCACGGCAGTGGCCGACGTCAGAGTCGTGATCTTGCGCATGCCGCAGCTACAGATCCTCGACGCGACGGGCGCTCAGGCGCTCGGCGACATCGTCGCCGAGCTCGAGGGGCGCGGTATCACCGTGCTGATCACGGGACCCCGAGCCGACCATCTCAAGCTGCTCGAAGCCGTGGGCGCGTTGGATCGGCTCGCCCACGAGAACCACCTGTTCGGTGAGCTCGAGGCCGCGATCACCCACGCGCACGACCACGTCAGTCGCCCGCAACACGCTCCCGAATCCCCGCCCGCGACACCGGACCACCCGCGCACGCGCCGGCGCGCCCGCCGCAAGCTCGTCCCGGTCGACTGAACCGGAGGCTTCGGCGCTTTCGGGCCGCCGATTGGGCCCGATGGCCCTTGTCAACCGCGCGCGCTCCTCTTACCGTCCGTGAGAGAAGGCGTGCCGCACGGACAGGGGGACGCCATGGCCACTGCAGAGACGCCGATGCAGTGGGGCGTCGCGCCCGAGCGCGCCGCCGAGCTCGACCTGGTCGTCGAACGCGCGCAGCAGGCGGCCGCCGAGTTCCGCGCCCTCGACCAGGAGACGGTCGACGCCATCGTGTGGGCCATGGTGGTCGCCGGCCTCGAGGCGGCAATGGAGCTCGCCGAGTTGGCCATCGACGAGAGCGGCTTCGGCGTCTTCGAGGACAAGGTCGTGAAGAACTACGTGGCCACCGAGTTCCTCTACGACTACCTGAAGGACAAGCGGACGGTCGGGGTGATCGACACCGACCCGGAGCGCGGCATCGAGTACGTCGCCGAGCCGATCGGCGTGGTCATGGCCATCACGCCGATCACGAACCCGACGTCGACGGTGCTGTTCAAGGCCATCGTGGCCGCGAAGACGCGCAACGCCATCGTGTTCCGTCCTTCACCACGGGCCGTGCGCTGCGCGGAACGGTCCGCCGAGGTCCTGCGGGAAGCCGGCGAGAAGGCGGGACTGCCACGGGGTGCCCTCCAGGTGATCCCCGACCTCCCCCATGAGGTCACGCATTACCTCTTCCATCACCCTGGGATCGACTTCATCTGGACGACGGGCGGCCCGAAGGTGGTCCAGGCGGCCAACTCGGCCGGTAAGCCCGCCATCAGCGTGGGGCCCGGCAATGCGCCCGTGTACCTGCACCGCACGGCCGACGTGAAGATGGCCGTCGTCGACATCCTCATCTCGAAGACCTTCGACGCGTCGGTGATCTGCCCCGCCGAACAGACGTGCGTGATCGACGACGGCATCTACGACGAAGTGGTCGCCGAGTTCCAGCGCATGGGGGCGCGCCTGCTCGACGCCGACGAGGTCGACCGGCTGGCGGGTTTCGTGTTCGGGTGCGACGGCGCCGTCAACCTCGAGGCACTGGGACAGCCGGCCGCGGTCCTCGCGCGAGCTGCCGGCATCGAGGCCGACGAAGACGCGAAGGTCCTTCTGGCGCCGCTGCCCGCAGACCTCGACCAGCTCGCCGAGCACCCGCTCGTGCACGAGAAGCTCATGCCCATCCTCGGGTTGGTGCGAGCACGCGACGAGCAGCATGCGCTCGACACCTGCGTGCTCGTCACCGAACGCGGCGGCCTCGGCCACACATCCGCCATCTACGCCCGCGATCACGAGATCGTCGACCGTTTCGCGCTGACGGTCCGCACCGGCCGCATCCTCGTCAACGCGCCCACGGCCGTGGGCGCCCTCGGCGGCGTCTACAACTCGATGACGCCGACCATGTCCCTCGGCTGCGGCACCTGGGGCGGCTCGAGCACCACCGACAACGTCAACTACCGCAACCTGCTCAACGTGAAGGCCGTGTCCCACCGCCGCACACCGCCGCAGTGGTTCCGGGTGCCGTCCGACACCTACTTCAACGCCGGGGCCCTTGAAAACCTCCGGCAGGTCGAGGCGCAGCAAGTCGTCATCGTCACCGACGCCGACACCGAGGCGCGCGGCGTCGTCGACGAGATCCGCAAGTACCTGCGCACCTCCAACGTGCGCGTCTTCTCCGACGTGGTCCCCGAGCCCGGTGAGGCGGTCGTGCGGGCCGGGGTCGAGGCCCTCGAGCGCGCCCGGCCCGACCTCGTCGTCGCGGTGGGCGGTGGATCGGTGCTCGACGCGGCGAAGGCCATGCGCCTCTTCTACGAGCACCCCGACCGGACGATGCGCGACCTGACCCTGCCGTTCCTCGACGCCCGCAAGCGCGTCGCCGACTACCCGCAGGTCGCCCACACCGTGAAGCTCGTGGCGATCCCGACCACGGCGGGCACGGGATCCGAGGTCTCGCCCGGAGCGGTGATCACCGTCGGCGACACCAAGGCGACCCTGGTCGACTACTCGCTGGTGCCCGACATGGCGATCGTCGACCCGATGCTCACCCTGACGATGCCGCCGTCGATCACCGCCGACACGGGCATCGACGCGCTGACGCACGCCGTGGAGGCAGCGGTGTCGATCTTCGCGTCGTCGTACACCGACGCGTTCTGCGTGCAGGCGGCGCGCCTGATCTTCGACGCGTTGCCGCGCGCATACGCCGACGGCTCCGACCTCGAGGCCCGCACCGCGATGGCGAACGCGGCCACGATCGCCGGCCTCGCGTTCTCCAACGCCTTCGTGGGCGTGAACCACGCGCTCGCGCACGCGGTGGGTGCTCGGTTCCACATCCCCCACGGCCGGGCCAACGGCATCTTCCTCCCGCACGTCATGCGCTACAACGCGTCGTTGCCCACGAAGTTCATGCCCGCCCCGGGTTACTCGGCCTACGTCGCGCCGGAGAAGTACGCAATGCTCGGCCGGATCATCTTCGGCGGCCGCACCGAAGAAGAGCGCCGCCAGCGCCTGTTCGACCATGTCGACGGGCTCCTCGAAGCTGTGGCCATGCCGCGCACGCTCAAGGATGCCGGGGTGGTCGAGGACGAGTTCGAAGCCGCCCTGCCCGATCTGGCCAAGGTGACCTTCGCCGATCCCAGCATGCGGACCAATCCGCGGATGCCGCTGGTGCGCGAAATCGTCGAGCTCCTCCGGCTCGCCTACAGCGGCCCAGCGTAAGGACTCCGCGCCGGCTCGATGCAACAGCGGCCGTACGGGATATCGGGTCGATGTCGGCGCGCGGTCACGCGCCGGCGGCAGTGACGATCATGTCGGTGACGAACCCGGCGACCCACGACCGGGACACGACACTTGCCGACCGGGACACGACACTTGCCGACCGTATGGATCACAGCACCATCGTCGAGTAGCCGTTCATTGCACCGGCGCCCGCTCCGATCCACAGGAACACGAGGAGATCCCCGTCGTGAACGCGGCCGGCTCGGCGGTCCTCGTCGAGCAGGATCAGGGTGCTGGAAGCCGAGGTGTTGCCGTAGTGATCGACACCGATCGGGACCCGCTCGGGCGGAAGGCCGAGCATCTCCACCGCCCGACGAACCACGACACCGTTCGCTTGGTGCAAGTACCAACGATCGACTGCGTCGACGTCGAAGTCCGTTCCCGTCGTCGGCTTGATCTTGGTGGGCCAATCCTCCTGGAGCATCTCGAAGTTGCGAGTCATCAACGGGACGAAGACCTCGGCAACCTTCACGCCGTCCATCAAGAAGACGTTGTCGGCGAGGTTGGCAGCCGACGTGTGATGCAGACAGCCACCCGCCGGGTAGGTCACCAGCGCGACGTCAGGGTTGGTCTCGTGGCGGACCGAGAGCAGTCCTCGTGGAGCGCTGTCGGGGTCTCGCGGAGCCGAGCGGAACACGACGGCACCCGCGCCGTCGGCGAACATGAGGGGCGCCAGCCAGCCCATGCCGCTGGGATGGTCGTAGTAGTAATCGTGGACCTCGGGACCGAAGTAGCCCGAAGGGCAGTTGCTCGCCACCACCAACGCGGTTGCCGGCACCGCGGAGACGAGCGAGGCCGCAGCGGTGCGAAAGCCCGACGCGAGACCGGCACAGCCGAGATTGTGGTGAACCAACTCGACGTCACGACGCAACCCGAGTTCGCTCATCAGGTAACGGAAGTGGTCCTGGCACGAGATCGTGTCCGGAGTCGAGGTGACGTGGACGAACAGGTCGATGTCCGCGGCGTCGAGGTCGGCGTCGTCCAGGGCTGAACGCGCCGCCCGCAGCGTCAGGTCACCGTCGTAGATCCCGCCGTCTTCCCGGTTGCGCTTGCCCCGCCCACCGAACTCGTAGTCGAGCCGTCGCTCTTGGATCGCGAGGTGCTTCACGACCCACTCGGGCTCGAGCAACCGGCCATCAGGTCGGGCCGGGCGAAGGTATTTGAGGATCTCCTCGTTGGAGACTCGATGCTCAGGCAGGAACGACCCGACGCCCGCCACCGAGACCGAAACCTCCGACGCCAACGCAGAAATCACGGAACCGTTCACGGGACCCACCCCTTCGATCGGCCCAGCCTTCGCCCACCTATCGCCTCTATCCAAGGCCGCGCCAGACGCAATGTGAAGAGGCGAACGTCCCAACCATTGACTGACGTATTCGAGGAGCCGGCACTCCGGAAACCCAACAGGACCCGGGCCCGACGAATTCTCGGCACCGACAGTCGCGGTGCTTACACTGCGGCGACGACATCGATCGGAGTGCACAGTGCTCAACGTCTCGACGCTGCTGGGTGTACGGCAGTCCGCGTCCGACGCACTCCGCTACGGCGCCCGGCGGGACGGTGAACGGACGCCGGGATCGGCCCTCGAGCGCAGGCCCGTCGTCGCGTGGAACCTGACGCGCGCGTGCAACCTCGCATGTGCGCACTGCTACGCATCGGCCCATCGCGCGCCGGCTCCCGACGAGTTGGACCATGCCCAGGCCTGCGCCCTCCTGGACGACCTCGCGGACTTCGGCGTGCCGGCAGTGCTGCTCTCCGGCGGTGAGCCCCTCGTGCGCCCCGATCTCCTCGAGCTTGTCGCCCACGGCCGCGACCGGGGCCTCCGGCTCACCCTGTCGTCGAACGGCACGCTGATCGACGACGGCATCGCCGCGGCGATCGCAGCTGCGGGCGTGGTCTACGTGGGTGTGAGCATCGACGGCTGCGAGGCCGCGCATGACCGGCTCCGGCGCCAGGCCGGGGCGCGCGCCGCGGCGATCGGCGGGTTGCGGGCGCTCCACGGTGCGGGCGTGCGCCGCGGGGTCCGCTTCATGCTCACGCCCGAGACGCTCCCCAGCCTCGACGAGATCCTGGGGTTGGTGCTCGACGAGCAGATCGATCGTCTGTGCGTGTACCACCTCGTCCCGTCGGGCCGGGGCCGCTTCCTCGACGACATCACGGTCGAGGAGCGGCGGAACGCGCTCGACCGGCTGTTCGGCTTCGCGCTCGACCACCCCGAGACCGAGGTGCTCACCGTCGACAACCCCAGTGACGGTCCGTGGCTGCACCGCTGGCTCGCCGAGCGCGATGCCGACGCCGCGGCGGCGTGCCGCGCCGCGCTGCGATGGAACCGCGGCGCGACCGGCGGTTCGGGGGCAGGCCTCGCGTGCATCGACGAGCGGGGAGACGTGCACCCCGACCAGTTCTCGCGCCATCGCACGTTCGGGAACGTGCTCGATCGGCCCTTCTCCGCGATCTGGTCCGAGCCGACCGATGCGCACCTGCTGGCGCTGCGGGCGGGGGAACGACCGATCCCCGAGCAGTGCAGCCGCTGCGACGACCTCGAGCTGTGTGGCGGCGGCTTCCGCGCCCGCGCGGAGGCCTTCACCGGTGACCCCTGGGGGTACGACCCCTCCTGCACGTTGGTGGACGCGTGAACATCCCGCGCGCGGGACCTGGCCTCGGGTTCGCGTCGCACGACTTCGCGTCGGCGCCGTTCACCGTCGCGTGGGAGATCACGCGGGCATGCCCGCTGCGATGTGTGCACTGCCGCGCGGACGCGCAGACGCACCGCGACCCGCGCGAGCTGACGACGGAGGAGGGTCTGACCCTCGTCGCCGACGCGGCCGCGATGGGCACGCGGGTGCTCGTGATCACCGGCGGGGATCCACTCGCGCGGCCAGACGTCTTCGAGCTCCTGCGCGCGGTCGACGACGCGCACATGCACGCGGGGTTCTCGCCGAGCGTCACCCCTCGCCTTACCCGCGACGCGCTCGCTCGAGCGCTCGATGCGGGCGCGGCCACGATCCACCTGAGCCTCGACGGCGCGTCCGCCGAGACCCACGACGCCGTCAGGCAGGTGCGCGGCTCGTTCGACCGCACCTGCACCGCGATCCAGACGGTGCATGACCTCGGCGCGCGACTCCAGGTGGGCACCACCGTCTCGCGACGCACCGTCGCGGAGCTCCCCGACGTGGCACGGCGGCTCGAGGGGCTCGTCGACCTGTGGTCGCTCTTCTTCCTCGTGCCAACGGGTCGAGCCGACACCGCGGACATGCTCGATCCCGACGAGCACGAGCAGGTCTTGCGCTGGCTCGCCAGGGTCGAGCTGCCGTTCGCGGTCCGGACGATCGCCGCGCCGACCTACCGGCGCGTGCGCGCGCAGCTCGGACGCGAGCCGGGCCCCGGCGTCAACGACGGCAACGGCTTCGCGTTCGTCTCCCACGTCGGCGACGTCTGCCCGTCCGGCTTCCTTCCCCGGTCAGTCGGCAACGTGCGCGACGCACCGCTCTCGCACTGGTACCGCGAGGCGCCGCTGTTCACGTCGCTCCGCGATCCCGAACAGCTCGGCGGCAAGTGCGGACACTGCGGGTACCGAGCGATCTGCGGCGGGAGCCGCGCGCGGGCGTGGGCACTGACCGGCGACGCGCTCGCGGCCGACCCGACATGCGCCTACGCCCCTGCCGCCA
>DAIQOP010000157.1:0-8840 GCA_036787815.1 Actinomycetota bacterium
GTGGAGCGGCGCCAGCACCGGCCAGGCCTCGGTATCGAGGCCGTCGAGCCGGAGGTGGGCGATCTGCCCGCGCTGCGGCACCACGGGTAGGTCGACGCCGAGCCGCTCGGCAAGCGCCGGCGACCACGCCCCGCCGGCGATGAGCACCGAACGGGCCGCGAAGGTGCGGGAGTCGCCGGAGATGCCGGTGACGTGCATCCCGTCGAGCGTGAGTGCCTCGACCTCGAACGACTCGCGCTCGAGCCCGTGGTGCTCGGCCGCGCGGAGCAGCGCGGCGGTGAGCATGCGCCCGTCGACGCGCGCCGCGTGCTTCGACACGAACGCCTTCGCGACCTCGCCGAGCACGGGGAACCGGGCGCGCGCCTCCGCCGGGGTGACCTCGCCGATCGTGCCGGGCTCCGGTACCGCGCCGGGCCGGGTCGGGTCGAGCAGGAGGCGGAGATAGCCGTCGAGCATGAGCGATTCGTGCTCGTCGCGCGCGATCACGAGCTTGCCGCAGCGGACGAACCCGGTGTCGTGCTCACCATCGCGGGCCAACGCATCGATGAGCTCGGCGTAGAAGGCCGGCGTCGCGTCGATCATGGTCTGGCGCGGAGAGCCGTCGCGGATCTCGGTCTCGGGCGAGAGGATCCCGGCACCGGCGTCGGTCGCCCGGCCTTCGTGGTGCCGGTCGACCAGCAGCGTGCGGGCACCGCGACCCACGCTGCGGTACGCCGCGGCGGCACCCACGACTCCGCCTCCGACGACGATGAGATCGAGCACGGTGGCCACCCTTCCCCGCTTTGCGCTTTCGGGTCAACCCCCGGCCTCCTCTAGGTTGGAGGCCGATGCAGGTGCACCGTTCCGACGACTCCGACTCGGAACAGGTCTCCGACGCGCTCATCGACGGCGATGTGGTCCTGGTCAGGGGCACGGCGCGTGCAGCATTGCGCCACCGCGACTTCCGGGTGTTCTGGAGCGGAGTGTTCGCCTCCAACATCGGCACCTGGATGCAGAACGTGCTCCTCGGCGCGTACGGGTTCGTGCTCACGCACTCGGCCGGCTTCGTGGGTCTGCTGGCCTTCGCCCAGCTCGGCCCGTTGCTCTTCCTCTCGACCGTCAGCGGCGTGCTCGCCGACACCCTCGACCGCCGCCGGCTGCTGATCACGGCCCAGTTGGTGCAGCTCGCGCTCGCGCTGGTGCTCGCCGGCCTCGCGCTCGGGCATCATCCGGCTCCGGCGGCGATCTTCGCGTGTGTGCTGGCGATCGGCATCGCGAACGCGATGGGTGGACCGGGGATGAGCGCCATCATGCCGTCGCTCGTGCCGCGCGAAGACCTCTCCGGCGCGGTCGCGCTCGCCTCGGTGCAGATGAACCTCTCGCGGGTGATCGGGCCGCCGATCGCGGCGCTCATCTACTCGCGCTTCGGGGCGTCGCCGGTGTTCGCGATCAACGCGCTCACCTACCTCGCCGCGGTCTACAGCCTGACGGCCGCGAAGTATCCGCGGCGGGTCGACTCGGCGATCTCCGAACGGGGGCTCGCGCGCTTGATGTCGGGCTTCCGGGTGGCGCTGGCCGACCGGCTCGTGACGCTCGTGCTGTTCGTCGTCTTCACGTTCTCGTTCATCTCGTTGAACTTCATCTCGTTCATGTCGGTGCTCGCGTCGGAGCACTACGCCATCTCACCCAAGTCGACGAGCTACGGCTTGCTGTACGCGTGCTTCGGGCTCGGAGCAGCGTGTGGAGCGGTGAGCGTCGGATCGGTGTTCGCGCACCGCCCGAAGTCCGACCTCGTCCGGCCCGGCCTCGTCGCGTTCGCGGTGCTGCTCGCGTTGTTCGGCCTGTTGCACGTCGGTGGGGCATCGTTCCCCGTTGCCTTCGCGCTCGGATACGCGTACTTCCTCGTGATCACATCGCTGTCGACGGTGCTCCAGGAGCACGTCGACAATGCCGTGCGGGGCCGGGTCATGGCCTTGTGGATCATGGGGTTCGGAGGATCGGTCGGGGTCGGTGCGCTCGTGTGGGGTCCGCTGGCGCACCACTCGATCGGTGCGCTCCTGATGCTCGGGGTCGCGTGGGCCGCCGTGCTCGCGGTCGTCTGCGGACCGGCGCGGTTGCGCTCGGAGGCACTCCCTGGCTGACTCGGAGCGGGTCACGCACCTTCGAACGCGGCGAGCACGTTGACGACGTTGCGGCCGATCACCTCGAGGCAGTAGCCGCCCTCCTGCACGAAGAGCGTGGGGAGCCCGAGCGACGCGATCGCGCCGCCGAGGCGGCTGAAGTCGTCGCCGGTGAGGCGGAAGGAGTCGGCATCTTCGGCCGCGGTGTCGACGCCGAGCGAGACGACGACCATGTCGGCACCGAACCCGCGGATACCCGAGCGCGCGATCGTCAGCGCTTCCGCGTACGCCGACCACTCGGTGCCGGGCGGGAGGGGCAGGTTGAGGGTGGTTCCCTCACCGGCACCCGTGCCCCGCTCGTGCGCGAAGCCGGAGAGGTACGGGTAGTCGTCGGCCGGGTCGGCGTGCAGCGAGGCGAAGAACACGTCGGGATCGTCGGAGAAGATCGCCTGCGTGCCGTTGCCGTGGTGGAAGTCGACGTCGAGCACCGCGACTCGAGCACCGGCGTCGGCGAAGGCGCGGGCCGCAATTGCCGCGTTGTTGAGGTAGCAGTACCCCGCAAGGCTGTCGGAAGCGGCATGGTGGCCGGGCGGGCGGCACAGCGCGTACGCGCCGCCGCGGCCGGCCGAGCGCAGCGCGTCGCCGGCGGTGAGTGCGATGTCGACCGCGGCGCTCGCGGCGCTCCAGGTGCCGGGCAGGATCGGGTCGGTGTCGTGCGAGTACCAACCGAGCTTGGCGATGGGGTGCATGAGGTTCGCGGTGCTCACCGCGTCGCCGCGGATCGGGCGCGCGTACCCGGTGGCCTCGCTGCCCGGGGCGGCGCCGGTCGCGGCGATCCATTCGCCGTAGATCCGTTCCAGGAACTCGACGTAGTCGCGGGTGTGCACGCGTAACACGGGATCGAGGCCGTGCACCTCGGGCTCACGCACCGGACCGAGCCCGGAGGCGTCGATCGCGGCACGGATCCGTTCGGCGCGCTCGGGAATCTCGGGCGCCGCGACCGGTGTGCCCGCGTCGAGGACGGCTCCGTGAGGAACGTGCGCTCGATGCGCGTCGGAGGCAATCGTGAGCACGCTCGGAGCCTAACGAACCGACCTCGTCGTAGAGTGCGCCACGCATGGGCTACGCGTCGGTCAGCTACTGGCTCGAGACCAGCGGCGACGATCTGACGCCGCGGCCGCCGCTCGACGGTTCGGTCGACGTCGACGTCGCGATCCTCGGTGCGGGCTACACCGGACTCTGGACGGCGTACTCGCTGCTCGAACGCGATCCGTCGCTGCGCATCATCGTCGTCGAGCGCGACGTCGCAGGGTTCGGGGCGTCGGGGCGCAACGGTGCCTGGTGCACCTTCGGGTTCGGTGCCGGGCCCGATCTGCTCACCCACAAGTACGGGCGGGACGCGGCGCGCGCGGTGCACGACGCGATGGTCGCGACCGTCGACGAGATCGGGCGCGTCGTCGAGGTCGAAGGCATCGACGCGCACTACCAGAAGGACGGCGAGCTCTCCCTCGCGATCGGCCGGCATCAACTCCCGGCCCTCGACGCGGCGCAACGCAGCTACGACCGGCTCGGCATTCCCGAGTTCGCGCACCGTCTCGACGGAGCGGCCGCTCGCGAGCGGCTCGAGGTCGCCGGCGTGGTCGGCGGCATCTGGTTCCCCGCGACCGCGGCGGTGCATCCCGGTCGTCTGGTGCGCGGGCTCGCGCGCGCGGTCGAACGCAAGGGCGCGACGATCGTCGAGGGCACGGCCGTCACCAACGTGCAGACGGGCGCGAGGCCGGCACTCGAGACCGCGCGGGGCATCGTGCGGGCGGGCGTGGTGGTGCTCGCGGGGGAGTCGTACCTGTCGGCCCTGCCCGGGTACCGGCGGGCGGTGCTGCCCATCTACTCGCTCATCGTGCTCACCGAGCCGTTGACCGACGCCCAGCTCGCCGAGATCCACTGGACCCACCGCGCCGTCGTGCACTCGCAGGCGCTCACCGTCGACTACCTCTCGCGCACGCGAGACGGACGCGTCCTCTTCGGCGGCCGGGGCGCGCCGTATCACTTCGGCTCGGCGATCCGCCCGGAGTTCGACCGCCATGAGGTCACCCACGAACGCCTGCGCCGCTCGATCGTCGACTGGTTCCCGTCGTTGGCCGGCGTGCAGACGACGCACGCGTGGGGAGGCACCGTCGGTGTGCCGCGCGACTGGATCCCGACGATGCGCTACGACCGGGAGGCGGGCGTCGCGACCGCGCACGGCTACACCGGCGAAGGCGTGGCCGCGACCAACCTCGGCGGTCGCGTGCTCGCCGATCTCATCACGGGAACCGAGTCGGAGCTCACGCGCCTGCCGATGGTGAACCATCGTTCCCGGTCTTGGGAGCCCGAGCCGCTCCGATTCCTGGCCGCGCGCTACCTGCAGCACGCGTCGCTGAGGCTCGACGAACGCGCGGCGCGCACCGGCCGCCCGCTCACCGGCCGCTCGATCACCGAGCGTCTGATCGGGCACTGACCCACCGTTCTTCCGACACCGGTCGAAACTGGCGACCGCCGTTCGTCGTGATTCCGACTGCCGCCGCCGGGGTGGCCAGAGAAGCGAGGCTCGCGAATGAAGTACATGTTGCTCATCTACGTCGACCCCCGGACGGCACCCGCCGCCGGCACGCCCGAGGGTGACGCCGAGAACCGGGCCTACGGCACGTTCACGCAGGAGCTGGTCGCCGCGGGTGGGATGGTGTCGGGCGATCCGTTGCACGGCAACGACACCGCGACGACCGTGCGCCTCCGGGGCGGAGAGACGCTCACGAGCGACGGTCCCTTCGCGGAGACCAAGGAGCACCTCGCCGGCTACTACGTGGTCGACGTCGCCGACCTCGATGCCGCCATCGCCTGGGCCGCGAAGATCCCGGCGGCCGGCCACACGGCCGTCGAGGTCCGGCCGGTTGCGGACTACACGGCCATGTAGGGCCCGGGCGCGAGGTCGGACCTCCGGGCGGCAGAATCGTGCCGTGCCCCCCGACGCCCCCGCCGCCGACGTGCACGCGTCGATCGAGACAATCGTGCGGCTCGAGTGGGGCCGGGTCGTCGCCGGGCTCACCCGGAGGTTCGGCGATCTCGCGCTCGCCGAAGATGCGGCCCAGGACGCGTTGACGGTCGCGATCGAGACGTGGCCGGTGACGGGGATACCGGCGAAACCGGCGGCGTGGATCACCACCACCGCGCGTCGCAAGGCGCTCGACCGGCTGCGCCGCGACGCCACGCTCGCCCGCAAGGTCGCCCGACTGCAGCGTGATGCAGATCGCGGCGACGGCGACGCGGTCGCGGCGGGCACCGCGCCCGCGCCGATCGACGACGATCGCCTGTGCCTGCTCTTCACGTGTTGCCATCCGGCGCTGCCGATCGAGGGACGCGTCGCGCTCACCCTGAAGGCCGTCGGTGGTCTCGACACCGCGGAGCTGGCGCGGGCGTTCGTCGTGAGCGAGGCGACGGTCGCGCAACGCATCGTGCGGGCCAAGCGCAAGATCCGCGACGCCGGGATCCCGTTCCGGGTTCCACCGCCCGAGTTGCTCGAAGAGCGTCTCGCCGGGGTGTTGGCCTGCCTGTACCTGATCTTCAACGAGGGATACACCGCGACCACGGGCGACGACCTCGTGCGCGACGACCTGTGCCGCGAGGCGATCCGGCTCACGCGTCTCGTGCGCGCCGGGTTCGCCGGCGACCCCGAGGCCACGGGACTGCTCGCCCTGATGCTGCTGCATCACGCCCGACGCGAGGCCAGGATCTCGGCCGAGGGTGACCTCGTGCTGCTCGAAGCCCAGGACCGCGCTCGTTGGGACCGCGACGAGATCTCGGAGGGGGAGGCTCTGGTGGAGGCCGCGTTGAGGTCGGGCGCCGTCGGGCCGTATCAGGTCCAGGCGGCGATCGCGGCGCTGCACGCCGTGGCCGAGAGCGTCGACGCCACCGACTGGCCCCAGATCGCAGCGCTCTACGGCGTGTTGATGCAGCTCTCGCCCGGGCCGGTCGTCGCGCTCAACCAGGCCGTCGCGATCGCGATGGCCGACGGCCCCGGCGCCGGTCTCGTGCGGCTCGCGCCACTGGCCGGTTCGCTCGAGGCCTACCACCCGTTCCATGCCGCGCGCGCGGAGTTGCTCCGCCGCGCCGGCGACCACGCCGAGGCGCGGGGCGCGTACGACCGGGCGATCGCGCTCGCGTCGAACGGGCGCGAGCGCGCGGCGCTCGAACGCCGCCGAGCCACGCTCGACGCGTCGTGAGCGGTCGGTCGTGAGCGGTCGGTCGTGAGCACAGCCGTCGCGATGGGCGTGACGGTGGTGCGGCTGCGCGTGCCGGCGTCGGCGGTGGCCGGCGTGCTCGCGTTGCTCGACGAACGAGAGCGCGTCGCGGCCTCGACCCGCACCGGCGACGCGCACCGCCGCTACGTCGTCGCCCATGCCGCGGCTCGCGTTGTGATCGGCGCGCAACTCGAGACGGACCCGGCCGCCGTGGCCATCGCCGTGGAGCCCGGTGGCCGTCCGCTCGTCAGCGGTCTCGCGTTCAGCTTGTCGCACTCGGGGGAGCGGGCCGCGATCGCGATCGCGGCACCGGGCGAGCGCATCGGCGTCGACATCGAGCGGGTCCGTTCCCGCCGGACGCTCGACCGGCTGGCCCGCCGGGTCTTCGACGATGCCGGCTACGAGCGCTGGGCGGTGCTCCCGGAGCGCTCCCGCCCGCGCGCGTTTGCCGCCCGCTGGACCGAGGTCGAGGCCGTGCTCAAGGGGCGGGGCACCGGTATCGCCGGTGGCTTGGCCTCCGCGATCGACCCGCCGGGCTGGTCGTGCGCGCCGATCGACGTGGGGCGCGGCTACGTGGGTGCGGTGGCCGCGGAGGGCTCTGCGATCGCGGTGGCCGTGCACGAGCTCGACCTCGCGGCTCGCCTGTGAAGTGACGGGTGGTCGCGACGATGGGCGGGGGCGTCAACCCGGGCGTACCCTCACGCGGTGCTCGAAGAAGAGCCGGCGCCGCCCCGGCCCGTCGACCGTTTCGCCCGGACGACCGCGGGTCTCGTGCTGCGCGCATCGCTGCTCGGCCTGCGCGACGTGCTCGAGGGCCCGCGCGACGACGAGCCTGCGATCGTGCAGGAGTCGCCCGGAGCACCGCCGGGTCCGGGCCCCGTGTCGATGCGACTCGATCCCGACAACCTCTCCGATTCGATCGTGCTCGTGCGACCGTGGTTGTTGTCGCAGCGCGATCTCGGAACGGGCTGAAAACCCGATCGTTCCTCGCTCGATCGCTGCGTTGCAAGTGGTCGCGGACGCGAAAGGGCCGCAGCGTCCCGGTGTGTGGGGTCACCGGGCGCCGCGGCCAGAAGAGACGGTAGCGCGCGTCGCGCGACCGTCGCACACCAAGGCCGACGCACGTTCGTGTCGTGACGCGAGGTGCCCCCGGACAAGTCCGGGGGCACCTGTGAACTTGCAGAGAACTTGCTGTGCGGTTGACTACCGACGCCGCGTCGCCTTCTTGGCCGGAGCCTTCTTCGCCGCCCTCTTGGCGGGGGCCTTCTTGGCCGGAGCCTTCTTCGCCGGGGCCTTCTTCGCGACCGTCTTCTTGGCCGGGGCCTTCTTCGCCGCCGTCTTCTTGGCGGGAGCCTTCTTGGCGGGGGCCTTCTTCGCGACCGTCTTCTTGGCCGGGGCCTTCTTGGCCGGAGCCTTGCCCGAGAGCACCGCGTCCTTGAACTGCTTCAGCGGTGTGATCTTCGCGGAACGCTTCGCCTTGATCTTGATCGTCTCACCGGTCGCAGGGTTGCGACCCATGCGGGCCGGCCGGTCGACGCGGCGGAACTTCGCGAACCCGGAGATGGCGACGTCCTCCCCAGCCGCGACCGTCGCCGTGATGAGGTCGACGATGGAAGTGAGCACCGCATCCGCTTCCCGGCGGGTCGTGTCAATGCGCTCTGAGAGCGCGGTCACCAGCTGGCTTCGATTCACGTTTCCTCCTGATTTTCCGGACCAAACAACGCAAGCCTTACATCATGAGGGGCCGCGCGCGCGGATTCGGGGCCGGAAATGCAAGGATTTTCTGCGCCGGGGTGCGCGATCGGCAGCGGCCACGTAGCCTTCGTTGCCTCGAATGCGGCCGATGGAACGGCCGGGGACGGACGGTCGAGGCTCGCATGAGGGTCGTCGCGTCATGCAGCGGCAAGGGTGGCGTCGGGAAGACCACGGCCGCGGTGAACCTCGGCGCGCTCGCCGCACGGTCGTTGCGCGTCGTGATCTGGGACCTCGACCCGCAGGGTGCCGCGACGCACTGCCTCGCCGCGGTTCCGGCCCGCCGCGGTTGTGCGAAGGAGGTCGTGCGCGGCCGCCGCACGCTGCTCGACGAGGCGATACCCACCCGCTGGGAGGGCTTGGCACTCGTGGCCGCCGATCGTTCGGCCCGCAACCTCGACCGCCTCCTCGACGACGAGCATCGCCTGCGCAGCATGCTCGAGCCGTTGCGCGAGCGTTACGACCTCGTCGTGCTCGACTGCCCGCCCGGCACGGGCCGGCTCGCGGAGCATGTCGTCGATGCGGCCGACGGACTGCTCGTCCCGCTCGTACCCGGGCCACTGTCGGTGCGCGCGCTCGATCAGCTCGACGATCTCGTCACGCGCGTCGAGGTGCAACGGGCGCGACGGGGTCGGGCCCGGCCGACGCTGTTGCCGTTCTTCTCGATGGTCGACCGGCGCAAGCGGCTGCACCGCGAGACGGTGGAGGCCGTCCA
>DAIQOP010000158.1:0-8833 GCA_036787815.1 Actinomycetota bacterium
GCATCTCATGGCCGGTCTCCGCAACCGCAAGCGCACATTCGTGGTCGGCGGGAAGCCGATCGTCGAGGGTTTCGCGGCCGTCGGCGACGCGTCCGTGTGCACGAACCCGCTCTACGGCCGGGGGTGCTCGCTCGCGCTGGTGCACGCGTACGGGCTCGCGGATGCCGTGCGGTCGCATCCGGGCGACGATCGGGGCGCGCTGGTCGCCTTCGACGCGTTCACGACCGAAGAGCTCGACCCCTGGTACCGCGCCGCCGTGCTCCAGGACGAGGAGGCGAAGGCGGCGAGCGCGGTTGGGGCGTCGAGCGGGCACCACGCCGAAACCCGGTCTGATGCGTCTTCCGATACGCAGACCGGGCCGGCGGCGACCGACGATTCCCGCGAGATGCTGCGGGCCGTCATGCGCGACGGGTTGCTCCCCGCGTTGCAGACCTCGCCGGTCGTGTTCCGTGCGTTCCTGCGCTGGTTCAACCTGCTGGCCCGTCCCGATGCGTTGATCGCCGACGGCGAGGTGGTCTCCGACGTGATGGCCGCGTACGCGGCGCGCGAGTCGCGCCCGGCGCCGCCCGCGTTCGGCCCGACGCGCGACGAGCTGCTCGCGATCCTCGAGGCCGTCGCCTAATAGGCGAGCAGGTGTCGGAGGTCGCGGACGATGTCGTCGACCTGCGGGAGCGTCGCGGCCTCGAGCGTGGGTTCGTAGCCGACGAGGGTGTCGGCCGCGGCGAGCCGGAGCACCGGCGCGTCGAGGTACTCGAAGCACTCGTCGGCGGCGAACGCCGCGATCTCCGCACCGAACCCGCCGGTGAGGCGGTCTTCGTGCACCACGAGCAGGCGGCCGGTCCGGCGCACCGACTCCGCGACGATGTCGTGGTCCCAGGGGCTGATCGTCCGCAGGTCGATGATCTCGATGCCGTGGTCGGCCCCCGGTTGGTCCGTGCCGGTCGGCTGCTCCGTGAGCTGTTGAGTGGCGAGCACCGCGCGGTGCACGGTCGCGCCCCACGTGACGATCGTCGCCCGATCGCCACGGGTCACGTACGCGCCCTTGCCGAACGGCAGCATCCAGCCCTCGGGAGGCATGGGATCGCGGTTGTAGCCCTGGCGGTAGAGATGCTTGTGCTCGAGGAACAAGACTGGGTCTTCGCACTTGAACGCGGTGCGCAGCAGGCCGACGGCGTCGCGGGCACGCGACGGGAACGCGATGAGGATGCCCGGGATGTGGGCGAAGATCGCTTCGTCGCAGTGCGAGTGCCAGATCGACCCGCCGGTGAGGTAGCCGCCGATCGCGATCCGCACGACGAGGGGGCAGTTGAACGCGCCGTTGGAACGCCAGCGCGTCGTGGCCGCCTCCGACTTGAGCTGTTGCATCGCGGGCCACACGTAGTCGAAGAACTGGATCTCGGCGCACGGGCGCAAGCCGCGCATGGCCATCCCCACGCCTCGGCCGACGATGTTGGCCTCCGCCAAGGGAGTGTTGAAGCAGCGGGCGTCACCGAAGCTGCGCTGGAGGCCGAACGTGATGCCGAACACGCCGCCCTTGCCCGCGACCACGTCGAGCAGCTCCGGATCGCAGTCGGCGACGTCTTCGCCGAACACGCGGATGCGCTCGTCGTGCTCCATCTGCTCGTGCAGCGTCAACCGGATCGCTTCGCCGAGCGCGACCGCCTCGCCCCCGTCGAGGGGTTCGGGCGGCTCGTCGACGACGGGCGGGGTGCCGAGCACGTGGTCGATCACGGTGACCGGGTCGGGCCTGGGTGCGGCGAGCGCGGCCTCGGCCGCGGCCCGCACCTCGTCGCGGGCCTGTTCCTTGAGCGCGTCGATGCCTTCGGCGTCGAGCGCGCCGGCCTCGAGGAGTGCGCGTTCCATCAGCGCGATCGGGTCGTGCTCGGTCTCGTCGCGGAGCTCGTCGGGACCGCGGTACTTCTTCTGGTCGTCCGAGAGCGAGTGCGCGTACGGCCGGGTCACCGTCGCATGGATGAGCACGGGGCCGATCCCGGCGCGCGCGTGCACGATCGCGTCGGCCCCCTTGTGCCGCACCTCGAAGTAGTCGCGGCCGTCCATCTTCACGATGTGCAGGCCGCGGATGCCGGCGACCATCTCCGAGATCGGTGCGGGCATCTGGTCCGACGACCGCACCGAGATCGCGTAGCCGTTGTCGGCCACCACGTAGAGCACGGGGAGGTGCAGCCGGCACGCGGTGTTCAGGCTCTCCCAGAACTCGCCCTCCGAAGTCGCGCCCTCGCCCAGCGACACGTAGGTGATCTCGTCGCCGTAGGCCGTGCAGCCCGGGAGCGTTCGCCGGCCGATGTAGCGCGCGGCCTCCGCGCACCCGACCGCCGGAAGACACTGGCTCCCGGTGCAGCTCGTCTGGGTGACGATGTTGAGGTGCGCGGCGCCCCAGTGGCAGGGCATCTGGCGCCCGCCCGACGCGGGGTCGGTCGCCGCGCCGACGGCCTCGAGCAACATCTCCGTCGGTGTGACACCGAGCGCGAGGGCCAGCGCACGATCGCGGTAGTACGGGAAGAACCAGTCGTACGCGGGGCGCAGCGACCGGGCGAGGCCGAGCAGCAGCGCTTCGTGGCCGGCGCCGGAGATCTGGAAGAACGCCTTGCTCTGCTGACGGAGGGCGATCTCCCGGTCGTCGAGATAGCGCGAGACGAGCGCGAGCCGGTAGTCGCTCAGCGTTTCCTCGACCGAGACCTGGAACGGCAAGGACGCGTGCTTGCGTACCAACATGTCGGCCACCTCCGGCGCCGGTTCAGACTACGGCGCCCTACGCTGGCCGCGTGACCCAGGGTGAGCCTCCCGCACCGCCTCTGCCGTGGCGGGTACGGCGCCCGCGATCGGTCGGGGCGTTCCTCTCCCCCGCGGTGCTGCGGACGGCGCGTGCGCGCGGCATCGACCCGGCTGCGCTGCGGGCCGCGGGCGGGTCGGGCGCGCAGGGCCGGGTGACGCTCGCCGACCTCGCACGCCGCGCCGATGCGGGTGTCGTTGCGGGTGTCGTTGCCGGTGTCGGTGCCGGTGCCGGTGCCGGTGACAGGGTGGATGCCGGCGTCGATGTCGTGGCGTCGGCGCATGCCGGCGGCGACGAGCGGGTGCCGTTCACCCGCGTCCAGACGCGTGCGGGCCCGGCGTTGCTCGCGTCGACCCGCATGGCCGCGCACGCGCTCACGATCGTCGAGGCCGACTACTCGGCCGTCGAGGTCGCCCGACGCGAATGGCGGGAGCGGTTCCGCGCCGAAGAAGGGTTCTCGCTCACCTACCTTCCGTTCGTCGCTCGTGCCGTCGTCGATGCGTTGCGCGCGTTTCCTCTCTTCAACGCGACGATGGGCGACGACTCGTTGCTCGTGCGCCCGCGTGTCGGGCTCGGGATCGCGGTCGACCTCGATCATCAGGGGCTCGTCGTCCCCGTCGTCCACGCCGCCGACTCGTTGCGATTGCGGGCGCTGGCACGCGCCATCGACGATCTCGCGCGCCGAGCACGCGCGAAGCGGCTGAAGCCCGACGACGCGGTCGGTGGCACGTTCACGATCACCAACCCGGGCGGGTACGGAACCGAGATCTCGGTGCCGATCATCAATCAACCCGAGGTGGGCATCCTCTCGACCGATGGTGTACGCAAGCGCGTCGTCGTCGCTTCCGGCGGCGACGCCCTCGTGATCCGTCCGACCGGCTACCTGTGCCTGAGCTTCGACCACCGCGCGATCGACGGTGCGTACGCGGGAGCGTTCGTCGGCCGGGTGCGCGAGATCCTCGAAGGCCGCGACTGGCTCACGGAGATGTGACGCCGGCGAGCCGGAGCACCGCGGCGAGACCGCGCGGGCCCGGTTCGCGCACCGGAGGGAGCAGGTAGACGCGCACCCCCGACTCGATGGCGCCGCCGTCGGTCAGCGCGTTGTCGCCGACCATCAGCGCGTCTTCCGGGCCCATTCCGAGCAGCTCGCACGCGGCGGCGAAGAGTTGGGGCGCGGGCTTCGCCACGCCGTGCTCGTAGGAGAGCACGAGGCCGGCGAAGTAGGGGAGCAGGCCGTGGCGATCGAGCACCGGGCGGATGTCCCAGCCCGTGTCGCTCACCACGACCATCGGAATGCCGGCGTCGCGTAGCGCGCGCACGACGGGGAGCGTGTCGGGAAACGGGCTCCACGCCTCGGCCGAGATCTCGCGTTCGTAGAGCACCGCGCCGAGGCCGTCGACGATCACGTCGGCGGCGGAGTACAGGGCGGTCCAACACTCGCGGTGTGCGTGCTCCGAGAGGTCGCGCCCCTTCGCGATCTCCTCGGCCGTGCGCGCCCGATCCTGGATCTCACGCCAGATGCGGCGCGCGGTCGCGTCGTCGACGTCGCGTCCGAGCTTGCGGGCTTCGGCGCGCAGGATCGCGGGACCGTCGCCGCGCCCGAGCAGCGTGTCGCCCATGTCGAAGAGCACACCCCGGATCGCCCGCACCCCCCGATTCTGCCAGCCACCCGAACTCGCCTTTCCCGCTGCCGTGAGGAAGGATCGCCGGCGAACCCTTCGAGGAGGACCCGATGGAGTACCGCACGCTCGGCCGGACCGGTATCCAGGTGAGCACGCAATGCCTCGGAGCGATGATGTTCGGCCTCTGGGGCAATCGCGACCACGACGAGTGCGCGCGCGTCGTCCACGCGGCCCTCGACGCGGGCGTGAACTTCATCGATACCGCCGACGTGTACTCGCGCGGCGAGTCCGAGGAGATCGTCGGCAAGGCGCTCCTCGGCCGGCGCGACGACGTCGTCCTCGCGACGAAAGTGCACGGCACCATGGGCAGCGACCCGAATCGCCAGGGCAACTCGCGGCGCTGGATCCGCATGGAAGTGGAGAACAGCCTGCGCCGGTTGCAGACCGACTGGATCGACCTGTACCAGATCCACCGCCCGGATCCGAGCCTCGATGTCGACGAGACGCTCGGTGTCCTCACCGACCTCGTGCGCGAAGGCAAGGTGCGGGCGATCGGCTCGTCGACGTTCCCGGCCGAGCAGATCGTGGAGGCGCAGTGGGTCGCCGAGCGGAGGGGACGCGAGCGTTTCCGCTGCGAGCAGCCTCCGTATTCGATCCTGGCGCGCGGCATCGAGCGCGCGGTGCTGCCGACGTGCGCGCGCTACGGCATGGGCGTGATCGTGTGGAGCCCGCTCAACGGCGGTTGGCTCACCGGCAAGTACAAGCGCGATCAGGCGTGGCCGGAAGGCAGCCGGGGCGCGATGGGCATGTTCTCCGGGCCCGAGAAGCGGCACAACCAGCGGAAGTTCGAGGCGGTGGAGCAGCTCGAGAAGGTCGCGTTCGACGCGGGGGTGTCGATGACGCATCTCGCGCTCGCATGGACCCTCGAGCACCCCGCGGTGACCTCGACCATCATCGGCCCGAAGACGATGGAACAGCTCACCGATCTGCTCGCGGCCGACGGTGTGCACCTCGACGCCGGCGTGCTCGACCGCATCGACGAGGTCGTCGCTCCGGGCGTCACGATCGTCGGGCGCGACGAGGGCTACGAGCCGCCGGAGCTGGAGGCGGGCGCGAGGCGTCGACGCTAACCTGACGGCAACGTCAGGCTTCTGGCGCGAGCGAAGAGGGGGCGGTCGATGGCCGACGTCGTAACCGGCACGTTCGGGGGAAGTGACGTCGATCCCGAAGGCGCGGCCGCCCCGCAGGCGCAGTACCGCCTGATGCACGAGCACTCGCCGGTGGTCCGCCTCGACAACATGGTGTTGCTCGCCCGGCACGACGACGTGATGCACGCGCTCCGCCATCCGGAGCTGTTCTCGTCGAACATGGATGCGATCGACATTGGGAACGTGCGCCCGTTGATCCCGCTCCAGATCGATCCGCCCGACCACGTCAAGTTCCGGCGCCTCCTCGACCCGCTCTTCTCGCCGAAGGAGGTCGCGAAGCTCGAGCCCGAGGTGCGCCGGCTCGTCAACGAGCTCATCGACGGGTTCGAGGCCGCCGGCGAGGTCGAGCTCAGCGACCAGTTCGCCATCCCGTTGCCCTGCACCGTGTTCCTCGCGTTGCTCGGGCTCCCGATCGAGGATCTCGATCTCTTCCTCCGGTTCAAGGACAGCATCATCCGCCCGGTCGGCGACACCCCCGAGGCCGCGAAGGCCGTGCAGAGCGCCGCGGGGCAGGAGATCTACGCGTACTTCCAGAAGGTCGTCGACGCGCGGCGCGTCGAGCGGCGTGACGATCTCATCAGCGGCTTCGTCGCAGCCGAGGTCGACGGCCATCGCCTGAGCGACAACGACATCCTCGACATCTGCTACCTCTTCCTGCTCGCCGGCCTCGACACCGTCACCGCGTCGCTCACCTGCGCGGTCGCGTACCTGGCCGCGCATCCCGATCGCCGGGACGCCATCTCGGCCGACCTCTCCCTCGTGCCTGCCGCGGTCGAAGAGCTCCTGCGTTGGGAGACGCCCGTGCCGGGTGTGCCGCGCGTGGCCATGACCGACGTGCAGATCGGCGGCGAGCAGGTGCGCGAAGGCGATTCCGTCATGTGCCTGCTCGGTGCCGCCAACATCGACGCGAGCGAGTTCCCGGACCCTGACGTCGTCGATCTCGAACGACCCGGCAACCGGCACCTCGCGTTCGGCGGCGGGGTGCACCGGTGCCTGGGCTCGCATCTCGCACGGCTGGAGATGCGCGTCGCGCTCGAGGAGCTGCACCGGCGGTTGCCCGACTACGCGCTCAAAGCGGGCGAGACGCCCCGCTACACGAGCGGCATTCGCGCGGTCGAGTACCTTCCCCTCGTGTTCACCCCGGTCGTGCAGTCGTGAGCGCCGGTCGATGAAGGTCACCGTCGACGGGGAGGTGTGCACGGGCCACGGCCGGTGCTATGCGCTCGCTCCCGATGTGTACGGGCCCGACGACTACGGGCACTGCGTCGTGCTGCACGACGAGGTCGGCGACGATCTCCTCGCGCAGGCGCGTGCCGGTGCCGACAACTGCCCCGAGCGGGCAATCTCCATCCAATAGAAACCGAGAAGGGACCAGGATCCATGGACGACGTGCTCGGGTACTCGGGCCGGCGCTGCATCGTGACCGGAGCGGCATCGGGAATGGGCGAGGCGACCGCGCGGATCCTCGTCGATCTGGGCGCCGAGGTGCACGCGGTCGACATCCGCAAGCCCGAGGTCGCGGGGCTCGCCAGCTTCAGCGAGACCGATCTCTCGGACCCGGCCGCGATCGCCAAGACGGCCGACGCCATCGGCGGGATCGTGAACAACCTCTTCAACTGCGCCGGGCTGCCCAACAACTTCCCCGGTCTCGCCGTGATGTCGGTGAACTTCTGCGGGCTGCGTGAGCTCACCGAGCGCGTCATCCCGCTCATGATCGACGGCGCCGCGATCTCGAGCATCGCCTCGGTTGCCGGCATGGCCTGGCAGGGCAATCAGGAGAAGCTCGCCGAGCTGCTGGCCACGCCCGACTTCGCTTCCGCGCAGGGGTGGTGCGAGGCCCACCCGAAGGATCTGCTCAACGCGTACGGCCTCTCGAAAGAGGCCATCAACATGTACACCGCGGCGCGGTCCGTCGACCTGATCGCCAAGGGCATCCGCATCAACTGCCTCAACCCCGGCCCCACCGACACGCCGATGATGCCCGCCTTCGAGGAAGCGAACGGCGTCGACTTCATGCGCGAGTTCCCCAAGCCGATCGGGCGCAACTCGCGGCCCGAAGAGCAGGCGTGGCCGTTGATCTTCCTCGGCAGCCCGCGTGCGAGCTACGTGACCGGGGTGAGCATCTTCGCCGACGGCGGCTTCACCGGCGCCCTCTTCACCGGCCAGGTCGACTTCGCCCGGCTCATGCCCCCGGGGCTGGCTTGATGGTCGCGCTCGCTGCGTCTCGGCACGGGCCTGCACCACGGTCCGACGGTTCCGCTCGGCGCTCCTGACGCCTCGGCCACAGCGTCGGTCGGTGCGCTCCCGTCGCGCTCGACACGCGGCGCCTTCGCGGGCCAAGATAGAACCGGTTCTACCTCGGAGGCGCGCATGTACGTCGGGTACTCGAAGGAACACGAGGCAATGCGCGACGAGCTGCGCGCGTACTACGGGCAGCTCCTCACGCCCGAGGTCGAGGACGAGCTTCGCGGCAGCGAAGGTGCGGGAGCCGTGCCGCGCGCGATCTTCAAGAAGATGTCGGCCGACGGTTGGGTCGGGCTCCAGTGGCCGAAGGAGTGGGGCGGCAAGGAGCTTGGCCCCATGGAGCAGTTCGTCTTCTTCGACGAGTCGATGCGCGCCGGTGCGCCGGTGCCGATGCTCACGATCAACTCGGTCGCACCGACGATCATGCGCTTCGGCTCGGAGGAGCAGAAGAACTTCTACATCCCGAAGATCCTTGCCGGTGAGATCCATTTCGCGATCGGCTACACCGAGGCCGACGCCGGCACCGACCTCGCGTCGTTGCGCACGCGCGCCGTGCGCGACGGCGACGAGTACGTGATCAACGGGCAGAAGATCTTCACCAGCCTCGCGACCGACGCCGACTACATCTGGCTCGCGGTGCGCACGAACACCGAGGTGAAGAAGCACAAGGGCATCTCGATCATCATCGTGCCCACGGACACGCCCGGTTTCAGCGTGCAACCGATCGACAACTTCGGTTCCGTGAACACCAACATCACCACGTACGAAGACGTGCGGGTGCCGGTGGGCAACCTCGTCGGCGACGAGAACCAGGGCTGGTCGCTCATCACCAACCAGCTCAACCACGAGCGGGTCACGCTCTGCTCGTCGGGTGTGATCGACCGCCAGCTCCACGACGTCCGTGAGTGGGCGCAGCAGACGCACCTCTCCGACGGCCGGCGGGTCATCGACCAGGAGTGGGTGCAGCT